>NZ_JAMQOQ010000006.1 GCF_031624635.1 Halogeometricum sp. S3BR5-2 | reverse complement strand
GTTGTGTCGGCTTCTTTCCGTCCACGTTGTCGAGAGCGTCTTGCAATTCCTCGACGGAGATCTCGTCGAGATGATTCACTAGCTACTGCAACTATCTCTGAGTAAAAAGTTCTACCGGTTACTATAGGTCACAGCTCATGTATACCAAGCTAGGTAATTTCCAAGACACAGTGCTGTCCCAGTCTTCATCTGAGAGTGCGTATTTTGGCTTTCCAAGTGCTTGAGATAGATATACCGCTCTCTTGTTCCATTCTTCTTCGTTGAGCTGATTTTTGTCGACGATGTTGAGTCTGAGTGACGCCGATTTGATGTCCTTCAACTCATAGTCACGGAACCAGTCTTTGAACGCTGCATTTCTTTCTTCTCGGTGTATATCTTCGTATACTTCCTCGCTGTTTGGTATCTTCCACTCTATCCTTTGGTGCTTGAGTATGAGTGAGACATTGTTGACCGTCCGACGGTTGCTGTCTGTTAGATTTCCATTTGTCTCCAAGTGGTACCAGTACCGGTTCAGGTGTTCCGGAGTGAAGTTGACGGTGAAGTTTTCACCTTCTTCACTTTCTATCACCTCATCTATGTCTCCATTCTTCCCGACTTCTTTTCCTATGAAGAGCCATTCACAGAATCGCTCAACTCGGTTGATGATATCGCGCATCGACCGGTAGGAGTAGCCTTCTCCGCGTCTCTCATTCTTCCCCCGGTCGAAGGCCCAGCGGGTGAAGTCAAGCCTCCAGTCCTCGAACATCTGGAGTTCGAGAGGCGTGAGTTTCTTCTGTAGACTCTCGCGAACTTCTGGAACGTTCATCTCTTTTGATGAATACTCTGGGATGGGCTTGTCGTGGATTGGGTGGTCTTCTGGGGCTACCATTTATTCTCCCCCATTGATATATTCTCTCAGACAACCCCGGTTTTGGGAGGTGAACTCTACGCTGCTGATGCCCTCGTAGTCAAGAGGGCTTCTTGCTCGGTTGTGGACCCACTGAACAAATTCCATGCGCCAGTCCTCATACTCCGTGAGTTCGGAGGTAGACCGTTTCTCTCTTACTCCCGCTCGCGTTTCTGGAACGGAGATTTCATCGCGCCGGTTGTCCTCGTTGTTGACCATCTTCTTTTCCTCAGCTTATCGTAGAGGCTAGACCATATATGCATTGCGTTTCAATTTATCTCTCTGAAACGCCGCTAGAATGGTTAATTAGCTCTTTAGAGACATCACAAGACTAATCCATATCTGTGTGGTTTTCAAATACAGTAGATGGAAAAAGAGGTAATAGTGATTCGCCCCACGTTCAGCATTCTCAATAAGTACTGCTCAGAAATATACACACAAACTCTCTGAGATAGGTCTTACCGGGAAGACAAACGGGAAGTGGACAGCTTGGCCTGTATACGGAATCTGGACGAGTGAACTAACCGTTGGGATTGGACCTGTCGTCATTGCGGTCTACGGGGCGACCGCAATCAGTGGAGACCTCTCCCGCTATGCGGACCGCCATGGACAGGAAGCTATCATCCCTGCAGTCTCGGCGACGATAAAATACCTGAGAGGCGACCTGACGCGCCGAGGTGACGCAACTGAACTGAACGTCTCTATGGCAGAAGGAATTGCAGTTACACAGGCAATTGAGCCGATTGTCGCTGTGGTACGAGACTTTGACCCTCTGCTCAGAGACGCTTCGTTCGAAGTAGACGTACATGCGCGAGTGCTTGATAAAGCACCGTACCACGTTGTGAACTGAGATAGCTCGCGAAACGGACTCTATACGCCGACTCAGAAGTACTGCTTTGCACTTATCCTGTGCTACTGCATATTATGGAGTCGTTCGAGTACAGACTCAGATGATGACTCTCGGTCGAGGTTGCAGTCAGGATTGTATCGATTCTCTTGTTCCAGTTCCTAAGAATGTTCCATGGAACTCTTCAGAGAACTCCTTGAGAATATCAACAGGAGGCTTTTGAGAAAGATTCTCCGTAATCCGGGAATGCTAATTTAGTGGTTGAGGCAGAACAGCGGGTCACGTCCTTAGTATACGATGTCATCCCCAATCGGGTAGTTCTACTCGTGCTTGTTCTGGGAGTGCTCGCGCTCGGATGGTGGACAATGGACTGGTCGTTCAAATATTCGTATGGGACACTGATGGGGATGACTGCGATATCGATAATTCGGCGGTATGGGGACCCAGCGTCAGGTGACGAGTAGCAAAAGAGTTGCAGAGAGAGTGTTGACTCTGCGTTTCGTAACCCCTCCGCTCTCGGACGGTGCCCCGATTCTGTTAGGTCTGGTGAGTAGTTCGTTGAGAGGCATTGTTCATCCTCGGACTCCTATGGCACTTAGTCAAGAGACAGCGAGTTGGTTGATGGGTTCGTTGGATGGAATTGGTAAAGTGGTTCCCGGAGTGGGAGAAGAACCGCGGAATCATGATATTGATGAGTTTGATGTCTGGGTAACACAGCGACGACATTTTGCCAGATGCCACTGTCAGTGACAGTATGACTGGAAAGAGTGGGAAGAGCCCTGAAGAGATAGCTGAGATTACTGGCGGAGATATCAAGGAGATTCGCGCAGCGTTTGAGTCTGTCCGGATAATTCGAGCTCCGGAAAATACGGATACTGAGGACATTGCAACCCATGTCCGCTCAATAGCCGCTCGGAACGACCTGACTCTCGACAAGGTCATTGTCTACGGCTCGGTCGCTCGGCAGGAGGCAACTTCTGAGAGCGATGTTGACCTCGTCGTTGTCTCTGCTGACTTTGTTGATGTGGGTTTTCACGAGCGCGCAGGCGGCATCTACTGGGAATGGGATACTGACCGCTATCCGGTTCCGGACCTTATCGCACTGACGCCGGAAGAATTCGAGCAACGGAGGATGCGGGAAGGAGATGTGGTTCAAATTGCCGCTCAACAGGGACTACACTTCTGAATCGCCAATCTGAAATTTCGTGTTCTTTCAGTAGACGCTTCAAGTGGTCGTGGACACGGGGGCCGTCAACCCTTTCATCCATCACCTGCTCCGAATATCTCTTCAAGTTCTCTGGTCGAATACCCGTACTTCTGGTTGCTTTCGCGGGCGAGTCGAATTGATTCGATTTGCTTCTGGGTCTCGGTTTTGCCGTCAGTCATGTGCGTCAAGCTCTGTTAGGATTTCGTCGATACTGTGGGATATATGTCTTCTTTCGGTTCACTCAGTTTGGGATGTGTACGCGAGCAGATGCTGTGAAGACGAATGCTATCATAGTTCAACGGCTCTGTCGATGATAGTTTGTTGAGGCCGTGCTGAATACCGCGCGCGAATCGGCTACTGGCACAGCATCCAGTCTGGAAGAGCCGAATCACTCAGAATAGAGCGTGGTCTATCACCAACCATTCGTGACCGGCTCACAAGACGGCGAATGCAGCCCCTCCAACCAGACACAAGAGTGCGACACCAACGAGCAACGAGAGGGTCGTTTGGTTGCTATCGGGCTTCGTCGCACCGAATCCACCCACCCCAAAGAGGGAACCAACACCAACGATAATTGCCCCACAGCCGCCGAGGAGCGCCACCAACAGCCACGCACTCAGACCCTTGTTGAAGAGTTGGATGCCTGCGGTCCCGGCGAGCCAGAGCCCGCTCACCAGCGGAGCGACTCCAACTATATTTTTACTTGACACAAATAGTTCCTCTGCACCCACGTTTAAAATATGCAGCAACACTCTCGCTCGCTTCATCACCCATCGATACACTCGCAAGGCGCTACTCAGCAGTTAGTTCAGCGTCGGTGAGATGGAATAAACGAATCCTCCGTGCTGAATACACTCTCTGTAGTCAGCACGCAACTTCTGTCCGTATTTGAGGGTTTCAACAGAGCCGGTTTGTAGTACCCAGAGAAAACGCTAAGGTGTAGTGAGGTTGGGGTCGTTACAGCGGAAATGCGCGCTCATCATCGGGTAGATTCGAGTCAATTGGAACCCAACTGGAGACCATGCAAAACGCCTCGAATACTCCACAGTTCATGAATACTGCTCAGGGCTTCTTTGCCGTTGGAGAGTTGCTAAGCAAGTCCGACCTCCCTCGCTTGTATACTGACTTGCTGATTAACTCGCCAACGACACTCGCTGCTTCACAAGAGAGATTAGAGCTCTCAGAGAACACTACTCGCAGTTGCGCGACCACACTGTTCGAGATTGGTCTTGCTGAGCAGACAGAGGGCGAGTGGACTGTATCTACTGTAAGCGGCAGTTGGACTATAGAGGCTACTATCGAGATTGGGCCAGTCGTTATCGCGGCCTACGGCGCAACGAACGTCGATGATGACCTCGGTCGCTATACCGACCGTCACGGACGAGCAGCTCTCATTCCGGCTGTCCAAGCGACTGTCGATTATCTCAAAGGTGACCTGACGCGCCGGGGAGCGGCAGAGAAACTCGGTGTTTCGACGGTAGAAGGGATTGCAGTCACACAGGCAATTGAGCCAATTGTGGCTGTGGTACGGGACGTTGACCCGCTATTCAGAGACGTTTTGTTCGAGGTCGACGTGCATGAGCGAGCGCTTGATAAAGCACCGTACCACGTTGTGAACTGAGATAGTTCGCGAAACGCGTACGTCGGTAGTCTTCCGACGAACTCAAAGCTTGAACAGGCTTCAACGCGTATTTCTTGGAACAACTTCCCTCAGGAATGGCATTAAGATGTTTTCAGGGTCAACGTACCCTTCGACGAGCGTCCCAGTGCGAGGCTGGTTGCATACTGATGTTAGTGTGTAGGAGCTGTTCTCCAGAGTGGCACCGATAATGCGTGCATAGAGTTCTCCCACCGTGACCCTTGCCGAGTTGTCTGGTTCGAATAGAATTTCTGCTGTCTCAAGCCTACAGCTGGTAAACGTAGTCGTTTGGGAATCTATCTCGTAGTTGGTTTGCAACTTCTTTCTCAGCTCTCATCGCTTCTTGGAATGATGGCCACCACGATACGTCAAGCAACCGTACAGGGCGGAAGACCGTCGTGAAATGTGCTCCCGCGTTACCGGGTGAGTTCAGATGCTGATTGAGACGATTCAGTAGGTTGACCGTCATTCCGACGTAGATGAGCCTGTTCGCCTCATCCACGTGGCCCTCCCAAGGCTTGCCAACTCGTCCGAGGTAGTTCAACGCAGTCTGCCTGTACGATGAATTCTTGAGACACTCCAGCACGTATACCGCATCTGTTCTAGGCTCTCCTGTACAGAAAGGGAGGCATTCGGCAACGATAGTAGAGGGACTAGTCTCGTGAATGAATGGTGCGGGGACTCCTGACTCTTCATAGCTGTCTGAAGGAATGCGGTTGACCACATCTTGGACGAGGTCAGTGAGAGCCTCACGCCGGTGAGACGGAACAATTGGGGACCCATCGGCGCAGTAGTGCATATTTATCTTTGTTCCTAACTGTATCTCTGTATGATAAGTATTCTGCTCACTCCGACCTCTGTCTGGTGTCTACAGACTCCAACTGGAGTAAACGTCTGAGCTTAGCTCTTTGTATTATCTGACAGGAAGCCAGTCAACAGTGGCTACGGCAGGCCACTCGTGCTTGTTCGAGGTACGAAGTCAAATTCTCGCGGTTGTACTATGCAGCTACTCAGCAAGTAGACCGTTTGACCGTAGGCTGCCGAAAAATTGAGCCCGGTTAGTTCAGTTCGCGTCTGCCCCGAGGACGCCCGTACCGGTTGCCGTCGCGCCTTCGTTCGCCGCGCTGACCGTGACCTGCGTTTTTTCCATCAGCACCGCCGGATGGTCGTTGGCGATACGCTGGAGTCCGGCGTATCCGACATTCTCTTCGGGCCACGTGGTCGGGTCGCCATTCGCATCGTAGAACGGGTAGCCGTCCTCGCCGTTCATCGCGAGCGGGTCGGCGTTCACGCTGTCGTCGTTGTGGCGGAGCGACACCGTAAATCGCAGACCGATGTGCGACTCCACTGTACTCCCGTCGTCGCTGCTGTCAAGGAGCGATGTGCCTCCAGCAGGACCGTAGGTGCCGTTCAGGAAGTTCCCACCACCGCTGACGCTGATGCCGCTGAGGTACTGTCCGGGGTTCTCGGTTACGTCTCCGTCGGGTAGAGTTTCGTACTCGGGTCGTCCGTGGTCGTCGGAGAACAGCATAATGGGCGGAATCTCCGAGTCGGGGACGGACGTACCCTTGAAGTAGTCGCCGCTCCGATTCGTCAGTTCCGACGCCCGACTGTACACGGGGGCCCTCCCGTTGTTGGGGTACGTACCGTGCGTCCCAGAGTCCGTGAGCGTCTCGGGGTAGTACTCGTTGTTGAACAGCCACGGCGTCTCTCGGAACACGGGGACATAGCTGTCGTCGAGAAGCGGGTAGCCACCGTAGTCGTTCCCGAGTGCGTCGTAGATATCCTGCCGCAGGCCATCTATCCCAGCTTCCCAGTCGGGGTGGACTACACCGCCCGGTCCCTGTTCGAGACGTGCTTCGACGAGGACACGCAGTTTATCGACAGACTGGTCGAAGCCGTCCCACGTAACGCGCAGCTTCGGCTTGATGAAGACGTTCGAGATGTTACCCGTGTCGTTGGGGACGACACCCGCGTCGTCGCTGTCGATAGTGAGCTCAGACGTAGCCGCGCTCGCGGAGAGCGACCCAACACCGATACCTGCAGTTGCGATTCCAGCCGCACCGATTCCTTTGATGAAAGTTCGTCGTTCCATGTGTTTTCAGATTCGGACCCTCACCACCCCGTCACCCCAAACCGAGTGAGTGTGGCGGATGTCCGATATATCCCGATAAGAGGTTGTCAGTATAGTTACAAGCAGAATCACGAAGCTCATCGCACGAATTAAGCACTCTTAACGAGTAATTGAGCGGTTCTGGGTAATCTTGGCAATGCGGTTAACTACGAGCTTCACTCTATCAGGGACAACCATACCACAACCATCTAGACTTCCAAACTTCACCCGCACTCCATAATCAGCACTCCCACAACAAAGCATCAAAAAGGGTTTCAATAGGGTCAAGCATGGACTCGGGATGCTCAACGACTAATAGATGATTCACTCAGAAATCCTATTATCGGGAGTCAATTGATGGGGTAGGCGAATTCTGTTCGATGTGTCGCGAACGTCGTAATGTGTAGTAGTAACTGAATCAAACCGGCAGATACAGATTCGAGAGAGCACCGGATACTTCTCAGGTATCCTCGTAGAAATCTTGCGTGAGGTCTACGCCAGCGCGTGACTTTTCTCGAAACTCGGCTCGCTTTGTTTCCATTACCTCCTTCGGTACGTCGCATTCGTGCAGAAGATAGCGAAGCGTTGCGACCTCGTAATAGATGTCCTCTAGCACGAAATCGGACATCCTCTGATACTTATTAGCAATGTCTTCAATCTCACCTCTGAGCTCTTCTAGTTGCCCTCTGAGAGCAGACAGTGATTCTGCGAAATCATTGAACTGCTCTTCGTCAAGAACAACCTGTGCAGTTTCGTCTTTGTCGTCGTCGAAGAACCCGTGATAGATTGCATCATGGGCGTATTGAGTTAGCCGCATGATTTTCGGTGGGTTGGCGTAAGCAGTCGTCTCATCATATCCTGCGAGTTCCACAAGCCCGGCTCGTACGAGAATGCCATCTGAGCGAATTCTCTGTTCGACCTTGTGTTTCGGTAGACCCGTTTCACGTCGAATGACAGCAGAGTTCGCTTGGCGACGACGGTTGAGTACCTGAAGAATTGCTACCGAGGCACTATCGTAATCAGAGGCCGTCAATTTGGATGGGTCAGATGGGACGTTTGTCTTATTCGCCTTCATAATTTTCAATCGATGAACAACTGCAAAGATATTGTCCGCACCATTGTGCGTGGTATGTCTGGTACCTTGCACCGCCAACATAGAGACGCAGTATAGAACAGCATATAATCAGCTCCTCGACTTCCCTCTGTGGGGGCACCCCCGTCTAGAAGAGAAGTCACACGTTATGGACTGGTCTCTCTACCGGTTCAACATCTCTGGATGCTACGATGACAAATACGATTATTGGTGTGCGACTCAAGAAACTAATATGGACTCGGACGACCGTGTGGAGGCGACAACCGAAGACGCCAACGTTCGGTCAAATACAGTCCGACCGTGGCGGTATTCTCTCTTCCAGATACTCCGACGCTGGTTCGGAGGAGAAAACTAGTTCTCATTAGTGGCGCTCCCGCTGGTACCACAGTTTGACACCCAGCACGGTGACCGTGGTCTAAGCAAGTGGATTCTGCTCCCGGGAACCGAATGACTGGAACAACAGCAGCCCGAGAGACACAGACATAGCAAACAGAGTAATGGCTGTCACGAGTTTGCCAGTCAAGGCACCAGACATAGCAGAGAGACTCAGACTGGCCGTGAGAGCGGCAGTAGCAACGATGAGCATAGAGATTGGTCCCCTATTATCCATACTGGAGAGGACGAACTCCCCACCCAAAATATCGACGACAGAGGGAATCCGTTATTGATGTAGAGCTCACGCCACACAACTAGTCTGGCGCTTCCAAAGACAGGCCGCGGCACGAATCTATAGAGTTGGATTGAGCGCGAGAATTTTGAGGATGGCTCTGTTGAATCCCTCAGATACGGACAAGAGTTGTGTGCTGAATATAGAGGGTGTATTCAGCACAGAGGACTCGTTTATTCCGTCTCACTCACGCGGAACTAACTGCAGAGTAGCGCGTGCCCAGCTAACGATATGAAGGCGCTGCTAATCGGAGCGAGTTCTATTCAAGGACCCATACTATGTTGAATTAGAGTCCCGTCGTGGGCTCTGTTGAAATCCTCGGAGGGTTACAGGTTCGCCCGGTAGTCTGACCGGATGCAGGCCCTCCCAAAGTCGCAGTTGCTTCGGTTCGTTGAGCAGGCGTATCACTTGGCTCGGCGAGCTGTTGCCCGCTACTCGTCGAAGTTCTCGAAACGCCGGTACACACTCCACCAGCACATCGTCTTGCTCTGTCTCAAGATGCGGAAGAATACGACGTACCGGACGCTCCTTGACGAACTTATCGAGATGCCTCGCATTCGGAGCGCCCTTGACCTTGAGGAACTCCCGTCTCCTTCGACGTTATGTAAGGCGTTTAACCGGCTCGATATGGCGGTTTGGCGTGTGCTTCTCAACCTCTCGGTTACCCTCCTCCCGACCAACGGTGTCGTCGGTATCGATGCCTCTGGCTTTGACCGTAGTCACGCCTCGAAGCACTATACGAAGCGAACGAAGTTGACGATTCAGCAGTTGAAAGTAACGCTTCTCGTAGATACGAGGTCGAACGCGATTCTCGACGTACACGTGACAACGACACGAAAACACGACTCGCAAATCGCACCATCGCTCCTCAAGAGGAATACTGGTGACGTAGCGATTCTCCTCGGCGACAAGGGATACGACGACCAGAAGATTCGCGCATTAGCCCGTGAGACTGGTGTTCGTCCGCTAATTAAGCACCGCGAGTTTTCATCACTCCATAGGGCGTGGAACGCTCGACTTGACGCCGACCTCTACGGTCAGCGGAGTCAAAACGAGACCGTAAATTCTCGCCTCAAACGCAAATATGGCGCATTCGTCCGCTCACGGCGCTGGTGGAAGCAGTTCCGTGAGATTACTCTCGTCTGTTTGGTTCACAACCTCGACAAGGCCCTCGCATCATAGCGCGACTATCGGAGTGTGACTACTGCAACTCGCAGAAGGCTCATATGAAGCGGCGATAATGGCTAAACAATGACCGAAGATACGCTTGTACCGTGGAAGACACTCATCAATATGATTGGATTAGGACTGATAGCTGCGCTGGTGGCAGTTCTTCTCATTATGTTCATTCCACT
Source organism: Halogeometricum sp. S3BR5-2 (assembly GCF_031624635.1). Taxonomy (NCBI): domain Archaea; kingdom Methanobacteriati; phylum Methanobacteriota; class Halobacteria; order Halobacteriales; family Haloferacaceae; genus Halogeometricum; species Halogeometricum luteum. The sequence goes on along the minus strand of NZ_JAMQOQ010000006.1, from coordinate 327,828 downwards.
TCCAAGCCTTCCGTCATGGGCTCCAATTCTACTGGGACTACTCGTCGCATTTCTGTATTATTCCTATGAGGAATTTGGAGGGGACGAAGTGACAGCGTCGTAATTCGCTGAGATACTATTTAGCACGCGTTCGTGTCTATCTGATAGGATTTCAACAGAGCCCCGTCGTGTGTTTTGGTACATGTAGACGAGAAGACCGAGAATACCAAGAAACCCGTACGCGACTCCTCTAAACTGTGGGGAAGAGAGACCTCTCTCCTTTGAATCGGAGTAGACGTAGTATCCAACTGTGGGCCAGAAGATAAGAAGATAAAGGCCCATCCTGACGAACACACCATTAAATGTGGTGAAAGGGTCCATACATCTAAGATTGGAGTCTACAGCTATATTTGTTCCCCTTGTGTCGGACAGACAACGTTACCAGAGCACTGCGAATCTATTCGCATGTCCTGAGCGACTCGATTCTCTCATATGGGGGCGCTGTGTCAGCGACCGATTCGCGCTCTCTATTCAGCACGGTCTCAACAAACTATCATCAGTAGAGGGTTTCAACAGAGCTGTGAGGACGAGAGTCAAGGTCACTTATTCTCCTCCTGTTGAAGATTGAGTGCTGCGCGGGCAAACACAAGATTTCTCCGCGTTGTTTCGTCTGGTTCGTCCATCGCCTCCATCTCGTGAACTCGCTCCAGCAGAACCTCGCGGTCGTCAACGCGGTCTAAGATGTCACGAGCCTGCTCGTCGACCACTGACTCCCAGTTTCGCGTCCACTCGTCTTCGTCAACGTGGTCAATAAACCCCTCCTCCTCCATCTTAGTGAGATGTTCCTCGGTCTTTGACTCAGAGACGTGGGCTGTCGCTGCGATGTCTGAGAGAGGTCGCGGTTCGTACGAGCGACGCATCACCTCGCGGACGCGGTCGTACGGTGTAGTCTCGTCAACCCATTCCGAAATGACCTGCTCGTTCACGTCCATTTGAGTAGAAATCAACCGCGTGGATAATTAGCATGGGGGTGGCTTGTGAAGGTGAAGTGTTGTTCTTCGTTGAAGTCGTCAAATCCCAGCCGAGGTTTAGCTGGGGACGAATCCGACACTACCATTCACTCATTGACGCTACCGTGCAAAATCATACTGTAGACGGTGTCGAACCCGCCTGTTCGGTGGGTAACGATACTGTTCTGGAGGATTTCCCGTAGGTCTTCTACGTAGTTCGGCACGGCTTGCAAACCCTCAACATCAATGTCGAAGGCATATCGATTGCCGTCAAACGTGTTCTCTTCAAGGGACTTCCTGACTTGATTCGCCCGCCGCTGATTGCTCATCCTGTTTTCACGCACTAATACCCAGAGGTCAATATCACTACGGCGGTCAGCTTCTCCATGGGATACACTCCCGTAGAGGACAACGGCAAGGACACCATTGAGTTCCTCTATCAGTGCTTCTGTCGCCGCCTCTACCGGCGCATGAAACTCCGACTGAGGGATTTGGAGATAGGGACTATCTGGGATGGTCAATCGGTTCCGATTGATTTGTACGAGACGACGCGAACCATCACGCTCCTCAACAACAAGGTCGTTATTCGAGAGGCAATCGACTGCTTTGGTAATTGTCGGTCGTGTGTAGCTGACTGCTTCAGCGATGCCTGTCATTGAGAATGATTCGTTATGATGTCGGGCTAAATAAAGAAGGATGTCGTCAGCGGCTTTTCCTCTGAATAGTCGACTATCTTGAAGAGGAACATCAATCGCTATTTGAGCTCCATTACTGGAGTTGTCGTTCGCACCAGTTTCCATTGTAAACCGAGTGCGCACAGGAGAATTTAAACTTTATACGTATCAGAGCATCTCTACGGAAACCCTCTGCTGATGATAGTTTGCTGAGACCGTGCTGAATAGAGAGCGCGAATCGCTCACTGATACAGCGCCCGGTCTGAGATAATTGAATCGCTCAGAACAGCGTGCGAATTTAGCAAACCCGATACCTCCATTTGGAGTGTTCTGATTTGATAATCTTCGAGTCCTATATCGCGGGAGTAGACTTATTACATTTTAATTGAAATTCACTCTTAATGTCACGGAGACCGCCAAATGCGGAGGTAGTTGATTGCGGCTATTGCAGGGGAACTGGGGTTGAGGGAATCGGTGAGTGCCCAGCGTGCCGCGGTAGAGGGCGTCACAAGTTTCAACTCCGACAGGGGGAGCAACTGGAGAGGTGCCGCCCTTGTAATGGTAGCGGCGCTCACGGGGTCAGTCTCTGTTCACAGTGCGGCGGCTCAGGTTGGATTAGATTTTAATTGGACGCCTACCGGCATGGGTGGTTTGAATCTCACGGGCTAACTACGCAAGATGCATCCTGTGTATCTTGCACACCGCTACTGACAGTGGTTGAGGAGTTAGCTTACCGCCTGCAGAATACAACCCAGCAAGTAGCAGTGGGGGGTCTGCACATGAAGCGGAAGTCCGCAACAATCTCTCGTCACAATAGAACGGATTTCTATCCAACCGGAACGGGCAACAAAATAGACCCGGCTATTTACTACCGAGCGACCGAGTACAAGCATGGTAATAGATATCGCTATAGCTTCCGACAAGGACCACGCCGATATTCTTGCAGATGTCGTCGGCCACCCGGCAGGAGCACCGACTGTCGAAGAACTCGATTATATGTGTTCAAACTTCGACGCAGAAGAGATTCGTCGCCATCTGAGTACGCTTGAAGACGCAGGTATCGTTCAGATTAGCGAACTGGAGCCAGTCCCTTCACCTTCAGATTCTCCGACTCAATTCGCCAAGCTGACCAGTGACGCGCGTGAGCGACTCAACGCCGAGGGTCTGTTTCCTCAGGAAGCATGGCAGCGACAATACACCGCTGTTGAGAAGCCACCTCGAATCAAAGAGCTTGAAGCGTTACCACGACCGAGGTCGTGATTCTCCTCAGTGCAAACTTATCGTCTCGTCCTCCTACTAACGACCTCTCTTACTATCCAACGCAGACTTCGGATGTTCCCCCATAAGCCCTCTTTCAGCTTTACTGGTGGCTATAGTAGCTAGTTGTCGGTAAGTTGTGGACACGCCACCTCCCAAAGATGTTCGTCTGGGTCAGCAAAATAACCAGAATAGCCACCCCAAAAGGCTTCCTGAGCTGGATTCACGATGCGCCCACCAGCAGCTTCTGCTTCAGCAAGAACTGCATCTACCTCTTCTTTCGTCGATACATTGTGAGCGATAGTGACTCCAGAAAAGCCGCTGCCGTCCGTGGTAACGGTCGCGTCTTCGGCGAGTAATTCTCTTGGATAGAGTGAGAGCCATGTTCCGTCGAGAGGGAAGAATGCGACGTTGCTGTCATCTTCCTGTTCTTGCATCGGCAATCCAAGACCATCTCGATAGAATCGAATAGATTCAGCAAGGTCAGACACACCAAGCGTAATGAGCGTAATCCGAGGGTCCATGCTCAATAGACGAGTACTGTGGCGATAAGTCGTTCAGCTGTATGAAGTGGGCTGCTGCCAAGAGGCGATTGTGGAACAGAGCGTACAGTTTGCTTTAACGAATTCAGCTTCTCAGGAGAAGAGTGTAAATAGAATTACGCCTCCTACAGCGAGTGAAGAGTATGTGTACCAAACAATCTCGTAATACCCCTTGGGAAGATTCGTCTCCATTACATACGATACTATCGCAACTCCACTTACGAGAATCCCGATATCAGCGTATAGAAGCAGCCATTCTGGCGGTATCGGAATCTCGTAAACGTAGACGTTCAAGGCGATTCCATTAGCGAACATCGCTGGGCGACTCACGTAGTGCTTCTCAACAAGAAATCCGGTAATAATTAGCCCGAACACCCCCAAATTCACGACGAAGAACTCAGGTAGCGACTCCACTATCATGCTACCTCTTCTGAGAGCTACAATATTATAAGAATTTCTTTGATTAGACTATTTCTTAGAGAGAACAAGTGCCAATTCTTACTGAGCGTCACTCTTGTGACTGCACCGTTGGAGGTGAAGCTTTTCGCGTATCTCTCGTGCTGAAACCTTAGTCCCACACTTTTCACATCGATAAAACTCGCCCGACTCGTGTTGATAGATGAGGAACCCGTCAGTTAGCTGCCGTGGCCATGTAGTCATAAAAGACCAGAGACAGGCAGACTGCAATGGTTTTATTCAGAAAATAACCTCTGGACTAAACTGTCTACTTCAAATATGCGCCCGTAGAAAAGAGGGCTGAGAAATTCATGACGCTACGTGACGAGGCTTGGAACACCGTCCTAGAGCAGATTATCCGGACTGGGAAATTTAAAATCGGAGACCTACCGTTCAGAGAAGACGAGCGACATACTGTCCGACGGGTCCTTAGAGAGGCGGAAGCATTTGACTGGCTAACAAGAGATTCCTGTGGGAGTTCTATCTGGCGGGCAGGCCCCAAGGCTGAGATGCTGATGAATCTCAGTGAGCACAAGTTGAGACAAGCGCAGAAGTAGATGCATATCGAGAGACGGAGCGCCGAAGCTGCGCTGGACATTCCACCTCCCGGCAAACACGAAAATAGCCGACTGAAAAGCCTGATAGAGAAAGAGTATCTCTCACTGGAAACTGCAATCTTCCCATTTGACGAGATTCCGACATCCGAATTTGCGCGTGCTCGTCGAGCAGTGGCCGGGTCTGTCGTACTGACTCCCCTCCACGCCGACCTGAAGGCAGTGGCGACATGGTATCTACAGCGACAAGGCGTCTCCAACATCGCTTATGAACCCTGCTACCCCGGTAGTTCTCGACGTGCAGACGTTGCAGAAATCTCACAAGGATTTTACGCCGAAGTAGGACAGGTTGAGGACTTATCGCGGGTCTATGAGCAGTTGGGCATAGATGTCGTGATGCGCGGGAGCTCTGTTTCCTCGGTTCTCAGGAGATATCCCACCGACGAAGACCCAACCGATGACGTGAACGCCATCCTGTCCATTCCGTTTCCAGTGGCTGATTCCTACGCCCGAGCATGGACACTCGACGAGCTTTCAGTTCATACCTTTACTCGGGGAGCGAAGGTTCCGACAACCCCAAATCGGCGAAATCCGTGGTGGGGAAAAGAATCTATCTGAGACCTCTGCCCGAAAGGAAGACCATACGGTCAGATACGGAACTGGCAACTGAGCGACCGAGATATGTTCTTCTCGCCCGCCGCGACCGACGGCGTGGACCTACCGGGCGACGAGTGCCGCTGGCAGGCGCTCGTGAAGGTACCCTACCCGCAACCGAGCGACCCGCGGGTACGATTCCTCTTAGACGAACATAGCGCGTGGAACTGGTACTACGAGATAACGTCGCAGGGCGTACAGCAGGCCGTTGGACGCGGTGTACGGAGCATGGAGGACGAGTGCTCCTTCTACGTCCTTGACGCATCGTTCTTCGACGCACTCGGTCGTGCATCGGTTCCGAGTTGGTTCAGTGATGCGATAATTGAGGCATAGGCAGACTCAGACGGTTACTTTATCTGACAACAGAACCACACGCTAAACCATGGTTTCTGAGACCGTAGCTGTTGGACTGATTAGTGTTGGTGGTACTCTTGGTGGTGCTCTTGGGGGGGCACTACTCAGCGGTTTCTTCAACCTATTATCAACTCGTGAGCGTCTCAAAGAGGAGAACACACGCCAACACGCAGATTACTTCTTGCAGCAGAAGGTCGAATCACTGGCCGAACTTCATGCACAGATGGAGCGATGCTACCAGTATTATCGTTCTAACTGGGGCCAAGCCCACAAGATGAGCGAGCAGGATTACGAAGATGAGGTCTTAGGCCGATTCCACGACTTTGAGTATGCGATGCAACGCGCTTCGATATTCCTCGATGAAGAACAGTTTAGAGTTATGAAGAGGTTGCGCTGGAAGTTCCAGAAGACAAATACGTATTTCCTGAATCAGGCGCTACACTTCGATGAAAACTCATCAGAAGAAGACTTCCTTAACCAAGATGTCGAGTACAACGACGTAGAGTTGATAGCTGAAATGAACGTAGTCCGAGAAATGCTTCAAGGGGAAGTCAATGAGCCAATCAAGTATTTCGAAGGGTAAACTACGCCCTTAGACGTTCAGCCGAAACACGTTCTCCCGGTACTTCCGCTCTATCCGGTCGTCGTGCGGGTGTAGGTACTCGTCCATCGCCGCTCGGTCCTTCATCTTCCCGACTCTGTCGCCCCGCACGTACTGAATCTCCTCGTACTCGAACGCATCCACGTCGAACGCCAGAACGACCTGAAGAAGTGACGCCCGAGTGCGACATAACCGGCCGGTACTCCGCTGTTTCCTCGTATTCCGGCTGAAAGTGACGAGACCTGATTGATAGCGTCCTTATCTTCATGGTCGTGCGTTATCTCCGAGAAAACCCACAGCTTCCCATCAGAGGCCCGGACGAGCAGGTAGTCACAGGCATCCGTCGCACCTCGTCATTGACTGGGTGCACCACCGGAACCTCGCTTGAACTCAATCTAGATGAGGAAGTGGTCCCGTCTGACTGTAATACTCAGGCGAGTAGATAGTCATGAGCCGAACTGCTGGAACCACTGAGCGAGTTCCTGCTGAAACTGCTCGAACCAGTGGAGGTCGTTATGGAGAACATCATACACAACATCGTGGTCAATATCTCCATATCGGTGTGCGAGGATATTCCGAAACCCGATGGCCTCTTCCATTCTCCCTTGTGTTTCGGGCGAGAGGATGTCCGCATTCTCAAGGGCTTGCATCTCCTGTTTCGCCGTTCCACTCGGAGAAAGGTCCTCTTCCGAGCGGATGTGCTGAGCAAGGTCGATGCATGCTTGGACGAGGTTCATCAACGTTCGTTCGACTGCTCGTTGCATGACCACGTCCTTGACGTACTCTTCCTTCGACATTCCACGCATCTGCTTCAGGTCGTCAGTGTACTGGTTGATATACCGTAGCTTGTCTACGACGACATCTTCATCAACCATCTACGTATCTCCACGAGCTAGTCGGTCGATGAATTCCCGGCGTTCTTGTTCTCGGTCAACTGCAGTATCCTCGTACTCCTGCTTCACTTGCTCTTGGTACGACTTGACTGCCTGTTCATCGCCAACGAGAACGATACCGTCCCGGAGTGCAGCGTGGGCAACTGGTGTTGGGAGTGAGCCGATATCACTCACATCGACGAAACCTTCGGCGTACTCCTGCAGATGAGCATCGATACGGTTGCGGAGGCGGAACCGTTCGTGGGCGTCCATGTTATCGGGGAATTGGAGGGCGATATCTACATCGGATGAATCATGAGCTGTCCCCCGGGCGTGCGAGCCGAACAGCAGCGCAAAGACAATCTCCGTCTGGGCGAGATACTCACTCATCTCCTTGGTGTTCACGCCTTCAACGGTTGGCTCGTCCCCACTCGACATACGAGGATGTTCGAGAGCCGCCATTAATACATTTGCGTCCACTTCCAGCTAGAATACGCTATTGCATCTCGGTGGCCCAGTATCGGCAACCTATCCATTGGGCACTAACAGTTGTATCTCAATTCCTCTTGAAACCTTGAATCAGGACTCGGACCAGTTGTTAAAGACGAACCAATTTCTCGCTGAAAGTTATTCCTGTCTTCCGGGCAAGGCATCGCGTGTCGCAGGTGTTGTTGTGATTTCTTCCCGTATCCGCTCTTCTCCTTTCCACTTGATGTACTGATACCAGATTTCACCTGAGTCATGGGAGAGTGTGTCAGCTATGCCGTGCTCACACTTGACACCTAAGATTCATAATATTTAGTGAATATATGCCATCATGGCAATCGTTCGCTGTCAAGACCACCCCCCGCGGAATACACACTACGCAATCGCAGTCAAACCAGTCGGTTATCCCGACACAGCGCTCGTCTGTGGTCGCGAAGGCGATGAACATGGTGAAATCGGGTGGGTATACCTTCTCCCTGATGAGCATCGTGAATACGAAGATGGGAAGCGTGTTTTCGGTCTCTGGGGGCCGGACTCATCTTCTACTGCGGCTAAGGTCTGCGTGAGTAACGAGGTCGTTGAAGGCCTAAACAAGTGGAATAAGAAGGAGAAAGCTCCGAGAACAGGCCTACAGTCTCAGTCGAGTATAGACCGCTACTGAACGGACCCTGAGAACTGCGTTGATAGATGCTCCAGTCCAGTAGCGTACTTACTATGAGACCTGTCTCACCAGTATTTTAGTTGAGGATTTGTCCTAATCGTTATCTGGACTTAACAGAAGTTCGCCTTCATGTACTCTGTAGTTCACTGCGGTCGTTTTCTCAGGATTGACGCCTAGTTCTTTTAGCTGTGCTGATGAATGGAAAATTGCAACTCCTATCGGTTGACCTTCACTGTGTCGACTAATCCTTGCAGTTCGGACTTCATCCTTCTTTTCTGCTCTGTTTGTGCCCATTCGATGTGATTGTGAATACTGTGTGTATAATAAGAATATGAACACCTTGGAATCGCATCAGTGAAGCCATGGAAGTAGTAACTACAAAGTCGGTACTCGGTGTTCTGTACCTAATTAACTCAGTCAGTACCAGTAGAGACCGATTCCTCGTATTATATATCAATAACACTACTGGACTCTAATCAGACACTATTCAATGGTTTAAAAAGAAATGCTGATAAACAGGAGGAGGAAATAGGATGTCAGTCACAGGTGTGTACTACCTCTCTTCGGTGATTTCTTTAAGTGGGTGATGGCGGGGGACAGTCAACCAGCGAGCGAACGAATGCCGGGTATCTATTCATTCGTAGAGAATAGGGTGTCCAGTGTTTTGCAGGATTACTCGGCATGGCCTGCAAATATCCTCAAGCTAGAGTGCGAAAAGTATGGAATTTACCAAGATGCAACTGGGGCGGTTTTAGCCGAGTTGCTAAGCAACGGAGACGTAAGCAAAATTTCAGTTGAAATTAGTAATAGTAATCACCCTTTCTTTACTGAACCCGGCGGAAGCAAAGACAATGTTACCCATGAGATAGAATCGGCTCTCAAAGACTTGGACAAGTTCCAGACGAATTACGCCTACTTCGCAGAACTAACGGCATTTGTTGCTCTGTGCAAAGTACACGACGAGATAGGACCACATATTGCAGGATTTGACGTACTTCCCAAAGGACCGAGACCTCATTTACTGCATACCTCTGATGGTACTCCAGATGGCTTTGCAATACTTCCGGGGGAGTACCTACCTCTCGAAGTATACAATGGGCGCGATTATCTGGGAACCGGTGGTGACAAGCATGGTCAATTATACGATTTCTCTTCTGACGAAGGAATCATAAGCAACCCAATTTTAGTCAACCGACGTTCGGACCAAGAAATCAAGAAAGAAGCAAGAAGTCTAAACGGGATGGTGATTGATACCGATGTGATAATTGGTTGTGAGGATGCTGTTCCTAATCTTCCAGAAATATTGGAACTATTCAATATTGAGGAACTCTTCGAACTGCTATCTCCATTAGAGACAGAAGGTGGACTCAAACTTGACGGGGGAGACTATCACAGCATCGCCCTTAACGGTGAAGAAGGTCGAAGCCTCAGACCACCTTCAAAGATGGTTCCCGCAGCCAAGCAACTCCCAGAAAAGTATATAAAGAGAATCCGAGGTGGAATACAACTTCAGTACGTAAACTCTTACTATCGTCAAGCCACCGACCGGACACAGCGCGAAGCGAGTTTGGTGCTACAAAACATCTACAACCATCTACTACGAGAGGGTGGGAAAAGACGAAGTACAGCCATAGATGCTGGTTGGGACAGAATGATTGACCAGTATCGGCGAATTAAGAGCGCTCAAAAACGCCGTGAGATGATATTGGACAAAACAAGAGAGTATATAACGGAGCTGCACAGTAAGAACGTAATCTACGAAAGAGACGGGAAAATTTACGCCCGGTCTTCGGAACATCCGCAGCAGTCACTATCGTTCTGAGTACTCTTCTTGGTTCAAGCTACATTCAGGAATACACCCGACCAGAACGCAAGAAGCGGACTCTGAATATCTATGCTGAATACACACTTTGAGAAAACTCCTGTTCAACCCCCCTTAGTAGGCGGTCAATTTCCATTGGCTCTCTGACGAACGGTAGTGTAGTCTATACGACAACTTCTGAATATAACTACCCAAATCAACAGTTCTGAGTAAGCTACCCAAAAGCAGGTGAGATTATATACAGATTCATCTTACTCAAACTATGACTGCGACTGCCGTCTATCTCCGCGTCTCTACACGGAAACAATCTACTGAACGACAACGACGCGAAATTGAAGACTACCTCAACGGTGACGTGTTCTCTGAAGCTGAAGTCTACGTCGACGTAGCAAGTGGAGCTAATGACTCTCGTCCGGACTTCCAGCGTTTGAGAGAGGATATCGAGATGGGCGACATCAATCACGTTGTGACCTACGAGATGAGCCGTCTGTCCCGACGACTCACTACGACATCAGATTTCATCGACCTGTGCGTCAAGCACGAAGTTGCGCTTACGACTACGAACGACGGGTTCCCCAATCTGAGTGGTGAGGGGAATATGGGGGACGCCCTCATCGGCAAACTCTTCGGCTGGTTGATGGAGTTTGAGCTCCAGATGATTCGTGAGCGTGTTCAATCCGGAGTCAATCGAGCAATTGAGGCCGGGAAGTGGGTCGGTCGTCCTCCGTATGGCTTCGTGACTGATGACGATGGATACCTCGTCATAGACATGGAAAATTATCTTGCGATGCAGATGGCAGTGGAGACGGTGCTACTCAACCCAGAGCAATCAGTGAATAGTATTGCTCGTGCATACGGGGTTCCCCAATCAAGCCTTGACCGCATCTACAAGGACGAAGAACGCCGCAAACTCTACCTATACGGTGATTCCGACGACGAGCGGCTTTCTACGGCTGTTGGAGAAACGACTAATCGTAAGAGCGAACTGAGCGACCTAAAGGAGCGTCTTGCAGAACTCGAAGCCAAGGTTACTGCCGACGAGTAGAAACCATCCCGCTTTGCAACTTGCTCGACTGAGCTCATTTCAGTTGCCGCTGGGCACTGATATCCGTCGACGAGCAACGTTAGGAGTTATTGTGCTTATGCCCTCAACGACTGCACCCGAGAAGGCTAGCCAGCGAGCCCAGAATGTACTTGATGCTCGTGGGTTCCAGTTGTCAAAATAGCATACGTCGTATTCCCGTTCAATCAGGAACTGCTATATACACCCGAAACCTACGTTTTACACAGTAGAGACGCTGAAGCGGGAACCGAGGCCCGTTCAGGAACGGTGCACTACCAACCTACCTGTGTTGGCAGGTCGGATTTGTGGAAAATTGGTAGTAAACCACCGATTTAGCTCCTCCACTGAAGAAGGACAATCAAAACCTAGCCGAACCCTCTCTGTACTTCGTTATTAGACTTCCTCGGTTAGTGTACCGTCTACTACCTACAGGGTGTCCCATAGGGTCACGCTGTCAGTTAGCCCGGATACCCACCTGCCAACATTGGTAGGTGAGATTTCTGTTGGCTTCGTGCTCCTCTTGTTACCTCTTCAGCTCAATCAATGATACTGGTATCCGCTAAAACTCAAGCTAAAAAATACAGCCAGCCGTTACTTCCGAGCAACCGCGTGTGTTGCGCTCATCGGCTGGGGTTCTTCAACGAACATTTGCCCGATGTCTAGATAGATACCGTCACCACTCCGCTCGATTCGAACGCGGAACTCCGAGTCGTCAACGAACCGACCGTCAAGGATGAACTGCACGGCATCCATCGACCCGAGCGACCGACTCTTACGGAGCGTCTGCCGAAGGTCACTAAGAATCGCCTTCCGCTCGTCTTCCACAGAGCCATAGAGCAGGTCGGTGAGTCCAGTAACCGTGACTGGCGTCTCTATGTCCTCGTCGGCGGCGACTCGCCTGAAGAACTCCAGTGCGGCCAGTTCGCTCTCGGTTTCGGCGACCGACTCCGTCACAAGGTTGTATCCGGGTTGGAGCATGGTCAGAACTGGCTGAGGTTCATCTCCATCACGTGTTCGTAGCGCTCGTCGCCGGTCACCTCGGACATAAACTCGGCGAGTTCCTGTCGGTCGTCGCTCTTCCAGTCCTTGAGGTACTCGGTCGTGTTCTGGTCTGTCTTATACAGGTGGTAGAGATACTGCACCTTGTCGATGTCCAGTAGGGCCTCTCCATCGCTACCGTTCTTGTTGAGCTTCCGTTCGATGAAGCGAACGCGCTCGTCGGCGGCGACGGGTTCCTTCTTGTCGCGCGGCCCCTTCACGAGCTTCTCGTCTTCGAGGTCGCTGACGTTCAGGTTCTTCCCGAGCAGAGTCTTGTTCAGGTCGTCGAAGGACTCACTCCCGCGCTGACAGAACGCGGCGTACGCCTGTGTGAGCGAGTCGATACTCGACGGGAGATTCACCGACCCTTCGAGAACTTGTTCGATGACGGAGTCAACCGTATCAAGCGCCTCGTCGATGCCGACCTCCTCGCCGTCGGAGTACACGTTCGGGTAGTGCTTCGAGTAGTAGTACATACACTTGCCACGGAGGATGACACCGAGGTCGGCTTTCGAGAGGTCGTCGTGTCGCTCACGTTCCTCTGCGGCGAGGTCTTGTAACTCGAAGAAGAGGTTCTTTCGCAGACCGCCGAGCGTGAGTTCTTCGTCGACACGCTCCTTGTTGGCGTAGATGAGGATGTCGTACTCCGCATTGTCAAGGTCAGAGATGTGAGGGTTGTTCGGGAACTCTGACTGAACTGGGTATGCGCCAGTAATAGTGAATCCACTTCGGACAAGGGCTTCCAAGATGACTGACCAAGCTTCGTTCTCGTTGTGGTGGTAAGTGAACACTATCTCCCCATCACTCTTCAGAACTCGGTGACACTCAGAGAAGACATTAGCCAATGAATCTACGAAGAACGTCTCGTCTTTTCCAGACCTGCTGTTGGCGACGATTTCACGTGCTTTCGGTACCACCTCTGGCTGGAATTCTTCATAGTCTTCAAGTAGACCTTCGCGTAACCACACGTAGAAGAAGTCAGATAGTTCCGAGTATTGAACATTATCAAAGTATGGTGGGTCGGTGATGATATAGTCTACAGATTCATCTTCCTGAGACATACGCTCTGAGGTTTTGCAATAGAGGCCAGCAACGCGGTCTTCACTTATATTCTCACCTTCGACATAGAACTGCTCTACTTTACCTTTCGAGTTGTTCTTTATTTTTTCAAATGGCCGCTCGCAGAACCTCTTGGCTTCGTAAACTTTATTGAAGTAGTTCTGAAGAGAGGTCAGGGTTCCTGACGAATTTAACAAGTTTGACTCAACAGGCTGAACACGTGGCACTAGCGAGTGTCGCCGGAAAACGTTCTCTCCCTTGCTATCTATATAATTCCACATTGTGAGCTTACAGTTCCGTTCAAGGCAAGAAGAAACTGCAGTAAGTAGGAATTCAGAAATATTCTGCGAATCCCCATTGTCGAATTCCTGCTCTTTAACATCTATACATTTGTCAATTAGGACACCGAATGTGAGAAGATGCCTGTCGGTGAATAGGTGCTTAAATCGTTCGTAATTGTAGTTATTAACAATCCTATTTGTCTCTTCTCCGACCGGTATCCGCTGACTCGGGATTGGTAACGAACTTTTTCTCTCTAAGAATTCGTCATTGGCATCTGAAGCGGTTTTATAATCATCATCGTCGAGTTCTTTTATCCGCTTCTTCCCTCGGGGGTCTGCATATTGAAGTGCAAACCGTTCAAATTTCGGCCTCTGGTCAAGCCTTTGTAGTGTTTCCTTTACGTCGTGTTTATGGCCATTTGAACACGTATACTTCCCATACCCGTATGTTCCGTCGGTTGGGTCAAACTCAATACCACAGTTTGTACAGACTTCGTTCCCGTCCTCACCTACAGTCACTGTGCTACCGCCTTTGACTGTGACCGTCTCGCCTTTGTCGAGGCCTTTTTCACGGCTTTTCAGTTCAATGATACGGTCGTCGCAGTCCTGATTCGGACAGTAGAGCGCACCGGGGCGCGTCTTCTTGGTCTTTGCAAGTTGGTATCGTGGGAAGAGCTGAACCTCTTCGTCGCAGGTTAAACAGGGAATCCGCTGTGACTGGAAGTAGTAGAGGACTTCGCACTCTTGTCCTGTCTCGGGGTCAACAGTCGTGTAGTAGTCTCCGAGTTCCTCGCGCGTCTCTTCCAGAATTCGGTCAAACTCTCGTCTGAGGACATTGAGGTTCACGTCGTCCATCGATTTCTTCTCAGTCCACCACGCGACGGGATTGAGTTCGTATCCGATAACGTCCGCACCGAGTCGGTTGAGTTCAACCAGCGTCGTCCCGCCGCCACCGAAGGGGTCAAGTACGGTTACATCACGGTCAATATGTTCGTCATCAGGATTGATTCGCTCGTCGTACGAGTCGATGTAGAGACCGTCATGACTCCCGCTGTTCCGCTTGGTTAGGATGTCGTCCTTCGTGATGGTATCGTCGGTAAGAGCCGCGAGACCAAGACAGCGAAATGTCGAACCGGGACGGCGTGCCCACCACTTGTGTAACGAGTATATAGGGCGATACACGTCGCGCCGGTACGATTCTTTTTCTGCGAGTTTGTCCATCAAGCTGAGGGGGAGTTTATCCCAAGTTTCGGTCATTAGTTATCTCCAGTCGCGTTTGTGTTGATACGCAGTACAGGCGTCATGCACTCAGGCAGGCTGAAGCCCCCGTGCATAATCTTCTTCGTCGCACCTCGTTTCGTCCATTTGTGGTGACCGCGTACGACGTAGTGGTCACCTACCCGTTGAATAATGTTCGCATGTTCGAGCAGTTGGAACGCTTGGCTGTTCGAGACCTCGGTGAAGCGGCTACTGAACTTGCCTTTCAGCGACTCTTCCAACTCGTCCGAGAGCGTGTATGGAGACGTTCCGAGGTGATTCACGTAGCCGTGGTCGCTTGTGACGAAGAACTCTGTGTGAACACTCTCGTGGACGATGTCCTCCAGAAGGCCCTTTGCATCCTCGTAAATATCCTCGACCTCCTCGGTCGAGTAGTTACCTTCGAGTGCCGCTTCGAGTCGTTTGTCGGGGTGTCGCGTCCAGACGTACTCCGGGGACGTGCCGGGTAGTTGTGGTACGTCGAGGTCACCGATGTAGCGGTAGTCGTCGCGGTTGACCACCGACGGACTCTGTGCGTCGAACCACTCCCGGCAGATGAACTGCGTCTCACTCGGAAGGCGCTCAATGGGAGCCCACGTGAGCGATACATCCCAGCCGTGTTCATTCGCGAGTTCCTGTTCAAGGCGGAACCCCTCGCGGAGACTGAGTGCGTCCATAATGACGCCACAGCCGTCTTCGAGCGACGTGATGGGGTGGTCGCCCATCTGCTCGGCAAGCTCGTCGTAGAGCGGTGGATATAGCTTAGCAAGTTCACGTTCGAGCAGTCGGGTTCGATATTCCGACCCCCCGAGTTTGCGTTCACCGAGTGCATCCTCGGTACCCCAGATTCGACGGAGACACTCGAAGACCCCGTCGAAGACGTTCTCTTCGGTCAGGAGTGCATCGAACTCTGACTGACCATAGAGTCCGTCAGTCACCCTTGTTCACCTTCAGCTTGACCGAGAGCGAAGCGTGTTCGGGGACGTTCAGGTCCATCATGAGCCCTAAGAACGACTGTCTATTCATTGGCTCGTCAAGCTCGATTGTGAACGTCTCTGTGAGCGAAACCTGCTTGTCGAGGGCACTCGCGCTGATACCGTAGTTCGAGAGTTCGTCTGCGGTCAGCGTCCCATCGACCGTGATTTCTGTCTCGTGAATTTCCCACTCTAACCCGAGTTCGCGCTCCAGCGTGTCGATGATGTCCGGCTTGTTGTCGGCGTCCAGCGTCCCCATAATCGGGTGGGGACGAATCGTCGGCCCACTCTCTTCCTCGATACCGAACGCATCGAGCATATCCTCCGTGTTCAGGCCGTCAACCGAGACTTTCCCTTCACGAACGTCGCTCGCGCTGAATTCGAAGCCGCACTCGCTACACTCTGAGCCTTCTAACTCGGTACCGCACTGTGGACACTCAAACGCGGCTGATGCCTCGTCCTTCTCTTTCTCTTCCGTTTCTGTATCGGGCTTGGTTGTCGCACCAGTCGACGTAGTTCCTCCGTTAGTACCCTTCGGAGACGTAGAGGATATGCTGGTCGTGTCGATAGTGATAGCCGACTCGTCTTCGTCGTCATCCTCCTCTTCGATGTACTGCTCGTGGAGGAGAGTCGTATCGCTCCCAAGGCTCCCGACCCGCTTCTCGAAGTAGTTACCGACTTGGATGACTCCGTCACGACAGAGCGAGTCGATGGCGTCTTCGAGTCCATCTTCACTGGTCAGCGTCGTGAAATCCGTATTGCGGTAGAAGTCGTTCTTGAGGTGTTCGTACTGGATTCCTTTGGCTCCTGCCTGCTTAACGACGTTTTTGACTTCCGAGCGAAGCTGACTGCTGTCCGGCTTGACGACCTCGACTGTCGCCGCGTAGAAGTCGATGTTGCCTCCGGTCGGAAGGTCTTGCGGGAACAGGCCCCGCTCCGTTGACGTGTGGACGGTCCCATACTTGTCACGGACCCGGTCACGGAGACTCTGGTAGTTCTGCTCGTCAATCTCGTCGAAGCCCTCGGGGAGAACGTCTTCCTCGCGCGTGAGCTGTTCTCCAGCAACAACCTTCCGCGCGAGTTCGATGATGCCAGTGTTGGTATCAACACTCGACCGCTTCTCAGGCGTGACGAGGACGAGGGTGTTGTTAAATTCCCGACTTTGACCCGTCGTGAGTTCCTCGAAGTCTTCGTCGTAGCTCCGCTTCGCGCCGAGTGAGACGACAATCTTCAGTGCCTTGTTATCGGGGATGTCCTGCTCAGTATTGACTGGGTCGAGGATGTGGACATTATTGTGGCCTTCAAAGAGGTCTTCGCGGACGAGAGACTCGACACGGTGAATTGCGGTGTGTTTGTGGATGTCCTGAGCCTTCTTCTCGATTCGCGCCGCAGGATTCTCGTCTACGTCGAAGGCGTACTCGCCGTTGATACGATGTACGTGCCACGCATGGCCGTAGACCTCCTCAGTGAATATTTGGATGATTCGATGAGCATTGACTCCCTTCCTCATCGTACCCATCAGCATCTGACGCTTGTTCGCGCCTTCCTCGCCCCCACGCGCGAGACTGTGGAGCAGAACGATGTTGAGTAGTTCCTCGTGGAATTCGTTGAACGTTCCGTCGGGCTTCTGGAGTCGGTGGTAGTCGTTGACGTACTTCCCGACTAACTCACTGTCGATGTATTGGAAGCGGTCGGTGTAAGCGAATACGTCTACGTCCCCGGAGAGAATGAAATCCACCTCGGAGAAGTTGTCTCGAAGAATTTCGGTCAGGAAGCGGAGGAGCCCACGTGCGTCCGAACTGATTCGCTGTTCAGAGTACTTCTCCATGAGGAGATTCAGCAAGAGCGGATGGAATGGATAGTAGCGCTCAATACGCTCCTGCATATCGTGGTAGTCGTCAAGTTGTATCTGGTCGTTCTGACGGTACACGTCAGTGTACTCCTTCGCCAGAGCAGAGACCCCGTTCGCGTCGTCAACAGAACCAATGAGACGGTGGAGGATGAAGTCGATTTTCTCGTCACGCCGGGACGAGAGGTCGTGTGTGAACGGATTCGTTCGCTGAGTAATCGCCTGTATCTCTTCGTCCTTGTAGAGGAGTGAGACGAAGACGCTCAGAGGAGTATCGTCACGCCCAGCCGCTTCGAGCAGGTTCTGGAGGAACGCGAGGTTATCCTCTTCGTATTCGGTACGGCTGGCCATCCCGAACCAACGCTCAAGCTCGTCAATGAGGACGAGCGTTGGTTTATCTTCGAGCGTGTTCCTTATCTCGTGAACTTGCGGGAGGTCGGCACCATCGGCCCATTCGTCGATACCAAGATAATCGCCCACTGCTTCTGACAGTCGGTCGTAGTTCTTGTCCAGATTGAACATCTGGAGCGCCGCTGTTCGCGTCTCACTCGGAAGCTCCACGTCAATTCCGCGTTGGTCAAGCCACTGCTGACCAATGTCTGGTGAGTTAAAGAGGTGATAGACGACGAGTTCGATGTGACTCTTCCCACTCCCGTACTCACCACCGACGATTTGACCTCCTTCAGCAAAATCTACATTCCCGCTGAGCTTACGAGCGGTATTCTTGATAATTGCAGTGAGAGTTTTTGTTGGGTAAGTGATGTCAAGGATTCGTTCTGCGTCTTGCTCTGGTGAGTCGCGTTCGTCGTAGAGGTTGTAGAGCGAAACCTCGTCAAGTAGACCAGCCGGGTCTATTCTCCCATCAGACGCTTGAATCTCTTCACTAGGAGTGACATAGTCGGCGATGACGCCCTCAGTCATCGAATTCCCCCATGGAGTAGATTCCGCAAGTTGAACGCATATCCTCACCCTTTCAGAGGTAGTGACATATATGTTATGAAGAAACCATTTTGAAGAAAATCGAAGCTCTGTCTCTCCGTCTTTCCAGAGGCTAAGAATTCACGAATCCGGTTTTCACGAGTCGCAGCCTATGCACTAACTCAGTCTTCATCACCGTCATCTCCTCGTAACTCATTGTCCTCGTCCTCAAACTCTCTCTTGGCGACCCGCCAGCAATAATCGCAGACAATCCCAGCGCAGTCGCGGACCAACTGCTGACCGCACTTGGGGCAATTACTCGCTTCCGGGGCAGGGATAGTTCCCTCCCAAGTCTCGTTGTTCATTGTGCGTCACCTGTGTTTAGGACGTTGTCGAGCCAGTCGCGCATCGAAATTGAATATCCCCGGGTCTCACCAACCGCGAAGGGAACAACGTCAACGTCGGTGCCATAGGCCCCGCGACGCTCGTCAGCGAGATGCTCTGCTTCGGTCTCCTCAATGTAGATTCCAAGGATGTCGTATTCACCAAGGACGAGCCAGACGCTGTCTGTCTGTTCTTCCTGTGCTTGTTCTGTGTTTTGTTTCATGTGTTTTAGCACCTCCCGTTTGGATTTTGAGACTGGGCGGAGGTCAGTCGGAATCCTGAATCGGGACTCGAACCCGAATCATCGTGCAACCGGCTCAGAGAAACGCTCGTTCGTACTCGTCTTCACTCACTACCAGCACCCTAACGAGATGTGGAGTCGTCCGCATAATGTCAATCGTCTCGTCAGAGAGCTTCTGACTCGTCTCGTCAGAGAGCTTCTGACGGATAACCTCAGTGAGCTCCTCATCTGACATTCGGACCATATCTTGCCTTTCAAGGTCATACTCAGACGCCGAGGGAAGTTCCCCCGACATCCTATCATATTGATTTGAGTATCGTAGGTGAGTTAGATATTCCTCAAGACCGCTTTTCACTGAAATTTTAATATCGCTCTGAATCTCCTCTCGGATTTGGGTGATAGCATTATCTATAGCGTCTACAGCATATTGTCCGTACCCGACTGTATAGCGCAAATCCGACATTTTGTCGTAATCGCCATCTACTAATATCTTATCGTTGTTGGGAAGATAACCAGTTTCATGCAGGATATGTGATACAACTGCTTTTGCATCTGCTTCAACGCGTTCTGAAGTAGTGGCGAACCGACGACTAGTGTCAACAAGAATTCTTGGTGCTTCTGTACGGTCGTTATCGTCCGTGTTTGGTGCCATAACCGCCAAGACGGGAAGAAAGTATATATTCCTTTCGGCTATACTATGGTAATAGTCCCAGAATACAGTAGGGTGGATGGTAGTGGTCCCAGAATACAGTAAGAGATATGTTCATAGGCACAATAGAGATAGGCAGATACCACGAACCATAGAACATGACAGCATCACAGAAAGCAACTAAAGATGCCGTAGAACAGCTCATCAAACACAAGAAACTCCAAATCAAGGATTTACCCGGACGCGGAACCGACTACAAAGACGACACCATACGCGCAGTCCTACGCGACCTCGAAGCAGATGACTGGGTCGTCCGACGAACAAAAAACAGCCAAATCTGGTACATCGGCAAAGACCTCGTCGACCTCATGTGGGCCAACTCACAGCCCGTGGCAATCCCCGAAGAAGCACTTGAGCTCTACGAAAACGAGGAAGAAGGCGACTCTCAATAGAACGGTCAGCCTTGTTTAGACGCTCCAGATAGCGTCGGTTGGTGACTCTGTGGGTTGAACAGAATCTGTTCGTGAGAGTTGCTCTCCCCGATTTCGTCGGTTGGCAAATAGCTGTAGAGGACGAACTGAACCGCGTCTAAACAAGGCTGAGAGGGAGTATTCAGCACAGGGGTCCGTTTATTCAATCTCACCGACGCTGAACTAACTGCCGGGTAGAGAGGCTGTTCTGAGCGGTTGATTCAAAGAAGATTCAGCGAATCAAATGAGTCGAATACCCTCTCAGCTGCCTTGATGAGACTGTTTGGCCGTTCTCTATACTCGTCATACTCCTCAGGAGTGTAGCAGATGTCGTGAAAAGCCCCGTATTCCTCGTAGTCCCAGAGCTCTCTGAATGGGGTCCCTCGATGAGCCCCGGAGACGCCCTCAAAAT
Source organism: Halogeometricum sp. S3BR5-2 (assembly GCF_031624635.1). NCBI lineage: Archaea > Methanobacteriati > Methanobacteriota > Halobacteria > Halobacteriales > Haloferacaceae > Halogeometricum > Halogeometricum luteum. Next base: position 307,311 of record NZ_JAMQOQ010000006.1, on the reverse strand, counting down.
CAGCGGAGACGACGATGACATCAATGTCGCTGGTCGCATCATGTTCCTCCCGAGCGACTGAACCAAAGACGATTGCGCGGTCAATATCTATGTCAACTTCGTCAAGGACATAGCGCAGGTGGTCGAGGAGGTCATCTCGGTCAACCCGGTCCATGCTCATTTAGGAGACACCCCTGTTTCCGGAGCTCTTTGTTCTACTGAGAGACGCCAAATCGCTCGAACCATTCATCACTCGCTTCCACAGCTTCGCTATCTGACCGTTGATGAAGTTTCAGTGCTTCCACAAGGGCTCGCAGAGCGTCTTCCCGGGTATCTCCTTGTGAGGCAACGTTGGAGGGCACATGACGGGCGCAGTACCCAAATCCTTCTGCGTAGGTGAGTTCTACTATCTCTACGTCTTCGCTCATTGCTTCTATTGTGCCAGTCTGGGAGTATAGATGTGTGTGCGACCACTATTTTGAGAATATGCACAGAAACCCTCGTGGGAACCTTTGCAGGAACACTCTGAGCAATCTTCTGGGGAATATTTGCGGAAATCTTCTAAACAATGGGGTAGACAAGCGTCGTCTACCCCCCATGTCCATGTTACGACAAAAGACCGAGTAGCTCAGCTTCGCTTCTACTACTCTCCTCAAAATAGACTTCCATCTCAGTAATAGTAGGTAGGGGGTGGGGGTATATATATCTATCTCTTGGAGGAGAATGTCGGGCTAACGAGAAATAAAACTCGAAGGCTAAGACATTCTCCGAGTTACTTGTATATACCAACTCTTCTGCTCGAATAGGCCGTAGGTAGACAAAAATCTTCGAGAGAGGTAGACGACGTTTGTCTACCCAAAACCTGATAAAAGTAGTCAGTTCTTGTCCGAGATATTCGCTCTCAGCTCTTCTTGCGACCACACAGCGTTGTTGTAGTCATCAGTATCGATGTGGACGATATTCACTCCCCGGTCATTCTTGGTATGCTTTGCTTTGCCATCCCAAAGGTCCGCGAATTTTTTCATCGCACGGGCAATCTGTCGAGGGGTGAGTTGGTCCCCCTTCGAGAGGTCAGAGCCCGGTTGTTCTATCTCTCGTTGTGATACAAGGGACTTGAGCGAGTGATTGTCCATAGCCAGCGTATGGCCAGTTGGTGTGCGCGTCCCGCTAAGGTCGTGCATCAGTTCTGCGAGGATGACTGCACGAGATTTACTCGTTCCCGGAGAGGGTCGTTCCTCCAGACCACAGAGGATACGTTCCATTTGGGAGAGTTCAACTTCGACTTCAATTCCTACTCCAGTTGTGAGCAATGCTTCAAGAGAGGCGATGCGGGATTCGATATCCTGCTCTTCGTCACCCCACCATTCATCGTACTTCTTTGTACGCCTACCATCGTAGCCATGGATACCGAGTCCTTCTTCAATTCCGGTTACTCGCTGTGCAAGTTGAGATATACGGCGTTCTTGGTCCGAACGATTGTGGTCGACTTTCTTCTCCAGTTCGTCAAGCCGTTCCATCAACTCATTGAGAGAGGCCCCACTGTCAATCGCTGTTGAGGGCTGTCCTATCTGTTCTTTGTTCATTGCTCATCACCATCTGATTCCTCAAATCCGTTAAACCGAACTTCGGTAGTCTTGAACGTGGTCAGTTTCTCTGACGCATAGCACGCGTGCGTTTCATCGTTTTCCTTAACGAGCCATCCGTCTTCTCGGAGACCTCGGAGGACTCGGGCTGCTATCTCTTCGCTGTACTTCCCGTTGAGGTCTGTTGTGTCTACGTGTTCCCGCCTGTAAAGCAGCGAGAAACAGCTAGATAGCATACCAGTCATTAGCGACATATCAATAATATTGGGACAACCGAATAAATGGATTATGCAAGGATGGCTCTGTTGAAATCCTCAGCCGCTGATAGTTAGATGATGTCGTGCTGAATACAGAGCGCGAATCGGTCACGGACTCGGCACCTGCTGTGAGAGAATCGAATCGCTCCGAACGGGGCTAAGAATTGTTTGGCGGAGAAGAAAGTACTTACTAACAAGACAACAATTTCACACATGGTCCAATCTCGTCGTTCGGCTCTCCATTTGGTAGGTACAACCCTGATTGGTGTCCTCGGCGGTTGTACCCGGGACCCAATAGCAGGTGAGTCAACTGAGCAGACAGTGAGTGAACCAACTCGAACGCCTCGTCCTCCAGCGACGAATGCGACTCGGAGTGGAGGTGGCGTCCGTAGTTGGTCGGTGCCGTTAAATCTCGAATCAAGTGGAGGACCTTTCGTCTCTTTCACCGTCGGGGACCCCCAATCACTTCCAAGAGACGTTTACCCTCACTATGTAGTAGTGGAGAATCAGGGAGACAGTGAGCGAGAGATAGCGATACGAGTCCGAGACCAAAAAGCCACTACAGCCGCCATCAACACAGAGATTCAGTTCCCGTCTCATGGAATCGCTCAAATCGAGATAGCAACACCTGCTACCTACGAGGTATCAATTACCGCTTCGGGGAAGACAGCGAACCTCACCGTATCTCAGTCGACGTTTGATTGCAACGATTCTGCGACGGGCGTGTACGTCCGCTCCGATGGCGAGATTGAACATGCGAGTGTTACAACGGAGATGGCGTGTAGCACGGAGACCGAACACTGAAGTTCCTCCCCCGCTGTGTACGTCCCTCTGAGTCGCTCACGACGCTTCTGACAGCGTTCGGTGAGGTTTCTATGGGCGTGCTGAATAGAGGGCGCGAATCGGTCATGAGGGAAGTTTAATTTCCACAACAACTTACTCAACGATATGGCGGATACCCTTACAGAACTCTCCCAGCGGAACGAAGCGTTCTGGATTGGTTTAGCCCTCTTTCTTCTAGGGGTGATTGCTCCCGAGACCCTCCTCCTCGGAGGAATTGAACTCTCACGGGTTCTCATCTGGGTTGGTGGTGGGATTCTCATGGTCAGGGTTCTCGTTGGAATATACCGAATCCTGAAAACGACGGCTGAGGCAGGAGTATTTGGCTATCGTGAAGGGAAACAGAACGACCGATAGAACCTCTGAATCGGTCACGACGCTTCTGACAGCGTTCGGTGAGGTTTCTATGGGCGTGCTGAATAGAGGGCGCGAATCGGTCACGGTCTCGGCACCCAGTAGGAGTGAATCAAATCGCTCAGAACAGGATATAAATTCATCAGCGGAATCGGTTTGTGTACCGACATTGAACGCTTTGTATAGTGCCTGACTCCTTTCCCTCTTTGAAACAACTCGTCTCAACGCTCGGGTTGTGGGTGTTAATAGTACTGAGCGTTGTTCTCTTAGTTCGCGTCCTTCCTATTCCCGATTCACCGTTCTTTCTTGGCGTTTCTATCGCAATTGTCTACGGTGTAGTGAAAAAGTATGCGAATAGAGCTGACGACTGACGGATAACCTATTCTCTACCACAGAGAAGGTCATAACTACATCATCGGAGGGTAGAAGTTTGGTATGCAAGCGCTACTGAGTAGCTGTTTCAGCAGGAAAAGTATCGAACTCAGAAGATTCAATAGAGCCAGTCGCTCAACCGCTAAAGCGCGAGCGAAGGCGTGAGAGGAATCCGGGACGAGCCACTGTTGCTGTATCCTCACCAAGCCACTCGTAGAACTCGTCAGGTGTCTTTATCACCAAGTCCAGTCCTCGTTTTTCGACACGGACCGTCATCGGAGGGTCGCGTTTGTAGGTGTGTATCTCATAGCTCATCGACTCGTCAAAGGAAATCACGAGCGTATCCTTTTCTTCGGAGAGCTCAACGTCGTCACGTTCCAGCAAATCGTGCCAGCGTGAGCGGCCTGTGTCGTGAATACGCTCAGCAGGCTCATGAGGAAAGTACTCGGGAGGGTTGCGTTCGGCACGGTCGTAGAGTGCGAGCATCGTTTCGCGCACCTCTGCGAGTGTGTCGTCGTCTTCAGCAAGTCGCAAGTCGTGGGCAAGATACTCGCAGCCGAACCATGAGAACAGCGGGTTGTGCTTAGAAATGAGTTCGTTGACCTGTGCCTCCCCGCGCCGCGAGGTTTGGAAGTTCACGTCGAAGTGCAGAATCTTCGCGCGGTTTCGGAACCATTGGTTGGGACGCTTGTCGTTTGAGATGAACGCGAACATTGGGTACGGTGATTCATCCGTCCAGCCCTTCCAGAAATTGCGTAGCGTATCGAGACTGTGGACCTTCTGCTTGGTGATATCGTCCACTACGACGGGGAAAGTAGTGTGCGCAGAGCGCATATTCCGCACGTTGCGTTTTCCGATTTCGTCAGCGTCCACCGCTGATTCGACGCGTCCCGCGCTAATCATTCCGAGTGCGAACTCGGTGAACGTTCCCTTGCCGCCATTAGATTCACCATAGACGTAGAGATAGGGTAATGCCTTGTCAAGGTCCACGTCGTGCGAACGGTAAAATCGCGCCTGCCGGTTCGCGAATGGAGCCCAAAAGAACCACAGCAGTGCTTCCATCATGTGTGCCTTGACCGCTGTCGGGTTATTCGAGTTACCGTGGTTGTCTACTGTTTCAAAATACGCCTCCATATCAGCGAGCGCATCGTTGATGAGGGTGGTATCGGCAGGAGGTGGGCTCGTCATGCTGTAGACCTGCCCATCGTGATGGAATTTCAGACGGTCTTCGGCGTCATTGAGCTTCATCGTCGGCACCGAGAAGACCTCCTTCGTATAGCGATGGAATGCCGAAGGTGTGAGGTTCAGCGTGTCATTCGAGACGGTCGCATCAAAGTCCTTCATCTTCGACACCGTGTCGACTGTGGTGGCGTCATAGCCACGTAGCGAGAGATTGATTTGGGCTTTGGGAGCGTCCGAAATAGGAGAATCAGATTCTTCCTCACTATCAGAGTCCGCGTCTGCATCTACGGCGCTACCATCCTCGGGGAGTTCAGCCTCTGAGCCGTCATCGAGCACGAGATTAACCGTCTCAACCTCCGAGTCGATATGGTCGGCGAGTTTACCGTGAATCTCCCCGAGTTCATCAGTCGTTCCGACCTTTCCCTCGGTGTAGAGGTTAATGACTTTCTCGCGGTCATCACCTGACAACTCGATTCGCTCGGTGAGGTCTTCAAGGAAGGGTCCCTTGTTGTTGTATGCGCGATGCTCTTCGTATAAGCCCATGAACTCCGTGTGAAGAGTACTCCCTTTCGCGGTGTCGTAGACGACACCCATATTCGTCTGGTTCGACCACGCGTTCTTTGAGAGATTAGGTGAACCTACGATGATGCGAACCCGTACTTCAGAATCGGCAGGCTTGTCATTTGAACTGCTGTCGCCGTAATCTGCGAGTGACACAGACTCGTCGGCGGCAGAAACAGTGGTGTCTGGTTTGGCTTCGTACTCGATAAGATAGAGTTTCGAGTGGACCTCCTTGGTCTCGCAGAGATAGATGACCAACCGTCCCTCACAGCGCAGACGTTCGAGGCGGTCCGCGGTTTTTGGTTTGTCGATGAGGCGCTCGCGATAGTCGTCTACGTCACCAACCACGACTTCCAGTACCTCAAGGTCATCAAGCTCGTCAAATAATTTGAGAACGAATTCTGGAGAGTCACAGTACGTAACTACGTGCATTCGAGTTGCGTCGGTGAAGTTTTCAGAAAATGACCGCCAGCTTTTGAATATCTCTGCGTGGCACGAGTCATCTGCTTCAGTAGCGAGTGGCATCTCAAAGCCCATTACCCCGTACAGATGAAATTAAAGTTAATAAACATATCACATGCACCCGTGCGATATGAAATTGATAAAAAAGCCGTACGTTTGGTCAGCCATTCAGCATCTCAGCTGTCAGAGAGCATCTCTTCGGGAGCGCAGTCACCGCAATAGACGACTTGGCCGAACGATTGGTCGCTCTTCTTGTCGGTTCGGTCGGTCCGCTTATAGGATGCAACGATGGCAGTGCCATAGGTGCGATGCACAGCACCGCAAACATCGCAGGTCAGCGGACCCAACTCGAATCCATCGTCATTCAATTCGTCCCAATCGGCGTCTGTCCACTGAACGGTGTCTGGGATTGTCCATTCTTTGTTCGTCTGTTTTGCGTGGTCTGCGTTCTTCTGATATGCTTCGGCTAGCTCTTCGTCATCTGGGTCCGACTGCAGCCGCTCAGTCGCTTCGTCGAATGAAAGTCGGTCATTGTCCTCGTCCCCAGTCTCGTCGTCCTCCAAAACAGTCTGTTGAGCATTTTCGTTAACTGAGTCGGAGGGGTCGCCTTCGTCAAGACGTAGAGCTCGCTTGACCTCTGCTGGGAGCTCTGGGCGTGGGGCCGCTTCGAAGCCAAGGACTTTGGCGGGTTTTTCCATTTTCTGATAGATTGCTTGAACGAGGGGGTAACCCTTGAGATAGTTATTCTCGCCGAGGAATCGAATTCCCAGAGGGGTGAATCCATAGAACTCAGATGGGCCTACAGGGACCTCATCGTCAAACGAGTAGACTGCTAAGATGTTTTTCTTGATAAGGGTTTGAAGTTCGTCTTCCACGTGGTCCTGACTGGTATCTGTGACGAAGTGGTTGATTTCTTCAACTGTTGCAAGGTGCTTTGGATGGCCCAGTACCATCTGGACGATACTGTGCGGAACAGACTCGCGGAGATAGTTTCGCAAGGCGTCCTCGTCGTGGTCTAAGTCAGTCATGGGTAGCCCTCACTCGATTCTGCGTTGCTACGGTACTTACGAGCCAGTTCGTCGTCAGTCACTGGCTGGACTCTCTCGTTCGATATCTCAAAGGCTGCGACCCGCGATATACGGTTCCACTGCTCTTCGTTGATGATATTCATCGCCTCAGCGCGGGAAATCTCCCCGTAGAAGAACTGTTTGTAGACGCCCACGAGATGCTCTATATTCTCGGAGTCTGTGTCGGTCATGGGTTAGCCTCTGGTTCTTCTTCTACGCCGTCTCCGTCTTCGTCAATGATGTCGGCTTGAGCAATCAAATATCTTCCAACTCTTCGGGCTTCGTCCGGGTCGAGCCTAACTCCAAGAGCGATGGACCCATGGCTCATCATGGATTCTAAGCCGAGTCGAAGGTGCACACCATGAACGACCTCAAGTTTGGTGCGGACGTTACGACCAGTTTCGACTTCCGCAAATCCACCTTCGTTGTTGCTGGGAAATTCTATCTCCATTTCACTGGTCCTCCTGCGCTAAGGTCGCTTGGGCGGTCAGATATTCGCCGACTCGTTGGGCTTCTTTGGGGTTGAGGTTGATTCCGAGACGGAGTCGTCCATGGTGCATTTGGGCCAACAGGTCAATGCGGATTCCGTTGTCGTTGATAATCCGGAACGTCGTATCAATATGACCGCCGCTCTCTAGTTCGGCGAACCCACCGTGGTCGTTATCGGGAAATTTGATTTCCATCATTGGTCTTCGTTCTCTCGGATAATACCTGATTGGAAGCTGAGATATTGACCAAATCGCTTGGCTTTGTTAGGGTTGAGTCCGACGCCAAAGGAGATGCGTCCTGTGCTGGATTGAGGCATCATAGAGATGCGAACTTTGGATTGCGCAGAGCGGAAGGCCTCTAGTTTGTTGCAGGCGGTGGGTCCTGAGTCTAGTTCTACCCACTTGCTCTCGTCTTCAACGATGAGTTCCATGATGGTGGTATCTCGACTCCCCTATTCAAGGGTAGAGTATAATTCAGAATATCAGTTATCGACATTTTACACGTCGACATCCGCCATGGAATAGTTAGATTTCCAGACGAAATGTGGGGGGTCGGAGCCACTGGAAATCTCTCACTTAATCCACCCTGTTTGTGTATGGAATTTAGAAGACCAGAGCATTTCTGGTCGGGTCTGGTTGCTTATAAGCTACCGTCCGTCGATTCAGGCTTGAGTCGATTTGCAGGGTGTTCGAATGTCTCAGCCTTAGAAGGCTGAAGCGATGGCTCAGAGTGCTGAAATCGGAGGAGGTCCGGGTGCGAGAATCGAACCCGCGTCTCAGCCTCCACAAGGCTGAAGGATAGTCCACTACCCTAACCCGGACACGCAGTTACTGGTATCCTCGTGTGACTAAAATACGTTACGACTCCGCGGAGGCGTGCGAGAGCGACGCACGCCGCCGCTCACCGGGACGCTTTTGCCGACGACCGGACTACAACCGGCAACTGTGGCCATCACGGACAAGATATACCTCAAAAACCACCGCGAAATCGTCTCGCAACTGGACGTGAACATCCCGAAGGGGGCGTTCAAGGGGGCGACGATGGACGTGCTCTACTCCGGGGAGGGTCTCTCGAAGGTGGACGCCGCGACGCGCGACAGACTGCTCGACTTCGCGAAGGACTTCCTGGACCCCGAGAACCCCGACGACCTCTACACCGGCTACCCCGAGCGACAGTTCGTGACGTACCTCCTCGAACTCCGCGCGCAGGGCCTCGGTCCGGACGCCATCGTCGACGTGATGGGCGACGAGTACATGCTGTACGCCTACCCCGGCGACGTGCTTTCCTTCCTCGACGACGCCGTGCGGACGCTCGAAGCCGTCGAGACGCTCTCGAACGTCGAGGGGAACGCCGAGATGGAATCGAAGGCGCGCGAGGCGAAGCGGGCGCTCAGCGGCTGAGAACGCGGAAACGGGAGAATGCGTAACGGAACGCCTGCGCGAGAGACGGATGACGAGCGACCCGGCTACCCGAGACGGAACGACGGTTCGTCCGCCTCGCTGTCCAAGTCCTCCAACTGAATCACTTCCTCCTCTTCGTCTTCGAGTTGCTCGCGGAGGTAGTTGACGTACCGCTTGTGCTCTTCGAGTTGTTCGCGGAGGTGGTCCGCCTCCAGTTCGAGACGCTCGTGCTCGCGGATGAAGCTCTTCGGAACCCGGACCTTCGGCGGGAACGACTTCTCCTCGTCGGCGCTCGCCCCGTCGAGTTCGTGCTCCGGCACGACCTGCACTTGGCCGTCGTGGGCAACGAGGGTGTCCACGTAGTCGCGGAAGACGGCCGACAGCGAGATGTCCCGCTCTTCGGCTATCTCCCGAAGCGTCTCGAACGCGTCCTCGTTGACGCGGAACGAGATGGTCTTGTTCTTGTTGCCCATGATGCCCGGAAGTTATCGCTCGGAGATACTTAATGCTTCGTCAGACGATTATCGCGGCGAAAAAGGGAGCTGAGCGGCTCGCGCGGGCGGCGGCCTACGCGTTCGGTTCCGGCGAGGCGGCGTCCGCGTCGGTATCGGTATCGGTATCGGCGTCCTCCGAGTCGGACTCTTCGGAGCCGCCGAGTTCGTCGCCGCCGGCCTCTTCGAGGCTCTGCAGGGCGGAGACGGCCGCCGTCTTGTAGCGGTCGATGGGGAGGTCGTACTCCTCGCGCGCCATGCGGCCGTACTCGTTGCCCTCCTCGTCGAACCGCTCGATGCGCTCGACCGTTCGCTGCGCCGTCTCGACCACCCAGCGGTCCCGCGTCTCGGCGTCGACGACGCTGATGGACTCGGGGCGCACGGAGACGTTGACGCTGCCGTCGTCCGTCTCGTACGTCCGGGGTTTGCCGACGACGGAGACGTACGCCGGCGGTTCGAGGTCGCGGAGCGCGCTCGCCGCCTCGGGCTGGTACTGCCCGGCGTAGACGAAGAACGTCCCCGTCGGGTCGACGATACGGCCCCGCCAGTACTCGTTGTCCTCGCCCACGTCCTCCTTCTCGGTGAGCGTGCCGACGAGGAAGACGCGGTTAGCTTTCTCCCCCGAGGGGAGGAGCAGGTACACCGGCGCTCGCTCGTCGTCGGACTCCTTGAACGTGTAGCTGGCGTCGTTGAACTCTTCGGCGAACACTCGTCGGGCGATTTCTCGGGAGGGGACTTCGTTGGAACTCATTTAGATCGACCTCGCTTGGATGAGGACTGCTTCGGCATCCGCCGGTCCGTTCAGTCGTTCGGTGTCGTCGGCGAGCACGTACCGCCCCAGTTCGGGGCCGGAGACGCGGTAGTAGCGTCCGATGAGGTCCGTGCGCATCTCGTCGACGACGACGGTGGTGTCCAAGGCGTCCATCGCCATCTCCTGGGCCTCCTCCAGGGAGATGCCGGTCAGCTCTTCGGTCATCTCGCGGCCGAAGATGACCTCGTGGACGGCGTCGCCGTCGTCGAGGACGCCCTTGATGCGGAGGTCGAACTCGCCCTCCACGTTGCCGTGTTCGTTACAGCGGCCGTTCTGGAGGACGCGCGTGCAGCCCTCCTCGGGGCAGCGCTTGATGAGGCCGCTCCCGGACTGGATGTCGACGAGTGCACCCTCGACGGTGGTGGCGTCGTCGCCCACCTCGATGTCCTCGTCGAGTTCTTCGATGCTGGTCGTCCGGTTGAGCTTCACGGAGTAGTTGCCCTGGTACTCGTCGGTGACGACGTTGCCGAGGCGGTACACCTTCCCCTCCTCTATCTCGGGGAGGTCGGAGGTGGTGAAGGAGACGAACTTCATCCGCCCGGATTCGTCGCCGAGGAGACCGACCTGCGAGATGGACTCGCTTCGGGGCTCCCACAGTTCGACGACTTTCGCGGTCACGTCGACCCACTGCTCGTCCTGGTCGATGTCCGCGAGATGGACCTCCTCGTTCCCGCCGCGACCGAGTTCGTCGCGGTCGAGGCCCGCCTCGTCGAGGTAGCTGTTGACGACGGAGCGGCGCGCCTCGTCGACGGGCACCCGGTACTCGTCGACGAGGTTCTGCAGTCGCTCCTCGACGTCGTCGGCGTCGATATCCAAGTGGTCTGAAAACTGGTCGGCAATCTCCTCCGCGTGGTTTCGCAGGTCTGACATGGTTTCACTCGCCTCCGCCTTGGTTTCCATTGGGAGGCGTACGTCGGTTGGTTCGCTATGGTTAATAAGGTTACGTGCGAGCCGAAACTGAAAACGCACTCCACGCGACCCCTACCGCCCTAATTCGGCACTCTCCACCGTGCCGAATCCGGCCACCAACGGACCTATAGCCTCGGCGCGCCCACCGCCCGATAAGCGATGGACGACCGATTCGCACGCTTCGTCCGGGACCAGTTCCGCGCCGCCGGCCGGCAGTACGCCCGCGCGAAACGGGCGTACGACGACGGCCGAGACGCCTCGCAGTCCGACCTCCCCGACCTGCCGCGCGACGAGGAGGGCCGCGTCCGCCTGGTCTGCCGGCGCCACGCCGAACGCCGCGCCGTCGGCCTCGACGAGTCGGGCCTCCCGGCCTGTTTCGAGGCCGGCCACCCCGACTGCGAGGGCTGTGCCGAGGACGTCCGAAGCGGGGTCGTCGAGACGTGGTGACCGACCTATCTAAGAAACCGGTCGTCGCCCTCGTCCTCGCCGGCGGCACCGGCTCTCGGCTCTACCCGGCGAGTCGCGCCGACCGACCCAAGCAGTTCCTCTCGCTGCTCGGCGAGGAGTCGCTGCTCTCGCGCACGGTCGAACGCGCCCGCGAGGCGGCCGACGAGGTGGTCGTCTCCACCCGCCCGTCGTTCGCCGAGGCGGTCCCCGACCACGCCCCCGACGCCGAGGTGGTCGTCGAACCCGCCGCGCGGGACACCGGCCCCGCCCTCGTCTACGCCACGCACCGCATCCGGGAACTGTACGGAGACTGCGTCGTCGTCGCCCTCCCCAGCGACCACCGGGTCGAAGGCGAGTTCGCGGACGTGATGCGCCGCGGCGCTCGCGTCGCCGCCGACACGGGGTCGCTCGTCACGTTCGGCGTCGAACCGACCCGGCCCGACACCGGGTACGGCTACATCGAACCCGGCGCGTTCGCGAGCGAGGGAGGCGGCGGGAGCGAGACGGGAGAACGCGGCGGCGACGACTACGCCCCCGTCGCGGCGTTCCACGAGAAACCGGACGCCGAGACGGCCGAGGCGTACGTCGACGCCGGCCACTACTGGAACGCGGGCATCTTCGCGTGGACGCCGGCGTCCCTCATCGACGCCGCCCGTGACACCCCACTGTCGGGTCTCGTCGCCGCCCTCGACGCCGGCGACGACCCCGAGACCGCCTTCGCGGACGTTCCCGAGGTGAGCATCGACTACGGCGTGATGGAACGCGCCGACGACGCCGTCGTCGTTCCGGCGACGTTCGAGTGGGACGACCTCGGCTCGTGGGACGCCCTCGAACGCGTGCTCGACGCCGACGAGGACGGCTCCGTCGTCGCCGGCGACGCGACGCTCCGGTCGGTCGACGCCGCGGACAACGTCGTCGCCGGCGACGACAAACACGTCTCGCTCGTGGGCGTCTCCGACCTCGCGGTGGTCGCGTGGGACGACCGCGTCCTCGTCGTGCCGAAGTCGCGCGCGCAGGACGTGCGCGCCCTCGCGGACGAGTTGAAGTCCCGCGGCGAGTTCTGATTTCCTCCCGCCTCGCCTACTCCGACGACCGCCGGACCCGGACGGCTCCCTCGGTGGTGACGCCCACGAGGAGCGACGAGCGCACCTCCCGGCCCTGGACGGCGTCGCCGGCGGCGTCGGCGACGGTCTTCATCAGGTCCGGGGCGGTGTAGCCCACCTTCACGCCCGCCTCGTCGCAGGCGTCGTAGACGAGTTTCGGCACGTCGTACAGGTCGGCGCCCTCCTCGACGGCCACCTGAACGGGGGCCGTCAACGCCTCCGCGAACGCGACGGTCTCTCTCGCCTTCTCGACGTTCCGCCGCGCACTGGATTCGACGCTGGAGACGTTCGCGCGCGAGGTGCCGAGGTGCTCGGCGATGGTCGACTGGCGGACGCCGCGTTCGCGGAGGGCCAACACCTCGGCCTGCCGGCGCGTGAGGACGCTCGTCTCGGGGTCGAACCCCGTCTCGGCGAGGACGCCCGCGGCGCCGACGTCCGACTCCGCGCCGTCGCCCGCCTCGGCGCTGTCGCCGGCGTCGGCGTCGGCACCGCCCTCTCCCCCGTCGCCGCGGTCCGCGTCGTGCATACCCTCCGCTACCGGCGCGAGTCGCAAAAAACTACAGAAGGATGTGACTGTCCGTTGGGTGGCGCGGCGCGGCGGTCCGGGGGTTAGCTCCCCCAGAAGTTGTCGCGGCTTCCGAGGGCCGTCGGTCGCTTGGGGCCGCCGTCGCTTCCGCTACCGCCGTCGTCCCCGTCTTCACCGTTGTCGCTCCCGTCGCCGCCGCCGTCGCCGCCTCTCCCGGCCGCGCCGACGTCGCCGTCCTCCTCGTCGGGGTCGGTCGGCAGGCGCTCGACCACCTTCTTCGATTTGGCGTGGTTCGACTTCACCCGGTCGATGCGGACGACGGCGCGCGTGGTCGGCAGGAGGCCGTCGACGAGGACGATGAAGCCGTCCTCGGTCCGCCCGACGCCGGCGCCGCTCTCGTGGATGTCGTCGACGGTGACGACGACGTCCTCGCCCGGTTTGACCGGCTGTTGTTTCAGGTCGCGGATCGGCTGTTCGTAGCTGTTACACCACTCTGCCCCCGCGCGGTCCCCGTAGTACTGACACCCCATCCCGTTGATGCGCTCTGAGTACCGCGGGCACTCGTCCGCCAGTGGACAGTCTGACATACGAGAGGCTACTCTATCGCTCGTCTAAACGCTTCCGGGTGCGTATCCACCCCCGATACCGCCCCGACGCCCGCCGCTCGCCGGACGCAACGCTTTCCCGCGCCTGTTCCCGACTTCGACTATGAGCCGTCGCGTCCCGGAGTTCGCTCTACTCATCGGCGTCGTTCTCGGCCTCACGGCGGTCGTGTTCGGCCTCCTCTTCGGGCTGAGACTCCTCGACGTCGTCGTCCTCGCCGCCGTCGGCGCGTACCCGTTCGTCGCGTTCGGCCTCCTGCGTGACGACGACCCCGCCTCGGTCGTCCCGCCGCGCTGGATTCTCGTCGTCGGCGTCCTCTGGGCGTTCCTCGGCGTCGTCGGCGTCCTCGCGGCCGACCCCTCGCCGTCCGCGCTGGTTCCCGCCGCCTTCGCGGGCCTCGTCCTCGCCCTCCCGCCGGCGGCCTACGCCGTCCGCCACGGCGCGGACGTGAATCCGCTTCCCCCGCGAGCGACGCTCGGCGTGGGCGTCGTCGCCGGCGTCGGACTCCTCGCCCTCGGACTCGTCACCGTCCAACCGGTGCTCGGAACCGTCAGCGCCGTGCTCCTCTCCGTCGCCGCCGGCCTGTACGCGACGGCCCGCGGCGTCCGACTCGCCGAGCGAACCCGACGCGCGGCCGTCGCGGCGGGAGCGCTCCTCGGCGTCGCCGTCGTCGCAGTCGGCGTCGTCCGCGGCGCCGACCTCACGAACTGGGTGCTCGCGGGCATCGCCGTGGCGTTCGAACCGAGCCTGTACGTGGTGCTGTCGCGGAATCGGAGTCGAGGACGGCGACGGCGAACGCGGTGAAAACGGAGAAACCTACGCCAACGGCGTCCGCTCGACCACGGTGCCATCCCACCTTTTGCGTCGCTCGCGTCCGCTCGCTCGCAAAAGCTGGACCAAAATGAAGAGAAACCTACGCCAACGGCGTCCGCTCGACCACGGTGCCGTCGACGGTGGGATACTGCTCGACGATTTCGCCCTTCGGCGCGTCGCCGTCTTCGACCATCTCTTCGAGGAGCCACCACGCCACCTCGACGTGGTCGGACTTGACGGTGTAGAATTCCTCGGGGACGCCGAGGGCGTCCAACTCCTCCGACGTCAGCCACGTCTTCCCGTAGACGAGCGTCCCGTCGTCGGTCACCTCGTCGAACGGGCGGCGGATGTTCTCGGCCATGCGCTTCAGCCGGTTCCTGTGTTGTGCGGCGTCCTTGAACACGGAGGTGCAGAAGTAGACGCGTTCGTGGTCGGCCATCTCCTCCAAGATGGCGTCCTTCGAGCCGTCGACGGCCGACATGTGGCCCTCCTGCAGTTCGTAGCCCGCCTCCTGCATCCGTCGATAGTTCCCGTCGGACATCTCGAACTCGTTGACGTTGCAGAAGTCCGCGGCGCCCTCGTCGAGGAACTCGAGGAACTCCTCCTCGGCGCGGATGCCCGGAATCTCGAAGGCGGGGGTCAGCCCCTCCTCGCGGGCGACGTAGAGGATGTCCTCCCACTCCGTCCCGTGCAGGTCGCCCCACATCTCGTACGGCGGGTGGAAACGAATCTCGTCCAGTCCCGCCTCGGAGAGGCGGCGCATGTTCTCGCGGCCGCCCGTGATTCCGGTGTACAGGTGAGTGTGGTGGTCCTCGCCGAACTCGTCTTTCAGCAGTTCGAGGTAGCGACAGGTCTTGTCGAGGGCCTCCTGCGGCTCGCCGCCCGTGATTGACGTTCCGAGCGCCTCCATGCGCTTGGCCTCGGCGACGACGTCGTCGTCGGACTCCACCTTCCGCTCGTTGGCGTAGACGTCCGTGACGTTCTTGCGGTTCTCGCCGAGGGGGCAGTAGAAGCAATCGCGCTGGTCGCAGTAGCCGTAGACGAACAGCACCATCTTCCCTCCCATGGCGCACTGCTCACAGCCCTTCGATATCATTCGTTGCGAACACGGTACACGTCCCACGGGCAAAAACGGTGCGAAACGCGGCTCGCCCGTGGTGTTCGGTCGCATTGCGCGCCCGCGGGGTCCCCTCGAACCGACCGCGCGGGCCGCGGCGACCGCCCTCGGTCGACGGCGACCGGGGGCACCTGTCTCCGTTCGTGCGGGTCCCCGAAAACAAATATAGCCCGACGGCATACGGTCGCACGATGCTGTTGGTCCTCTGCGTCGACCTCGACGACGACCTCGGCCGGAAGACGAGGTTCGACACGCCCGTCGTCGGTCGGGACCGCGTCGAGGCGGCCGCGGTTGCGCTCGCGACCGCCGATCCGGAGGACTCCGACTCGAACGTCCTGTTTCAGGGCATCCACGAGCACGACGCGCTCTCGGCGGACCCGGAGGTCGGTCAGCAGGTGGAAGTCGCCGCCGTCACCGGCATGGAGGGTAGCGACGTGCAGGCCAACCGCGCCATCGGCGAGGAGATAGACCGCGTGCTCGCGGGCCTGTCGACCGGCGAGAACGTCAGCGCCATCGTCATCACCGACGGCGCGCAGGACGAGTCGGTGCTGCCGGTCATCCGCTCGCGCGTCCCCATCGACAGCGTGCGCCGGGTCGTCGTCCGGCAGGCGCAGGACCTCGAATCCATCTACTACACGATGAAGCAGGTGCTCGCAGACCCGGAGACGCGCGGCACCATCCTCGTCCCCCTCGGCATCCTGCTTCTCATCTACCCGTTCCTCACTATCGCCAGCGCCTTCGACATCCCCGGCGCGGCCGTTCTGGGCGTCATCTCGGCGCTGCTCGGTCTCTACACTCTGTTCCGCGGGCTCGGACTGGAGACGGTCGTCGACGACGCCGTGGGCCGCGGGCGCGACATCCTCTACGAGGGACGCGTGACGCTCATCACCTACGTCGCCGCCCTCGCGCTCATGACCGTCGGCGGCTTCCGCGGCGTCGCCCTGGCCGAGGAACTCCCCGACCCGGCCGCGCCTCTCGTCCTCGCGCTGTTCGTCCACGGCGCCATCCAGTGGTTCGCCGCCGCCGGCGTCACCTCCAGCCTCGGACAGGTGACCGACGAGTACCTCGCGGACCGCTTCAAGTGGCGCTATCTCAACGCGCCGTTCTACGTCGTCGCCATCGCCATCGTGCTGTACGTCGTCTCGGGCTTCTTCCTCAACGTCAACGGCGTGGCCGGCGTCCCCGGCGTCCGGGCGTTCTCGGCGGCCGACCTCGCCGTCGGCCTCACGGTGGGGACGCTCCTCGGCGTGTTCAGCACGCTCGCGTTCGCCATCGCGGAGTCGCGGTTCCCCACCAGCGTCGAACCGACGCGCGGGTGAGGGAAGGGAAAGACCGCCACCTCGGCAGTAGTCGACACTCCGCTCTCCCCCCCTCGGGAACCCCCTCCGCCGCCCCGACCCACCGACGACGGAGAGCGGCGACCCAGTCGGATACGCCGTACGTGGCCTCGAATCTTCGACAGAGATATATCTGACCTCGCCTCTATTCAGACGATGTCATCGGTGGATGAGTTTGCTCCGAGCGAGAAGGAGGAGTTCAGGACCATGCTCCGTGAACTGATTTCGAGTGCGGAAGCCAACGGCGTGGACGTCTCCGGCGGCTGGTATGTAGAGCGGCCGCACGCTGAGTCCGATTGGGACGTCGAAGTGACCGAAGTAGTCTGAGTGTCTCGTCCGGGCGGTGACCGCCGCGCACTCCTTCGCGTTCCGAGCGGTGCAGTTCCCTTCGGTCCCGAGAAGCGTTCCTCCCGACGAGCCGTTGTGACCGTTCAGCGCTCGCGGACGACGACGAACTCCGCGAGGTCGCGGAGGTAGCCGATGGAGTCCGTCTCCTCCACCTCCGTCGCGTCGAGGGCGTCGAGCGCCTGGTCGGACTGCTCGCGCGCGCGCTGGTTCGCCTCCGCGGGTGTGAGGTCCGTCACCTGCACGACGGAGGGGCGGTCCATCACCTCGTCCTGTCCGGTGGGCTTGCCGAGTTCGTCGGCGTCGGCCGTCGCGTCCAGCACGTCGTCGCGTATCTGGAAGGCGACCCCCACGCGTTCGGCGTACTCGCCGAACGCCTCGACGGTGAAGGGGTCCGCCTCCGCGGCGACGGCGCCGAGTTCGGCCGCCGCGCGGAACAGCGCGCCGGTCTTCCGCCGCGCGAGTTCCATGTACTCGCGTTCGTTCGACGGGCGGGCGACCAGTTCCGTCGCCTCGCCCTCGCCGAGTTCGACCATCGACTCGGCGACCACCTGCATCGCCTGGTCGTTCACCGAGAGGAGGGCGAACGCCTCGCCGAGGAGGCCGTCGGAAGCGATGAGCGCCGGGCCGTAGCCGTACTCCGCCCACGCGCTCGGCGTGCCGCGCCGGATGTCCGACCGGTCGATGATGTCGTCGACGACGAGGGAGGCGTTGTGGACCAACTCGACGGCGACGGCGAAATCCACCGCCGCGTCGGCGTCGCCGCCGCAGGCCTCGCAGGCGAGAATCGTCACCGCGGGACGGACGCGCTTGCCGCCGGCGAGGGCGACGTGCGCGAGTTCCTCCGACAGTTCGGGCGGGTCGACCGCTTCGATGACCTCCGCGAGGCGTTCGTCGACCATCGACACCCGACGCTCCAGATACTCCATTGTCGGTTCGTAGGAACGAGACGGCAAGTACGTGACGGGTTTCGCTCGCCGCTCGCCGAGCGCGCCGCCGACCGCGACGGTTCGGCCGGAAGGTTCCTTGGTCTACTCGCCAAACGGATGACGATGCGTGCGCTCCGCGATTTCGACGGACTACGTCCGCGGGACCTCTCCGGACGACAGCGACTGCTCGTCGTCTACGTCACCTGTCTCGTTACGACGGTCCTCGTCTATACGTTCCTCTACAACGTCGGAATGCGGACGCTCGAAGGTCGTCCGCAGTCGATGTTCCGTTCGCTCAACGCGGTAGTCGCGACGCTCACGACCACCGGGTACGGAGCGGACTCGCCGTGGACGTCGCCGCTCATGCTCGGCCTGTTGGTGACGATGCAGGTGACCGGCGTCGTCATCGGGTTCGTGACGCTCCGCGTGCTCGTCATCCCCCTCTTCGAGCGCGCGCCGCTCACCCTCGACGACCGCCTCTCGGTGAAGGCGAACCACGTCGTGGTCGCGGAGTACCGACGCGACACCGACCTGCTCCTCGACGAACTCGAAGGTCTCGACGTGGGTTACGTCCTCCTCGAATCCGACCAGGAGGAGGCGAAGCGCCACTCGGACAGCGGCTACCAGGCCATCCACGGCGACCCCGAGGACGGCGACGACCTCGAGCGAGCCAGCATCGCCGAGGCGTCGCTGCTCATCACGGACGCGGGCGACCGCACGGCCAGCATCGCCCTGACCGCGCTCGAACGGAACGAGGACCTGCGCGTCGTCAGTTTCACCCCCACCATGCGCCGTACGGCCGCGCTGACGGAGGTCGGCGTCGACCGGAGCGTCGCCCCGCACGGACTCATCGGACGCCGCCTGGCCGAGAAGGCGGCGACGCCCGTCGCCGTCGAGGCGTCCGGCGACGGAAACGACATCGTCGTCCGCGAGGTTCTCGTCCGCCGGAACAGCCCTATCCACGGGACCCGGCTCGGCGACTCGACCGTCGCCAACCACCCGGACCTGACGCTCGTCGCCGGGTGGTTCGGCGGCGAACTCCGCGTGCCGCCGTCGCCCGACGAACGTCTCACGCCCGACGCGGTGCTGGTCGTCGCCGGCCCCGAGGACGACATCGCGGCGGCCACGGGAGACCTGTCGAACGTCCGGTCCCCCCTCGGCTCCTCGCGCTCCCCGGTCGTCGTCGCCGGATTAGACGAAGGCGGTCACGCGGCGGTCGACGCCCTCTCCGAGGGAACCTCCGTCACGACCGTCGACGCGGACGCGAACGCCGACCCCGACGTCGTCGGCGACTCGACCGAACCCGAGACGCTCCACGAGGCGGGTATCGAGGACGCGTCGGCCCTGATCGTCACCGTCGACGACGACGCGACGGCGCTGCTGACCGTGGCGATGGCCCGTTCGCTCTCGGACGACATCGAGATACTGGGGCGCGTCACCGACGCCGACAAGGCCGCTCCGGCGTTCCGGGCCGGGGGCGACTACGTGCTCTCCGTCCAGCAGGTGTGTGCCCGTCTCGTCGCCTCCGAGGCCCACGGCGAGGGCGTCGTCTCCCCGGCCGGGCAGATTCGACTCGTCCGCGCCGACGCGGCGCCGTTCGTCGGCGAGTCGCTCGCCGACGCGGGCCGCGACGCGGAGCGGGGATGGATAGTCATCGGCGCCGTCCGCGACGGGACCGTCAGAACCGAGGGATCGGTCGTCGTCGAGAGCGAGGACGACGTGCTCGTCGCCGGCGGCGACGACGCCATCAGGTCGTTCGAGCGGACGGTCGACTCGAAGTAGCGCGCGGAAAAATCTGGACCAAAAATCCGCCGTAACCGCCTACTCGAACTGCTCGATGAGCGCCGGCACCACGCGCGACCACCTTTTTCCGGACGCTCACGGGTTCGCGTCCGCAAAAATCTGGACCAAAAATCCGCCGTAACCGCCTACTCGAACTGCTCGATGAGCGCCGGCACCACGTCGAACAGGTCGCCGACGACGCCGTAGTCCGCGATGTCGAAGATGGGCGCGTTCGGGTCGTTGTTGACGGCGACGATGGTTTCGGAGCCCTTCATGCCGGCGACGTGCTGGACCGCGCCGGAGATGCCGATGGCGATGTACACCTTCGGCGTGACGACCTTCCCCGACTGGCCGACCTGCCGGTTCTTCGGAAGCCAGCCGTTGTCGACGATGGGTCTGGAAGAGGAGAGCGTCGCCCCGAGAGCGTCCGCGAGGCGTTCGACGAGTTTGATGTTCTCCTCCTCCTCGATGCCGCGCCCGACGGAGACGAGCACCTCCGCGTCCGCGATGTCGACGTCGCCGCCGGCCACCTCCTCGAAGCCGGTGACCTCGGAGTTGACCGCTGACTCGTCCACCTCGAACTCGAACGGGGTCACCTCGGCGTCGCCGATGGCCTCCGTCGTCACCCACTCGCCGGGGCGAATCGTCGCGACGGCCCGCTCGGCGTCGACTTCGACGGTAGTCTCCACCTTCGACCCGTACATCTCGCGCGTGACGGTGAGGCCGCCGTCGTACTCGATGCCGACGGCGTCCGTCACGAGGGGGAGGCCGAGGCGGTTCGCCACGGCGGGCGCGTAGTCGAGGCCGTTCACGGAGTTCGGCGCGAGGACGTACTGCGGGTCGAGTTCGTCCGCGAGGGCGCAGACGACCTGCGTGTACACGTCGTGGTTGAACTCCTCGCCGTGGTCGACGGTGTGGATGCGGTCGACCCCCTCGAGGTCCAAGCGCGTCGTGAACTCGTCGATTCGTCCGCTTATCACGGCCACGTGGAGGTCGCCGCCGGTCGCGTCCGCGAGTTCGCGCCCCGCGGTCACGAGTTCGTAGCTCACCTCGCGAACGTCGCCGCGGCGGTGCTCGGCCACCGCGAGCACGTCCGGACTCATTCCGCGCCCACCCCCTTCTCCCGCAGGGCCGTCGCGAGTTGCGACGCCTGTTCGCCCGCGTCGCCGTCGAAGTACGTCGCGTCCGACTCCGCCTCGGGTTCGTACATGTCGGTCAGGAACAGTTCGCCCGCGACGGCCTCGTGGTCGAGGCCGAGGTCCGAGAGCGCCTTCGGCGCTATCTCCTTCGACTGCGCCTGCCGGATGCCGCGGAGGCTGGCGTAGCGCGGTTCGTTGATGCCGGTCTGGATGGTCAGCACCGCGGGGAGGTCGATTTCGGTTATCTCGTCGATGCCGCCCTCCAGTTCCCGGTGAACGTGGGCGACCCCGTCTTCGAGGACGCCCTCCGTGTCGAGGTGGTTCACGACCGCGCCCCACTCGAAGCCGACGGCGTCCGCGAGAGCGACGCCCGTCGCGCCGAACCCGGTGTCGTTCGCCTGCACGCCCGTGAGGACGAGGTCGGGGTCCTCCTCGGCGACGACGGCTTCGAGGAGGCGGACCTTCGAGGCCACGTCGAGGAACTCCGCGGCCTCGATATCGTCGTCCCAGATGCGGACTGCGCGGTCGACGCCCTTCGCGAGGGCCATCCGGACGGTCTCCTCGCTTCGCTCGGGGCCGATGGTCGCAGAGACGACTTCGACGTCCTCGTCGGACGCCTCGGCGAGTTGGACCGCCGCCTCGACGGCGTACTCGTCCCACTCGTTCAGGTCGTACTCGAGGTACCGGGGGTCGATGTCGAGGTCGGCTATCTCGAAGTCGTCCTCGACTTCTGCCACCTCCTTGACGGTCACGAGAACCTTCATCATCGTTTCTTCCGCCAGAGCCGGGTAAATCCTTTCGGAACCCTCACCCGAACCGACGGCTGTCCGTCCGAAGGCTACTTCGCGTCCGCGCTCCCGTCGCCGTCCTCGTCCCTATCTCTATCTCCGTCTCCGTTCCCGTCTTCGCCGCTCCCTCCCCCGTCGCCGCCCTCCTCCGGCAGGGAGATGAGGTTCTCCCGGCCGAGGCGGAGTTTGTCGACGCGTCCCTCGTCGGCCATCGCCGACAGCAGTTGCGAGACCTTCGCGTCCGACCAGTCCGTCTCCGCGACGATGTTCGCCTGCTTCATCCGCCCGCCGTTCCGTTCGAGCAGGTGTTCGATCCGCTCCTCGTCCGAGAGCAGCGAGAGGTCCACCGCGGGTTCCTCCGCCTCGGCTTCTTCGGACGCCGGGGCGGCCCCCACGCCCTCGCCCGCCGCGGCGGTTCCGGCGTCGACGCCGCCGTTCGTCGTCCCGCCGGACGCGTCCGGCGTCGGGCCGCCCGGCCGGCCGCCGCCCCCTCCCGTTCCGGACCCGGATTCGTCCCCGGTTCCCGACCGCCACCGGAAGAGGACCACGGCCAGGAGGACGAGGAGGGCGACGAGGACGCCGCCGCCCACGACGAGCGTCCACGGGATTCCGCCGGGGTCGGTGATGTTCGTCGGTCGGTACGTCACGACGAGTGCGTCCTCGCCCTCGAACGTCGACGGCCCGTCGAGGATGATGGCGTTGTTCCGCTGGAGCACCTCGATGCTCGTGGTGTTCGTCGCGTACCCGGGCGGCGTCTCGACGTACAACCGCTGGTCCTCGCCCAAGAGCGACAGCCACGACTCGGGTTCCCCGGACGCCTCGCTCGGCAGTCGGAAGGCGTCGCCCAGCGCGAGGTCGCCGTTCTCCATCTGCCGCAGGAAGTTCGTCCAGACGAACTCGACGGCGAGCGTCCCCGTCCCCGCTTCCCCGTCGATGCTGTAGTCGTACGTCGCGTTCCGAATCTCCATCTCGCGGCCGGTCGCCTCGCTCGTCCGCGCGGCGATTCGCTCGAACAGGTCGGCGCGGACGCCGACGTCGGTGTCCCCGTCGACGTACTCCTCGCCCAGGCGCCTGAAGGCGTCCGACTCGTTCGGCGAGTCGAACCGGTAGTGCATCTCGACGCGCCACGACGCGTCGCCGTCGTCGCCGAGGCCGATGCGTATCACGGTCCGCGGGTCGCCGTCGAACGGTCCGTCGACTTGGGGGCTGACGGCGGCCCCCGGCTCTTCGACTCGGGGGGCGCCGCTCTCGGCGTCGGTCGCCGCCGCGGCCGCGGGGACGACGCCGGAGAGCACCAGAAGGAGGGCAACGGCCAGCGCGGATATCCGCATTAGCTGGTGGTTGGACGTGGAGCGCTCAAAATCCTTTCCATGCCGAGAAAGTCGAGAAAACGGGCCGCTCGACGGGTTTCGACCGAGCACGACGTTTTAGTAGCCGTCCGCAGAAGCTATCAGACATGAAAGCCCTCTCCGCCGTGCTCGTCGCGGTCCTCGTGCTTTCGACCGTCGCCGGAGCGGCGGCGCCGGGTGCGGCCCCGGTCTCCGACGGAACCGGTTCCGCCCCCGTTCTCGACTCCGATTCCGCCGCCGGCGCCCCCGCCGCGAACGCCCCGGCGCCGGCGCAGGTCGGCGTCCCGGCGACGCAACTGGCGTCGAACGAGACGGCGAGCAACGCGACCCTCCACGTGCTCGGGATTCCGCCCGACCGGGTGAACCGAAGCTCTCTGGAGGGGCGGTCGGTCGACTTGGGTCCGGCGCTCGCCTTCGAGGACAACGAGACGAAACTGACCGTCGAGACGCTCGCGGCCGTCGAGCGGATCCGGTCGACCGACACCGAGGACCGCCGACAGCAGGTGATACTCCAGGAACTGACCACCATCGAACAGCGCATCATCTCGCTGCGGTCGCGCCAGCAGGCGGCCATCAGCGCCTACGGCGCCGGTGAGATAACGCCGCGGCGGTTCCTCGTCCGCCTCGCCGTCATCGACCTGGAGGCGCGGGCGCTCGACGAACGGAGGCAGCGCATCGACGCGTTCGCCGAGTCCATCCCCGACTTCTCGGTCGAGTCGCGGTCCGCGACGCTCGAACGCGAACTCGACACGTTCACCGGACCGGTGCGACAGCACGCCGTCAGCGTCCTGCAGGGCGACGCCGAGCACGCGCGCTTCTTCCTCCAGACGGGTCCCGACAGCGTCGTCGCCGCCACCGTCCGGAACGAGACGTACGTCCGCGAGGCGTACCGCGGGGACCTGCGGGCGCGGGGCACCGGGGTCATCACGCTCGACGAGGCCCTCGACAACACTACGCAGGCGTACCCGTACATCAGCGCGCTGGGGCTGCGCGAGAGCGGGACGAGCGTCACCGGCACTCGGCAGGGCGACAACAGCGTCCTCGTCCGCATCCAGCACGAGCGCGGACAGCTGTACGCGTTCGTCGACAGCGGCTCCAAGGAGGTCTTCAAGGAGTTCCAGTACCGGCCGCTCGACACGCTCCGGACGACGTCCACCGACGGCGCGGTGAAGGACGGTCTCGAACTCACCGCCCACCAGACGTACGCCGGCGGTCCCGTCCGCATCCAACTGAACCGGACCGACGCCGACCGCCCCGTAAACGCCCGCATCACCGTCGGCCCGCAGAACGGGCAGAGCGCCGTCGTCGGCGAGACGGGCGACGACGGGACGCTGTGGACGATGGCGCCCGGCCAGACCTACCAGGTGACCGCCATCAGGGGGAACTCGGTCGTCGTGCTGACCGTCCAGCCGGACACTCCGCCGCTCGTGAACCAGACGGGAGCGGGTGGCCCCGAGAACGCCACCGCCTCGCAGTCCCCGCGGTCCCCGTCCGACGCCTGACGCCCGAACGCCGCCCCACTCCTCCGGACGCCGCCTCCCAGTCCGAACCCTCTTATCCGAACGGGCGGCCAGCGCTCCCGTGACCGACCGCGCGCTCTCGCCCGTCGTCGCGACGCTGCTGCTCGTCGGACTCGTCCTCTCGACGGCCGTCGTCGTCGGCGCGGCGAGCGACGCCCTCGTCGCCGGCGCGTCCGCCCGCGCCGCGGCCGTGGACTCCGATTCGGCGGGTCTCCGCGGCGTCGGCGCCCCCGGCGCGTCGGCCGACCCCGCCGCCGGCCTCGGACCGAGTCCCCGGCCGACGGCGTTCTCGCTGTCGGCGACGGGCGACGAACTCGCCGTGACGTACGAGCGCGGTCCGACGCTCGACGCGTCGGCGCTCCGGCTCCGAATCGCCGTCGACGGCGACCCGCTGGCGTTCCAGCCGCCGCTCCCGTTCTTCGCGGCGCGGGGGTTCCGCTCGGGTCCGACCGGCCCGTTCAACGTCGCCGCCGACGGCGCGTGGTCGGCGGGGGAGACGGCGACGCTCGCGGTGGCGGAGACGAACGACCCAGAACTCGAACCCGGTCGGACCGTCACGGTTCGGCTCTACCGCGGGTCGTCCTCGCGCCCGCTGGCGACGCTGACGGCGTCGGTGAGCGCGGCTCCGGGGTGATTCGGCGAAGGTGAACCGGGTGAACGGGGTCGCGGGAGAAACGGGCGGCCGTTGAGGCTCTCGTCGGTCTACGTTCGGCTCTCGTTCGGTCTTCGGCCGAACGGTCGAACTCCGGTCAGGCCTCGAGTTCGGCCTCGGCGCGGGCGTCGGCCTCGTCTCCATCGTCGTCCGGTACCCGCGCGACGGTGGTGATGGCCCGCGGCGTGCCGGGGGCGGCCTGCTGGATGTGGTGTTCGATGTCCACGAAGCCGGCCTCCTCGAACATCCGCTGGGCCTCGTGCTCGTCGTAGAACAGCATGATTGCGTCGGCGAGATGTTGGAACGGCCCCGTCTCCGGGTAGTCCGGACCGACGACGAGGACTCGGTGGCCCGGCTTGACGACGCGGCGGAACTCTTCGAGGGCGTCGACGGGGTTGGGCCAGTACTCGATGGAACCGGAGGACCACAGCACGTCGAAAGCGTTCTCCTTGAAGGGGAGGCGCTCGGCGTCGCCGCGGTAGAAGCGCACCCGGTCGCGCTTTCCGAACTTCGCGAACGCCTTCTCCATCTGGTGGATGCTCTGGTCGAGGGCGTGGACGTCGTCGGTGTACCGCAGGAGTCCCTCGGTGGCGAACCCGGTGCCGGACCCCACGTCGAGCACCCGGTCGTCCGGTTGGATGTCAAGGAGTTCGAGCGCCTCGTCGCGCATCTCCTCGTTCCAGATGAAGGGGTTGATCCGGTCGTACACCTTCGAGAGGTACTTGTAGAACAGGCGCGCCCGTGACTTGTTCTCGAGGACTCCCATCGTCCGGACGTTCGAACCGGGCGGTGATAACCGTGCGGATTCGCCCCGAGAGGCGGTCGGGACGCCCCTGCCGCCCCGAGAGGTTTCCGCAAACACCTTATACGGCGGTGGCGCAACTTTCTGACGATACGAGTATGCCGAGACCAGAGGTTCTCGAACGGATCAAGACGGCCGAATCCGAGGCTGACGACATCGTCGCCGAGGCTGAGGCGGACCGCGAGGAGCGGATCGCCGACGCGCGTCAGGAGGCCGAAGAGATCCGTCAACAAGCCGAAGAGGAGGCACGTGAGTACGAGTCCGAGCGTCTCGAGGAGGCTCGCGAGGAGATCGAGGAGGAGCGGGAGGCCATCCTCGAAGAGGGCGAAGCGGAGCGCAGACGACTCGTCAGCGAGGCGGAGTCGAACGTCGAGGAGGCGGTCGAGTACACCATCGACCGGTTCGAGGAGGCGGTGAATGCTCAGACCTGAGCAGATGAGCAAGGTCTCCGTGACCGGGTCCAAGCGCGTGATGGACCCCGTCATCGAGACGGTCCACGACCTCAACCTGCTTCACGTGACCGAGTACGACAACTCGTGGGACGGCTTCGACCCGGGCGACCCCGCCGCGGGCGCCGAGACGGCGTCGGACAAACTCGTCACGGTCCGGTCCCTCGAGAGCATCCTCGACGTCGACAAGGAGGACGCGGGGCCGACCCGCATCGTCACCGACGACGCGTTGGAGGCCGAACTCGAGGAGATCCGCACGAAGGTCAACGAACTCGACGACGAGCGACAGGCGCTCCGTCAGGACCTCCGCGAGATCGAAGAGCGCATCGACGCGATGGAGCCGTTCGAGGACATCGGTATCGACCTCGACCTCCTGTCGGGGTACGACTCGATACAGACCGCCGTCGGACGGGGGAACCGCGACGCGATAGAGCGCGCCGTCGTCGACTCCGACCACCTGGTCGAATACGAGATATACGAGGGCGACGACGCGCTCGCGGTGTTCGCGCGACCGGCGTCCGGCGCCGACGACTCCGCGCTCGCCGACGCCCTCGTCAGCGCCGATTTCGCCGCGCTCGAAGTCCCCGACGCCGACGGAAGCCCGCAGGAGTACATCCGGGAACTCGAACACGAACACCAGCAGATATCCTCGAAACTCGGCTCCGTCGACGACGAGCTATCGAACATGAAGCTCGACGCGGCGGGCTTTCTCCTCGCGGCCGAGGAGAAACTCTCCATCGACGTCCAGAAGACCGAGGCGCCGCTGTCGTTCGCGACGACGGAGAACGCCTTCATCGCCGAGGGCTGGATTCCGACCGAGCGATTCACCGAGTTCAAGGCCGCACTGAAGGAGGACATCGGCGAACGCGTCGAAGTCGAGGAACTCCAGCGCGCGAAGTTCTCGAAGGACGGCACCGACCACGTACGCGAGGACCCGGCCGCCGGCAGCGGCGGGTCCGGGAAGCCGGCCGCCGCGGACGGCGGCCGCGCGAGCGATTCCTCGTCCGACAACGAGGCGCGCGCCGACGGTGGAGCCGTCGTCATGGACGACGACGAACCGCCGACGGTCCAGCAGAACTCGGGCCCGGTCAAACCGTTCGAGGTTCTCGTGCAGGCGGTCAGCCGACCCAGCTACTACGAGTTCGACCCGACGGTCATCCTGTTCTTGACGTTCCCGGCGTTCTTCGGGTTCATGATCGGTGACCTCGGCTACGGGCTCATCTACATGGCCATCGGCTACTTCCTCTACGCCAACTTCGACGACCGCCCGGCGTTCAAGAGTATGGGCGGCATCACCATCGCGGCCGGCTTGTTCACGACGTTATTCGGCATCCTCTACGGCGAGGTATTTGGACTGCACCTCATCGCGACGTATCTCTGGGAGGGCGTCGTCGGCCTCTCGCACGCCCCGATAGAGAAGGGGCTGTCGCCGGCCACCTCAGAGTGGGCGCTCGGATGGCTGGTCGTGAGCGTTATCGTCGGCATCATCCACCTCAACATCGCGTGGATATTCGACTTCTTCGAGAACCTCGAACTCCACGACGCCAAGCACGCGGTCTACGAGAGCGGCTCGTGGCTCCTGATGCTCAACGGCCTCTGGATTTGGGTCTTCAGCGACGCCCTGCGCGGCACCGCGCCCGAGTTCATCTACGAGACGTTCTCCGCCGACGGCGTCATCCCGCTCGGGTTCTCCAGTTTCCCGACGATGGAGCTGTTCACCATTCCGTTCGTGAACGCGCCGTTCACCCTGCCGCTCTTGGTGTTCTTCATCGGACTCGGACTCCTCATCGTCGGCGAACCCGTTGAGGCTGTCGAATTCCTGAACGTGCTGGTGAACGTGCTGTCGTACACGCGTCTCGCCGGGGTGCTCCTGGCGAAGGCGGGGATGGCCTTCACGGTCAACCTTCTGTTCTTCGGCGTGTACGTCGACGACCACGGGGGCTGGCACTTCGGCCTCGGCGGGATGCCGGACGCCGCCGCCGTGGCGGCGCTCGGGCCGGGCGAGACGCTGAGCTATCACGGCTACGAGGTCACCGAAATCATGTTCGGCGGCCTCGTCCACGGCGGGGCGGCGACGATTCTCGTCGGCCTGCTCGTCCTCGTCGTCGGCCACATCGCGGTCCTCGCACTCGGCGTGACCAGCGCCGGTCTGCAGGCCGTGCGTCTCGAGTACGTCGAGTTCTTCAACAAGTTCTTCGAGGGCGGCGGCCGCGACTACGAACCGTTCGGCTACGACCGGCAGTTCACCACCGAGGACTGAACTCCCGGACGCCCCGTTTCGGTACGCTCCTTCCGCTTCTTCGTGTTTTCACTCTTTTCGACTCGGGTCTATATCGCTCCGTCCAGCGCCGAGTCGGTATAAACCCCACTCGCACACAACCCGTTCGTTGAGGGGATTACTCGGACCAGTACCTCGCGTCCATCGGGGCGGACCGTTCGACGCATTCCACGGAGAATCACTCACTCTCCGTCCGTCCTCCGATGGACGCTGTTCGGCTCCAGTCGTGCGCTCGGAACGCAGGCAGTTTCTCGGAGGCCCGTCCCGTTCCACGCCGCCGTCCGCGCTCCCCACTCGTATCCACCACCAGTATCCTCTTGCGGCCGGCCGAACGCGGACCGACTGTACGCCTTCCGCGGGACCGGTTCCACGCCCGACACCACGCCACTGCGGACGCGATACGGTACCGGGTTGCGACGACGCGAACTCGGTCGCGAGTTCCTCCAAAGTTCGCCGCAACTCGGTTTCTTTTTATCTGTTCGGCTCCAACCTCGTCGGGTCGGCATTTCTGCGATTATCCGGGCGTATTGAGGCCCCTTCTCACCGTTTTGCGAAATCGGTTTGGGAAGCTTTATGAGATGCCCCCGGTGACATAGGCGTGTTCGGAGACACAATCCGGTACTAAGAGGACACAACACAAATGCTCGATAACATCCTACTTCAAGCTCAGTCCAGTGGTCCGGCTATCAGTCAAGGTGCGGCGGCGGCTCTCGCGGTCGGTCTCGCCGCTTTCGGCGCGGGGTACGCGGAGCGCGGTATCGGAGCGGCGGCGATGGGCGCTATCGCCGAGGACGACAGCCTCTTCGTCAACGGTCTCATCCTGACCGTCCTGCCGGAGACGCTCGTCATCCTCGCGCTGGTCGTCGTGTTCATCGGCTAAAGCACCCCCCTCTCCCTTTCCATTACATGAGTTTGGACAACGTCGTCGAAGACATACGAGACGAAGCCCGCGCGCGTGCGGAGGAGATTCGTGAGGACGGAGAACAACGCGCTTCCGAGATCGTCGCGGAGGCCGAGTCCGACGCTCAGGACCTCCACGAGTCGCGCAGAAACGACGTCGAACGCCAGATCAAGCAGGAACGCGAGCAGGCGCTCTCCAGCGCGAAACTCGAAGCCAAGCAGAAGCGCCTCGAAGCGCGCCGAGACGTCCTCCAGGACGTCCGCGAGGAGGCCGAGTCGGAACTGGCCTCGCTCTCCGGCGACCGCCGCGAGACGCTCACGCGTTCGCTGCTCGACGACGCGGCCGAGGAGTTCGACGCCGGTGACGACGTCGTCGTCCACGGTCGCGCCGCCGACAAAGCGCTCCTCGAAGACATCCTCGAAGACGAGAAGTACGACGGGTACGGCTACGGGGACAGCTACGACTGTCTCGGCGGCGTGGTCGTCGAGAGCACGCAGTCGCGCGTCCGGGTGAACAACACGTTCGACTCCGTCCTTGAGAGCGTCTGGGAGGACAACCTCAAGGAAGTGAGCGCGCGACTGTTCGACCAATGAACGCCTCCGGCGGTTCCAACCCCGAGTACGTGAACACGCGCGTCCGGTCGCGCCAGAGCCAACTGTTCAGCGACGAGGACTACCGTAAGCTGATCCGGATGGGGCCGGCCGAGATAGCCCGGTTCATGGAGGAGTCGGCGTACGAAGAGGAGATAAACGCGCTCGGGTCGCGGTACTCGGGCGTCGACCTCATCGAGTTCGCGCTCAACCGCAACCTCGCGAAGCAGTTCAACGACATCCTCAAGTGGGCCGAGGGGCGGCTGTACGACCTCATCGCCCGCTACCTTCGCAAGTTCGACGCGTGGAACGTGAAGACGATCATCCGCGGCATCTACGCGGACGCCGAACGCGACTCGGTGGACGCGGACCTCATCCGTGCCGGCGAGTTCGACGACCGATTTCTCGACCGGTTGCTCGACGCGACCACCATCGAGGAAGCGGTCGAGCGCCTCCACGGCACGATGTTCGACGTGGGTCTCGCGCAGGCCTACGAGGACTACGAGGAGACGGACGTGCTCGTCCCCCTCGAGAACGCCGTCGACCGCGCCTACTACGAGAGCCTGCTCGAAGGGCTCGTGGTCGACGAGGCGACGGAGCAGTACCGCGAGTACCTCGAAGCGGAGATAGACTTCCGGAACGCCCGGAACGCGCTCCGCCTCGCGCGGAGCGGTGCGGACATCGACCCAGCCGACTACTACATCGAGGGCGGGTCGCTGTTCTCCGCCTCGGAACTCGTGACGCTGTCGCAGAACACCGACGAACTCGTCTCGAAGATACGCGATTCGCAGTACGGCGACGAACTCTCCACCGCGCTCGACGAACTCGAATCGGTGAACAGCCTCATTGGCTTCGAGCGCGCACTAGAGACTGCGTTGCTCGAGTACGCTGACAGTCTCGGTAACGTCTACCCGCTGTCGGTGAGCCCGGTCATCTCGTACATCCTCTCGAAGGAGCAAGAGGTGGACAACATCCGGGCCATCGCCCGCGGCCGCGAGGCCGGGCTGTCGGACGACGAGATAGAGGAGGAGCTGGTCATCCTATGAGTCAGGAGATAGCCGTCGTCGGCAGTCCGGACTTCACGACCGGGTTCCGACTCGCGGGGGTTCGGAAGTTCGAGAACGTGCCCGACGAAGAGAAGGACGAACAGCTCGACGAAGCCGTCAGCCGGACCTTGGAGGACGAGGACGTCGGCATCATCGTGATGCACAACGACGACCTCGACGACCTCTCCCGGCAGGTCCGCCAGTCCGTCGAGACCAGCATCGAGCCGACGCTGGTCACCCTCGGCGGCGGCGCGGGCGCAGGCGGCCTCCGAGACCAGATCAAACGAGCCATCGGTATCGACCTGATGGAGGAGGACGAAGACTAACATGAGTCAGACACAACAGACCGTCCGCGAGGACGGCATCATCGCAAGCGTGAGTGGTCCCGTGGTGACCGCCCGCGACCTCGACGCCCGGATGAACGACGTCGTCTACGTGGGCGACGAAGGCCTGATGGGCGAGGTCATCGAGATAGAGGGCGACATCACGACGATTCAGGTGTACGAGGAGACGTCCGGCGTCGGTCCCGGCGAACCCGTCGAGAACACGGGCGACCCGCTGACCGTCGACCTGGGTCCGGGCCTGCTCGACACCATCTACGACGGCGTCCAGCGTCCGCTGGACGTCCTCGAAGACAAGATGGGCAGCCCGTACCTCGACCGCGGCGTCGACGCGCCCGGCATCGAACTCGACGAGGAGTGGGAGTTCGTGCCCGAGGCCGCCGAGGGCGACACGGTCGAACCCGGCGACGTGCTGGGCGTCGTCACCGAGACGGTCACCATCGACCTGAAGGTGATGGTCCCGCCGGACTACGAGGGCGGCGAAATAACCGAGATAAAGTCCGGCTCCTACACCGTCACCGAGCCCATCGCGACGCTCGACAACGGCGAGGAGATTACGATGCGCCAGGAGTGGCCGGTCCGCGAGGCCCGACCCTCCGCGACGAAGAAGACCCCCCGGACGCCGCTGGTGTCCGGCCAGCGCATCCTCGACGGCCTGTTCCCCATCGCGAAGGGCGGGACGGCCGCGATTCCCGGTCCGTTCGGGTCGGGTAAGACCGTCACGCAGCACAGCCTCGCGAAGTTCGCCGACGCGGACATCATCGTCTACGTCGGCTGCGGCGAGCGCGGCAACGAGATGACGGAGGTCATCGACGACTTCCCCGAACTCGAAGACCCCTCGACGGGCAACCCGCTCATGGCCCGGACGTCGCTCATCGCGAACACGTCCAACATGCCGGTGGCCGCGCGCGAGTCCTGCGTGTACACGGGCATCACCATCGCGGAGTTCTACCGCGACATGGGGTACGACGTGGCGCTGATGGCCGACTCCACCTCCCGGTGGGCCGAGGCCATGCGCGAAATCTCCTCGCGGCTGGAGGAGATGCCCGGCGAGGAGGGCTACCCGGCCTACCTCTCCGCGCGCCTCTCGGAGTTCTACGAGCGCGCCGGCGCGTTCGAGAACATCAACGGTACGGAAGGTTCCATCTCCGCCATCGGCGCGGTGTCGCCGCCCGGCGGCGACTTCTCCGAGCCGGTGACGCAGAACACTCTCCGCATCGTCAAGACGTTCTGGGCGCTGGACGCGGACCTCGCCGAGCGCCGGCACTTCCCGGCCATCAACTGGAACGAGTCGTACTCCCTCTACAAGGAGCAGCTCGACCCGTGGTTCCAGGAGAACGTCGACCCCGAGTGGCCCGAGGAGCGCCAGTGGGCGGTCGACGTGCTCGACGAGGAGGGCGAACTGCAGGAGATCGTTCAGCTGGTCGGTAAGGACGCGCTGCCGGAGGACCAGCAGCTCACCCTCGAGGTGGCGAGCTACCTCAAGGAGGCGTATCTCCAGCAGAACGCGTTCAACCCGAACGACATGTACTGCCCGCCGGAGAAGACGTTCGCCATGCTCACCACCATCCATCACTTCAACGACGAGGCGTTCCAGGCGCTCGAAGCCGGCGTCCCCGTCGAGGAGATCATCGAGATCGACGCCGCGCCGCGGCTGAACCGGATGGCCGTCCAGGACGACTGGAAGGAGTACATGGCGGACCTGCGAGACGACATCCAGACGCAACTGCGGGAGCTGTACTAAATGAAAGAGTATCAAACGATATCCGAGATCAGCGGTCCGCTGGTGTTCGCCGAGGTCGACGAACCGATCGGGTACGACGAGATCGTCGAGATCGAGACGCCCGAGGGCGACACCAAGCGCGGTCAGGTGCTCGAATCCACGGACGGCGTCGTCGCCATCCAGGTGTTCGAGGGCACCACCGGCATCGACCAGAACGCGTCCGTCCGATTCCTGGGCGAGACGATGAAGATGCCCGTCACCGAGGACCTCCTCGGGCGGGTCCTCGACGGTTCCGGCCAGCCCATCGACGGCGGGCCGGAGATCGTCCCCGACGAGCGACACGACATCGTCGGCGCGGCCATCAACCCCTACTCCCGCGAGTACCCCGAGGAGTTCATCCAGACCGGCGTCTCCGCCGTCGACGGGATGAACACCCTCGTCCGCGGACAGAAGCTCCCCATCTTCTCGGGGTCGGGGCTGCCGCACAACGACCTCGCGCTCCAGATCGCCCGACAGGCGACCGTCCCCGAAGAGGCGGCCGAAGAGGGCGAGGACGCCTCGGAGTTCGCCGTCATCTTCGGCGCGATGGGTATCACGGCCGAGGAGGCCAACGAGTTCATGGACGACTTCGAGCGCACCGGCGCGCTGGAACGCTCGGTCGTCTTCATGAACCTCGCGGACGACCCCGCCGTCGAGCGGACGGTCACGCCGCGGATGGCGCTGACGACCGCCGAGTACCTCGCGTTCGAGAAGGATTACCACGTGCTGGTCATCCTCACGGACATCACGAACTACTGCGAGGCGCTCCGCGAAATCGGCGCCGCCCGCGAGGAGGTGCCCGGTCGCCGCGGTTACCCCGGGTACATGTACACCGACCTCGCGCAACTGTACGAACGCGCCGGTCGTATCAAGAGCCGCGAGGGCTCCGTCACGCAGATTCCCATCCTCACGATGCCGGGCGACGACGACACCCACCCCATCCCCGACCTGACGGGGTACATCACCGAGGGGCAGATCATGATGGACCGCGACCTCGACTCCCAGGGCGTCCAGCCCCCGGTCAACGTGCTGCCGAGTCTCTCCCGTCTGATGGACGACGGTATCGGCGAGGGGCTGACCCGCGCCGACCACGCCGACGTCTCCGACCAGATGTACGCGGCGTACGCGGAGGGTGAGGACCTGCGCGACCTCGTGAACATCGTCGGCCGGGAGGCCCTGTCGGAACGCGACAACAAGTACCTCGACTTCGCCGACCGCTTCGAGGAGGAGTTCGTCGACCAGGGCTACGACACCGACCGCTCCATCGACGAGACCATCGAAATCGGTTGGGACCTCCTCTCGGAGTTCCCGAAGGAGGAACTCAACCGGATCGACGAGGACCTCATCGAAGAGCACTACCGCGAAGAAGAGACCGAAGAAGTCACCGCCGACTGAGCGGCGGCCGTTTTTCCTCTTTCTCCCGCCCGAGAGCGGATGCGCCGCCGGTCGATACCGGCGCCGACGCCGACGACCTTCGGTCGCCTCGTCGCCTCGTTACGCGGCGGCGCTTCGCCCGTATACCGCCGTCGCCGCGGCGTTCGACCGGGTTCGGGACGCCGGTCGTCCGCGGGGACTGAAAAGGATTAACCCCTTCCGTCCGTAACGTTCCCGCAAGATGGCCGAAGACGTCAAACCGACTCGCAAGAACCTGATGGCGATCGAGGACCGCATCGAACTCTCCGAGCGGGGCCACGACACGCTCGAACAGAAGCGAGACGGCCTCATCATGGAGTTCATGGACATCCTGGACCAGGCGCAGGACGTCCGCTCGGAACTCAACGGCAACTACGAGACGGCCCAATCGAAGATCAACATGGCCCGCGCGATGGAGGGGGACGTGGCCGTCCGCGGCGCCGCCGCGGCGCTGAAAGAGCACCCCGAGATAACGACGCAGTCGAAGAACATCATGGGCGTCGTCGTCCCGCAGATCGAGTCCTCCCGCGTGAAGAAGTCGCTCGACCAGCGCGGCTACGGACTGCTCGGCTCCTCGGCCCGCATCGACGAGGCGGCGGACGCCTACGAGGACCTCCTCGAATCCATCATCCTCGCCGCCGAGGTGGAGACGGCGATGAAGAAGATGCTCGAAGAGATAGAGACGACGAAGCGCCGCGTCAACGCTCTGGAGTTCAAACTCCTGCCCGACCTCTACGAGAACAAGGAGTACATCGAGCAGAAACTCGAAGAGCAGGAGCGCGAGGAGATATTCCGCCTGAAGAAGATCAAGGCGAAGAAGGAAGAAGAGGAGAAGGCCGAACGCGAGGAGGCCGAGCAGAACGAGACGTCGGTCGCTGAGAGCGTCCCCGCGGACGACTGACGCCGCCGTCCGCGACGCCGGCGCGCGGCCTCACGCCTCGCGTCGTTCGAGTTCGAGCTTGAGTCTGAATCTCGGGTGCTCGTCTTCGGCCGGCACCCGACCACACCGTTCTCCGCCCGTCTCTACTCCCCGACGACGTCCGCGACTCTCGTCCGATCGAACATCCGCTCCTCCTCGTCGACCGGCGGACTTTCACGACCCGCGCGCCTCCCGTCCGGTATGGCGACCTGTTCCGTCTGCGACGAACCGCTGGCCCGCGCCCGCGTTCCGACCGACCTCCGCGAGTACGTCGACGGCGCGCCGGGCGTCGGCCTCTGTCCCGTCTGCCTGCGGACCGACCCGGTCGCGGACCCGCCCGACGCCGACGAGTTCGACGCGGTGGGCGAGTACTTCCCGCGGGGCGACGGCGGCGTCGTCGTCGCCCTCGCACTCGGGATGCTCGACTCGCTGGCGCTCAACCGTCCGGCCGTCCAGTCGCTCGTCGAACGGGCCGAACGCGAGGGTGCGGACGTCCTCCTGACCCTCGACCGACTCGCCGAGGACGGTTCGCTGGACCCGCACTTCGACGTGGAACGGCGACGGGCGCAGGTCGAGGGATTTCTCTAACTCCCGTCGGTGTCTCCGCCTTCGCCCCTGCTTCCGTCCGCATCCGCGTCCGCGTCGGCCTCTTCGTCCCCGAACGCCACCGGGTCCTCCCAGCGGCGCTCCGGGTCGACGGGTTCGACGGCGTGGTCGAGTTCGGCCTCGTCGTACTCGACGTCCGAGAGCGCCATGTTGAGCCGTTGCCAGCGCGCGCTCTGTTCGTCTTCGCCCTCCGGGCCGACGCGCGCGCCGAAGCGCTTGAAGAAGCCCTCGCCGCGGTCCCGCCGGGACCCCTCGGCGGTGTGTTTGTCGAATATCACGTCGTACGGACCGTCGGGTTCGAGGTCCGAGACGGGGAAGTCGACGGCGGGGTCCTCGTCGGTGCCGCGGGCCTCGGCGCGGGCCGCGGCGGCGTTCCGGAAGAACTCGTCGGCGTTGGACGCCTCGCGGGACGAACGCGCACGCGCACACGCGAGGGCGGCGTGAATCGCACAGAGTCGCCCCTTCCAGGACTGGGGGTCCCAGCGCTCCGTCGCCAGCGTCTCGTACCGCTCGACGAGGAGCGCCACGTCCTGTCCCGCCCGGAGGTCCTCGACCACGTAGAGGTGCAGGCGGTCCCAGAGATTCCACGCGTAGCCCGAACGGGCGAGTTCCCACGCCGCCCACGCGGCGACCTCCTCGTCGGAGCGGCGGACGGCCTTCTGCAACAGGCTGGAGACGTCGTAGCGGTTGTAGCCGCCGTCGGTCTCGCCGTCGCCCTTCGGTTCGCCCCAGTCGGTCGTCCCCTCGCGCGCCTCCGGCGGCGTCTCGGTGTCGAGACTCCCGTCGGACCCGAACGTCGCTTGGCGGTCCTCGCCCATGCTCGCGGGTGACGGCGCCGTCGCTCAAGTGTGGTCCGGTCTGCGGCGCCCGCGCGGTTCGGGAGACCGGCCGTGCCGCCGCCCGCGGGCGAATCACCCCGCCGCGCTGCCGTTCGAACCGCTTCGCTCTCACTCGGCGCGCGCGCTCTCGTCGATTCTGTCGTGGAGTAGTTCGCGTACCCACGCCGCGAAGCCGTGGTTGTGGCCGTTGGACCACACCGCCGTCTCTTTCGTGATGCCCGGCAGGTCGCTCTTTTCGACGCCGGTCGCCAGCACCGCTCTGTGGTCGACCATCATCAACTGCCCCGGCCACTTCTCCACGACGCGGTGCGTCTCCCGCAGCCCCTCCGATATCTCGACGCGAGCGTCGGGAACCGCCTCCTGGACGCGCCCCCTCACGGGTTCGGACGGCACCTCCACGACGACGGTCGCGCCGCGGTCGCAGGCCGCGGTCAGTCGGTCGGTCACGCCGTCCTGTAGCGCCGTCTTGTCCGCGAGGAGGAAGTGTACGTGCTCGGTCGCGTCGTCGAGGAGCGTCTTCATCCGGTCGCCCACGTGGTCGCTGTTCGAAATCGCCCACATTCCCCTGTCGTTCTTCCGCTCCGCCACTTCGATAGTCTCGAAGGCGTCTTCCGCCGCTTCGATGCCGTCCTCGTAGTCCTGACGCAACCGCTCTAGGGCGTCGCCCGCCGAGACGGCCCGGTACTGTCGCGGCTCCGATTGCTGTACGTCCACCATTCCCCGCTGGTGAAGCCGCTCAACCGTGTCGTACACCCGGGAGCGGGGAACCTCGGACAGCCGACTGATGTCTTTGGCGGTCCCCTGACCGACCCGGGTGAGTGCGACGAAGCACTTCGCCTCGTACTCGGTCAATCCCAGCCGGATCAACGCGTCGGCGGCGGCACTCTCGTTGGGCACGGAAACGCTACTCTCCGGACACGTCTTAGCTTATCGGTGGGTCACAGCAGGACGTCGGTCACGTCGTCCAGGAACGCTCGAACGCGCTCGCCTTCCGCCGTGAGCGAGATTTCTCCCCGCTCCCGAGCGTACACGACGATGCCCCGGTCCGCCAGTTTCGGAAGGTGTCGGTGGTGCAGCGATATCAAAACGCGCTCTCTCTCCTCGGCGGAAATATCCGAGAGCGGAGCGGCGTAGTCCCGCGTCGCGACGTCGTCCGCCAAGTCAGCGACCGGTACCGGCGTCCGGCACTCGCCGAGCGACTCGACGGCGTACCGACGCCGCCGGTCCGCGAGCACGTCGTAGAAGGCGTCGGGGGAGGGGGCGTCGGCCCCCGAGCGGGGTTCAGCGGACGGCGCGTTCGTCTGCTCAGATCGACTATCAGTCATTACGGTAATCAGGGAGAGCGTGTATTTATGCCGTCCGTGAGTTTCGAGGGAGTACCCGGCCGTTCACTACGACCGTAACAACCGGCCTCGGACGGGAGGGCGGTCGTCGCGGCGGCCGAAGGAGATTTTCGAGCGGCCGCCGAAGTCCGTGCCGGTGGTTCACGTGGACGACTCAGACACCGCGACGGTCGAACTGTCGAAGAGCGAGGCCAGAGAGGTCGTCAACGCGCTCTCGTCGTATCGGACGCGGCAGACGGGACGCGACGAACGGCGCGCGATGAACGTCGAGGAGTTCCTCCAGCGCGAGTTCGACTTCAAACGGGAGGACACGGGTCTCACTGGGGACATCGGCGAGGAGTTCGCCTCGTTCCTCGACGGCGACGACGCCGACGAACACGAGGTGCAACTCTCCCGCACGGAGGCCGAGGAAGCGGTCGCGGCGCTCTCGGAGCACGAGAGCGAGTCCTCGACCGACGCGGAGACGGTGCGGGAGGTCAGACGGCGGTTCGAGGAGGCGTTCGACCTCGACGCGCGGTCCGAGAACTGAGCGGCGCGCGGGCTCTCCGCCGCTTTAGACGCCCGTCGAGTACCGCAGAATGCCGGCGACGCCGCCGAAGGCGTCGTAGAGCTGTTCGCCCTTCTCGAAGTCCGTCGAGATGAACTTGGTCTCCGTCCCGCGCTGTTCGGCGATTTCCATCAGGTGCTCGATGACGTCGTCGCGGTCGGTTTTCTCGGCCTCCTCGCCGCATTCGGTGCACTGATGGCCGGGGTCGCCGTGGCGCCGGTCTACCACCTCGTACTCCTCGTGCCCGTTGGGACACTCGTAGACGACCACGTCGGAGCGGAGGTCCTCCGACAGCAACAGTCGGTCGACCGACCCCATGATGAGGTTCTTCCGGGTCGGACCGAAGCCGTAGGTGGCCTCCTCGCCGGTGTGAAGTTTCTCGAAGAACTCCTCCATCTGGGATTTGTCCTTCATCACCTCCTGGTCGGCCAGCACCTCCTGAGCGGCGTCGACCAGGTCGTTCAGCCCCGACTCGTCCGTGTAGGAAACGTCGAACTTGCCGACGACGAGGTCCTGGAGTTCGTGGTGGAGGTAGCCGCCGTCGAGGAACTCGTCCTTCGTCGGTGAGGGACCGCCCACCAGGATGCCGTCCATGTCGTGTCGCTCCGGGACGAACAGGTCGTCCGCCATCCCGGCGACCTCCTGGTAGAAGTTGTCGATGGCCTCCAGTCGGAGGCGGGCGAACCGCTGGGCGGACTGGCCACCTTTGCGCTGCTTGCCGGGGACGAGCGACGAGGCTGACTTGACCGCCTCGACGCGCTTGCCCTTCAGCCACCCGACGTTCGCCTCGCGGCGGTCGAGGACGACGAGGCCGAACAGGCCCTTGTCGGTCAGCATGTCCTCTAAGGGCTGCGTCAGGAAGTTCGAATCGCAGTGGTAGCGGAACGACTGGATGGGTTCGGGCGGACTGTCCAGTACGCGGGTGACCATCTCCGTCTGGCCGCCGCCGGAGTTCACCGCACCGGAGAAGATGACGATGCCGTTGTCCGGCGGGAACGTGTCGTAGTAGCGCAGGCGGTCCTTGATGGAGGTGAGCGCGTCCTGCACGTTCGTCCGCGTCTGCTTGGACTTGATGTTGGACGCCTCCGAGTGCTCCTGCGTCACGTGCGCTACGACGTCGGAAATCTGCTTGTCGTCCGGGATGTAGATGGTGACGAGTTGCGTGCCGGACCCCTCGTAGTCGTCGAGTTCCTCGATGACCTTTCGGAACTCGTACTTCCTCCTGTCGGAGTTCTCCTCGGCGCCGCTTTGCGTATCCGTGTCCGACATGGTTGTTGTCTGGAACAAGACGACGGAGACGGTTAAACTACCGCAATCCGCGTGTGGGGGCGGCGCGTCCGTGCAGTGAGAACATGCGTCGGGGGAACGCGCCGTCATCGACGGGCAGAATCCGTCGGTATCCCGGAATACCTTTATATGTTCGACGTGGGAGAGTCCGAACGATTAGATATGGGACGGGTGTACGCAGTCGTCAGTGCGAAAGGGGGCGTGGGGAAGACCACGACGACGACCAACCTCGCGGCGGCGCTGGCCGCCTCGGGGGCGGACGTGGCCGTCGTCGACGGCGACCTCGGGATGGCGAACCTCGCCGGGTCGCTGGGCGTCGACTCCGGGGGAGCGACGCTCCACGATGTGCTCGCGGGCGAGGCCGACCTCGCGGACGCGACGCGGAAGGGACCGCACGGGATGACCGTGATTCCGGGGTCGCCGGACCTCGACGCCTTCGCCCGAGCGGACCCCGAGGGCCTGCGCGGCGTGCTCGACGCGCTGAGAGAGCGCTACGACTACGTGCTGCTCGACACCGGGGCCGGACTCAGCAACGACACCGTCGTCCCCCTCACGTACGTCGACGAGGCGCTGCTCGTCTCGACCACCGGTCGGGACGCCCTCGGCGACACCGAGAAGACGCGGCAGGTCGCGGAGCGCCTCGACATCCACGTCGCGGGCGCGGTCATCACCCGTGCCAACCCCGACAGCCCGCAGAACGCGGCGGTCGGGGAGACGCTGAAGACGACGGTGCTGTCCTCGATTCCGGACACCACCGTGGTCCGGGACGCCGGCGACGCGGGCGAACCGCTCACGACGTACGCGCCGGGTAGTTCCGCCGCGGCGGCCTACCGCGCGCTTGCGGCCGACCTGACGGGGGAGTCGGTTCGGGCGCGCGACGCGGACGGCGCGGAGGCGAGCGAAGCGGGCGACACAGACGAAGCGGACGGGACGGGGACGGCGGACGACTCCGACGGGAAGGACATCATCGTCGCCGGCGACCACGACGCCGACGGCGACGCGGCGGACGCGGAGGCGACGGCGGCCGACGACGCCGGGGTCTCCCCCGAGGAGGAACCGCTCGTCGCCGTCGACGTGAGCGGGGAGACGACTCCGACCCCCGACGACGACGGCGACGCGGCCGCGGACGACGACCCCCTCATCGAGACGGCCGACCCCGAGGAGATGGTCGAGGAGAGCGAGGCGGACGGTTCCGACGCCGACGACGCGACGGGCGCCGACGGGGCGGAGACGAGCGAAGCGGACGCGGCCGGCGCGGACGACGGTCCCGGCGCCGAGGACGATGTCGACACCGACACCGACGCCGACGACGAGGCGACCGACATCGAAATCGACGGGGCGGCCGACGGCGTCGACGGCGTCGAGAGCGCCGAAGACGACGCGGAGGAGGCGGACGACGCGAACGGCGAGGAGGGCGTCTACACCACCTCGCTGGCCGACGAGGACAAGGACGACGAGAAGGGCGAGAAGAAGGGGATATTCGGCCGCTTCCTCGGCTGAGTCGCCCGCCCGATGGCCGTCGGACGCGCCGGCGCGAAACAAGAAGTTCTTTTACTCGTCTGTGAGGACTCGACGGTATGGCAGACACGAGTACGAACGTCCCGTTCTGGTGGGTTCTCCTGTTCGTCGTCCTGGCGCTCGGCGCGGGCGCAGCAATCGTCCTCGCCCTCGGCGGGTCGCTGATTTCGGGCGGATCGGGCGTGCTTCTCCCGATTCTCGGCCTACATTGAGTCGGGCGCCTCGATGCCGAGCACGGAGAGCGCGTTCGCCACCGTGTGCCGCGACGCCTCGACGAGACCGAGGCGGGCGGCGGCGACGTCGTCGTCGTCGGCGTTGAGAACCGAACATTCGCGGTAGAACCGGTTGAACGTCTCGGCGAACTCGCGGACGTACGTCGCGACGGCGTGCGGCTCTAAGTCTTCTGCGGCCTCCTCGATGACCGCCGGGAAGCGGGCTATCACGCGGAGGAGGTCCCGTTCGGCGTCGGTGTCGAGCAGCGAGATATCCGCCGTCGCTTCGATGCCGGCCGACTCGGCCTCGTTCAGGATGCCGCGGCAGCGCGCGTGGACGTACTGGACGTACGGCGCCGACTGCGCCTCGAAGTCCAGCGCTCGCTCCCACTCGAACGTGATTCCCTTCGTCGGCTGTTTCGAGACGATGTCGTAGCGGACGGCGCCGATGCCGACCTGCCGGGCGATGCGGTCGATATCCGCTTCGCTCAGGTCGTCGTCGCGGATGCGCGAGTCGAGGCGCTCTTCGACCTCCTCGCGGGCGCGGGCGACCGACTCGTCCAACAGGTCGTCCAAGTCGACGCCCGTCCCCTCGCGGGTGGACATCCCGCCCTCGGGGAGGTTCACCCACGAGTAGAACGTCTGGCGGAGTTGGTCGGTGTCGTTGCCCAAGATTTCGAGGGCGGCCTCCAACTGCTCGGCCTGCAGTTTGTGGTCCTCCCCGAGCACCGTCACGGCCTCGTCGTAGTTCTCGAACTTCCACTCGTGGTGGGCCAAGTCGCGCGTCGTGTACAGCGTCGTTCCGTCCGAGCGGAGGAAGACGAGGTTCTTCTCGAAGCCGAACGGCGAGAGGTCGAGTTGCCACGCGTCGTCCTCGTACACCGAGTACTCCGACTCCTTCAGGCGAGTGACCACGTCGTCGGCCTCCCCGCCCCGGATGAAACTCGTCTCCTTCACGAACTCGTCGAACTCCGCGGGGAGGCGTTCCAGCGAGGTCCGCATCCCCCCGAGCACCCGGTCGACGACGACGGCGACCCGTTCGTACGTCGCCTCGTCGCCCGCTTCGAGTCCCTGCATGATTTCGGCTATCTTCGCCTCCGCCTCGGCGACGTCCTCCTCGTCGGCGTCTTCGAGGTAGGCGTTCCCCCGGCGGTAGTAGCGCACGAGGTCGTAGTCCGAGCGGTCGCGCTCGGGGTCCGGGAGGTCGGCCTCGTCGAACGTCTCGTAGGCCCACGTGAACACCGCGACCTGCCGGCCGGCGTCGTTGACGTAGTAGTGCCGCTCGACGTCGTTGCCGGCGAAATCGAGGAGGCGGGCGATGGCGTCGCCGAGGATGGGGTTGCGGGCGCGGCCGACGTGGACCGGCCCCGTCGGGTTCGCGGAGGTGTGCTCGACCACCACGTCCTTCCCGGTGTCGGGCAGGCGGCCGTAGTCGGCGTCGCGGCCGGCGGCGGCCGTCTCGGCGTAGTAGGAATCGGAGACGAAGAAGTTGACGTAGGGGCCCTGCGGTTCGGCCGAGTCGACGTAGTCGTACGGCGTCGCGTCTATCTCTTCGGCGATGTCGACGGCCACCTTCGGCGGCGGCGCGCCGACCTCGCCCGCCAGTCGAAAGGCGACGCTGGAGGCGAGCACCGCCGGCACGTCCTCCGGAGGTTCTTCGACGCCGAGGTCGTCGGTCGGCAGGTCGAGCGAAGAGAGCGCGGTCTCCACCGCGTCCTCGACCTCCGAGCGGAGTTCTCTGAACATATCCCACCGTTCAGGAGGTGCGGCTAAAGGCCTTTCCGAACGCCGTCGGCCGGGTTCGTGGCCTCGCGCGGTCACGCGTGTGATTTCCCCGCCCTGCCCGTCGGCGGGGGGTCAGCCAAGCCGAGTTCGCGGGGGAGACGGCAGGCGGGAGGGAGGCGGTGGCTTCGGTTCCGGGTCCGACGTCCGCGCTGCGGACGGACACGCTGCCCCGCATCAACCTCCTGTTCTACGAGCTCGGCCTGTTTCTCTGGAGCGTCCTCGTGCTGCGCACGCTGCGGGACACGCTCGCGTGAACCTCGCCCGCTCCCCGTTCTCCGACGACGGCCGAATCGCCGGCCGCCGGAGAGATGCTCCTCCGAACCGTGCCGCGACCGACGCACTTACCCCGCGAGCGACCGGAATTTCACCCGACACGCAGGTCGCCTCCGACGACCATCTCACTTCTGATACGCTTCTCATATTCGGTACACTTATCGGTTCGTGCCGCCAACTGCCGGTAATGTCCGAATCGGTTCTGACCGCCGTCGGGTACGACGAACTGGCCGCGCTGAAGTTCGTCGCGCTCGAAGGGGGCCGCGCCGGCCCCGCGAAAGTCTCGTGTTCGGGTCTCGCCGACCGCCTCGACGCGTCGACGCAGACCGCCTCCCGCCGCCTCCAGCGACTCGACGAGGCCGGCCTC
This sequence comes from Halogeometricum sp. S3BR5-2, assembly GCF_031624635.1. NCBI lineage: Archaea > Methanobacteriati > Methanobacteriota > Halobacteria > Halobacteriales > Haloferacaceae > Halogeometricum > Halogeometricum luteum. The sequence continues at coordinate 262,826 of NZ_JAMQOQ010000006.1, read as the reverse complement.
GTCGACCGCGACGTGGGGTCGGACGGCCAGTGGGTCTCTCTCACCGAGGAGGGCGAGGCCGCCCTCCGCCGCGAGTACGCCGACTACCGCCGCATCTTCGACGACGGCGACGCCGACACGGTCGAACTCGGCGGCACCGTCACCAGCGGGATGGGCGAGGGACGCCACTACATCTCCCTGTCCGGCTACATGGAGCAGTTCGAGGAGCGACTGGGCTACGAACCGTTCGCCGGCACCCTCAACGTCGAACTCGACGAGGAGAGCGTCCGGCGCCGCGCCGCGATGGCCTCTCTGGACGCCGTCGGTATCGACGGCTGGGAGGACGACGAGCGGACGTTCGGCCCGGCGACGTGCTACGCCGCCACGGTCGAGTACGAGGGAGAGTCGTTCTCCCCAGCGCACATCATCGTCCCCGAACGGACCCACCACGACGAGTCGAAGGCGGAGATAATCGCGCCGAGCAAGCTCAGAGACGAACTCGGCCTCGAAGACGGCGACGCCGTCGCCGTCGTCGTGGAGGAGGCGTAGATGGCGCAGCGAACCGACGACGCCGTCTCCCGCGCCCTCGCCGCGTTCCGCGCGGGCGAACCGGTCCTCGTCCACGACTTCGACGACCGGGAGGGGGAGACGGACATCGTCTACCCCGCTGGCGCCGTCGACCCGGCGGACGTGGCCCGACTCCGCAACGACGCCGGCGGCCTCGTCTGCGTCGCCCTCTCGCACGACGTCGCGGAGGCGGTCGACCTCCCGTTCCTCGACGGCGTCATCGACCACCCGACCGCAGCAGCGCACGACCTGGCGTACGACGACCGCTCGTCGTTCTCGCTGCCCGTCAATCACCGCGACACGTTCACGGGCATCACCGACGAGGACCGCGCGCTCACCATCTCGGAACTGAGCGACGCGGCGGAGGCGGCCCTCGCGGGCGGCTACGACGCGGCCGACTTTGCCGCCGACTTCCGCTCGCCCGGCCACGTCAACCTCCTTCGCGGCGCGCCGAACCTCCTCGCGGACCGGAAGGGCCACACCGAACTCGGCCTCGTTCTCGCCGACGCCGCCGGCCTCCCGGCGGCCGTCGTCGTCTGCGAGATGCTGGACGACGAGTCGGGGGCGGCGCTGTCGCCCGCCGCCGCCCGCGACTACGCCCGCCGGAGCGACCTCGTCTACGTCGAGGGCGAGTCCATCGTCGAGCGGTTCGCCTGAGGCGGCCCGTTCGACTCGCCCGACTCGTTCGACTTGCTCGATTCGCCGCCGCTCACCGCCAACTCCTTTCGGGTTCCCATCCTATCATCCGCTCGGCCTTCTCCGTCGAGATGAGCGCCTCGTACCCCTCGAACGATTTTCGCGACTCGGCGTCGGGGTACAGTTCCGCGACCAGTTCCGCGGTGGGTACGTCCATGCTCGTGTCCGGCGCCGCGGCGAAGAAGCGCTCGTGCCCCTCGAACTCCGCGTCGACGGCCGACAGGACGAGTTCCGCGGCGTCCGACTGCGCGAGGTAGGAGCACAGCGTGTTGCGCGCCGTCTCGAAGTGTCCCGCCTCGCGGAGCGCCGCCGGCGTCCGCTCGGCCCGCACGAACGTCTCGCGCATCTGCTCGTCGGTCGGCATCCACGGGAAGCGCAGCGAGGCGATGGTCCGCGGGCCGTCGGGTCGGATGGCGAACCCGTCGGCGGTGACTTCGAGGGCGTGCTTGCCCATCCCGTAGGGGTTCGACGGCGTCACCGGATGGGTCTCGTCGAGGGGGAGATACGACAGGCGGATGGGTTCGGGTTCGAAGGAGGCGCCGAACGCCGAGAGGCTTGAGGCGAGGACGACGGTGTCGATGTCGAGCGCCTCCGCCGCTTGGAGGACGTTGTACGTGCTCATCACGTTGCTCTCGAAGACGACGTGTCCGGGGTCGTGGTCGGGCGTCGAGAGCATCCCGAGGTGGACGACGGCGTCGGCGTCGGCGGTGGCGAACGCGCCGTACGTCTCGCCGGCGTCGACCATGTCCGCCCGGAGGTCCGCGTCCGCCTCGGTGTCGCCGCCCGACCGCGAGACGTTGACGACGCGGCGACCGGTCCCGCGGAGTCGCCGGATGATGGTCGGACCGATGCGCCCGGTTCCCCCCGTCACGACGACCGTCCCCGGCGTCTCCGAACCTTCTTCCGCCGCCGCGTTCGCTTCGGACTCTGACATTCGTTCGCACCCGACGCGTACCGACGAAAAAAAGCCAGCGGGCCGTTCCGCGTCGCCTACTGTTTTATGATGTGCCGTGAAAACCACGAGATATGGGATTTGACGAGATGGACGTCGACACCATCTGGATGGACGGCGAGTTCGTGGACTGGGACGACGCCCAGATTCACGTGCTCACCCACGGACTCCACTACGGGACGGGCGTCTTCGAGGGCGTCCGCTGCTACGACACCGAGAAGGGTCCGGCCGTCTTCCGCTGGGAGGAACACCTCGACCGGTTCTACGACTCCACGAAGCCGTACGACATGGAGATTCCCTTCGACCGCGAGGAACTCACCGAGGCGATGCTGGGCCTCCTCGAACGGCAGGACCTCGAAGCCGCCTACATCCGCCCCATCGCCTTCTACGGCTACGACACCCTCGGCGTCTCGCCCGGCGACTGTCCGACGCAGGTGGCCATGGCGGCGTGGCCGTGGGGCGCCTACCTCGGCGAGGACGCCCTGGAGAACGGCATCGAGGTGATGGTGTCCTCCTGGCGCAAGCACGCCTCCAGCCAGATTCCGACGAACGCGAAGACGACGGGGCTGTACGTGAACTCGATGCTCGCCGGCGAAGAGGCCCGCCGCAACGGCTACGCGGAGGCCATCGTCCTCAACAAGGAGGGCGACGTGGCGGAGGGTCCCGGCGAGAACATCTTCCTCGTCCGCGACGGGACCATCTACACGCCCGGCCTGAGCGAGTCCATCCTCGACGGCATCACCCGCAACACCGTCATCGAACTCGCCCGCGAACGCGGCTACGAGGTGCAGGACACCGCCTCCATCAGTCGCGGCGAACTCAACACCGCCGACGAACTGTTCTTCACCGGCAGCGCCGCGGAGGTCACGCCCATCCGCAAGGTGGACAACGTCGTCATCGGAAACGGCTCCCGCGGGCCCATCACCGAGGAACTCCAGCAGGCGTTCTTCGACCTCGTGGAACGGCGCACCGACGACCACGACGAGTGGTTCACCTACCTCTGAACTGGTAGCGTACCACCGCGCGCGTCTCTCCCGTCCTCCAGTTCGTTCGTCTCTTCCGCTCCTCTTCACACGCTTCGGCTCAGGCGTCGTCGGCGACGATGGCCGTCGCCTCGACTTCGACCAGCAGTTCGGGGTCGATGAGCCGATTCACCTCCACCATACTGGTCGCGGGCCGCACGTCACCGAACGCCTCGGCGTGGGCGTCGCCGACGGCCTCCCACCGGTCGATGTCGACGACGTACATCCGCGTCCGGACCACGTCCGACAGCGACGCGCCGGCCTCCGCCAGCGCGGACTCGACGTTCGCCAGCGCTCGCTTCGTCTGTGCGTACGGGTCGCCCTCGGCGACGACCGCACCGTCCTCGTCCGTCGCGGTCGTCCCCGAGACGTGGACGTGCGGGCCGACGCGCACCGCCCGCGAGTAGCCGACACGCGGTTCCCACTCGGTCCCCGAGGAGACGCGTCTCCGTTCCATGCGGCGAGTGGGACGGTAGCGCACAAAAAACCGCGCCGCCGAGCCGCATCGGAACCCGTGCTATCGCCGCCGTTCGTGTCCGTCTCGCTCGTCTCCTCCGCTTCGGTCGCTCCGTTCGTCGTCGACGTCGATGTCGATGGCCGCGCTCGATTCGTCCTCGGCGAACCCGGCCGAGAGGATGCGCGTCAGCGCCTCTTCGACCCGCTCGTCCGTCTCGGTCAGGTCCTCGGGCTCGACTTCCATCACGAACCCGGTGGTGATGTTCGGCGCAGTCGGCATGAAAATCACTTCCCGCCCGTCAGGCGTCGTCTTCCCGGTCTTGAAGCCCGTCATCCGAATCCCCGGCCACACCTCCAGTCTGACGGGCTTTTGGAGGTCCTCGGTCCCCGTCAACGCCGTCTCAACGGCGAGTTTCGACGCGTTGTACAGCACCCGAACGAGCGGAACGCGGTTCATCGTCCCGTCGATGGCCGACTCGAACAGGCGCCCGGCCGTCGTCCGCATCAGGTAGCCCACCGAGAACACGAGCATCACGAAGACGAAGATGGCGACGAAGAACCCGAACGGGGCCTCCAGTTCCTTGATCAGGGGGAGACCGGAGATATTGCTGTAGAGGATGCCGAGAACGTACAGGATGACGAGGATAGGGACGAGTACGACCAGACCGCTTGCGAAGTCGCGTCTCCACGAGGACATTTATCGGTGGGTAGGTGACCACGGAGACTTAAGAGGGCTTCTGTCCGCGACGAGCGGTTTCAGACGCCGGCGACGGCTCGCAACGCGAACAGGAGGTTCTCCTTTCGCTCCCGAACCCGCCGGGAGAAGTACGACAGCCACTTGTCGCCGTACGGCGCGTACTGCCACACCTCCCGGCCCTCGGCGGCCAGTTCACGCTGGGCGTCCTCACGGACGCCCATCAGCATCTGCACCTCGAACGTCCGGTCGTACTCGGCGGCGAGTTCCTCCGCCGCGGCTATCATCTTCGGGTCGTGGCTCCCGACGGCGACGTCGCCGGCGTACTCGGCGAACAGGAACGCGAGGTGCTCCTCGTACTTCCGGTTCACCTCCTCTTTGCTCTTGTACGCTATCTCGCGGTCCTCGTCGTACGCGCCCTTCACGAGGCGTATCTTCCCCGGCACGTCCGCCAGTCGCTCCAGGTCCTCGCCGGTGCGCTTCAGGTTCGCCTGCACGCACTGGCCGACGCCGCCGCCGTACTCGCGCGCGGCCGCCTCGAAGGCGTCGAGCGTCGCGTCGGTGGTGTCGGCGTCCTCCATGTCGCACCAGACGAACACGCCGCGTTCCGCGCCCGCCGCCACGATGCGGCGGTAGTTCTCGCGGAACGCGTCTTCCCCCACGCCGATGCCTATCTGCGAGGGCTTCACCGACACGCAGGCGTCGAGTCCGGAGCCGGCGATGTCGTCTATCAACTGGAGGTACGCCGCGGTGTCGGCGTCGGCGGGCGCCCGTCGCTCGTAGTGCTCGCCGAGCAGATTCAGGATGACCTTGACGCCGTCCTCGTTCGCCCGTCGCGCGTGGTCGAGCGCCGTCGCCGCCGACTCACCGGCGACGAACCGACTCGCTATCGGAGGGATCACACCCCGACGTAGGGGACTCCGACAATCAGGGCTTTCGTTCGCCGGGCGGCCCTCCGGGCGTCGCCCCGGAATCGCCGAGATTTTTGTCCCCCGCATCGACGCCGGGGTATGGTCATCGAACTCGTCGTCGGCGCGTTCTGGGCGATGCTCCCCGCGTACGTGCCGAACAACGCCGCGGTGCTCGCCGGCGGCGGCCGACCCATCGACGGCGGGCGGACGTGGGGCGGTCGTCGCGTCCTCGGCGACGGCAAGACGTGGCGCGGGACGGCGGTGGGGACGCTGGTCGGGTTCGCCCTCGCGTTCGTCTGCAACGCCGTCGCCGACCCCCTCGGCGCCGCCCTCGGAATCTCGCTCCCCCGGTTCTCGGTGCTCGGCGCGTTCGGCCTCGCCCTCGGCGCGATGCTCGGTGACGTCGGCGCCTCCTTCCTCAAACGCCGGTCGGGACGCGAACGCGGCGCGGCGTTCCCCGGCCTCGACCAACTCGACTTCGTCGTCGGCGCACTCGGCCTCGCCGCCCTCTTGGACTTCGAGTGGTTCGCGGCGACGTTCACCGTCCCCGTCCTCGCCGTCGTCCTCGTCGTCACACCCGTCCTCCACGTGGGGACGAACGTGGGAGCGTACTATCTGGGGCTGAAGAACGAGCCGTACTAGGACCCCCACCTTTCTTTTCGGGGGTCCTCACAGACGGCGAAGCCGTCTGCTCGAACCCCCGGAAGAAAGCTGGACCAAAGAACGGCCGCGATGGCTCGCTCACTCCGTTCGCTCGCCTCGCGGTACGGCGCGGTGTCCTCTCCGCTCCGCACCGCCCCGCTTCCGCGCCGCCTCCGCTCCGCACCGCCTCCGCACCGCCTCCGCACCGCCCCGCGCCGAACCAACCCGTTTAAGCGCCTCCGCAGGACCTCTCGAAACGAGATGGCGAACGACGAACTCATCGAGGCCCTGCGCGCGGCGGACGCCGTGCGGTTCGGCGAGTTCGAGTTGTCCCACGGCGGCACCTCGAACTACTACGTCGACAAGTACCTGTTCGAGACCGACCCCCACTGTCTCCGCCTCATCGCCGAGGCCTTCGCCGAACGACTCGACGGCGTCGAGAAACTCGCCGGCGTCGCCCTCGGCGCCGTCCCCCTCGTGGCCGTCACGGCCGCCGAGACGGACATCCCGTACGTCATCGCCCGCAAGGAGGCCAAGGAGTACGGCACGGCCAACCGCATCGAGGGCCGACTGGCGGAGGGCGAGGAAGTCGTCGTCCTCGAAGACATCGCCACCACGGGTACGAGCGCCCTCGACGCCGTCGAGGCCCTGCGCGAGGCCGGCGCCGTCGTGAACCGGGTGCTCGTCGTCGTCGACAGGGACGAGGGCGGCCGCGAACGACTCGCCGAGGCGGACGTGGAACTCGACGCCCTCGTCACCGCGGAGGACCTGTTGGCCGACGCGGATGCGGACGCCGCGTCCGACGAGTAACGCGCCGCCGGCCGGGGCCCCGCCGACGCCGCGCGCCTTCCGTTCGCGGCCGGAACTCGCTTCTCTTATCTCTTCGTCGCTTCTCCCTCCGTCTCCGACGTGTCTCCCGCGAAATCGGCACGTCCGTGCTGAATCTTCCCCTCGAATCGTATCGACGTATTCATACTTGCGCAACCGCGAGTCCCATGGTATGAACAGAGCGGAGAAAGCGGCCCTCCAACTGCAAGCCGTCGCCGTCCTCCGGATGCTGAAGGAGACTCGGACGTACGACGAACTCGCCGACCTCACCGGACTCCCGGCCGGCGACCTCAACCGCTACGTCAACGGCCACGTCCTCCCCGGCGTCGAACGCGCCCGCGAAGTCGTGCAGGGCGTCGGCCGCGACGCCCTCGCCGCGGAGTTGGAGAGTCGCGTCGAGTTCGACGACGAGGGGTACGTCGACAACTCCGGCGTCGTCTTCGACCAGTCGTTCTTGGACCTCGTCGCGCCCGTCGCGGCGGATTCGCTCGGGTTCGAACGCCCCGACGTGGTCCTCACCGCCGCCACCGACGGCATCACGTTGGGGGCCGCGATGGCGAGTTACTTCGACGCCCGCGTCGCCTACGCCAAGAAATCCAAGGAGACGGCCGTCGAGGAGTTCGTCGAATCGCGCCAGCGACTCGCCTCCGGCATCGAACTGACCTACTATCTCCCCTCACGAGCCCTCTCCTCCGGCGAGAGCGTCCTCGTCGTCGACGACCTCATCCGGTCGGGCGAGACGCAGGAACTCCTCCTCGACATTGCCCTCCAGTCGGAGGCGAACGTCACCGGGGTGTTCGCCCTCATCTCCGTCGGCACCGAGGGCATCGACCGCGCCCGCGAGATAACCGACGCGCCCGTCGGCGCCCTCACCACGTTCGACGCGGAGTGACGGCCGGCGAACCGTCCGACGCCGCGGTCCGTGCGGGGCACACGGTGCGGCGCGCCGCACGTTCGATTTCCGGGCCGTCCGGCGAGGAACTATACATGTATGTGTATATCCCCGGCCGCTGAGTCCGTCATATACCTAACAGTTAGTCACGTACGTGTGCATTCTCCTCCGCGAGATGGTAACGCTTATACTCGGATTCGTGATTATGCACAAGCGTGAATTATGGGGCTCACTGAGACGCTCGACGAGTACTTCGACGTACAAGAACACGGGTCGTCCGTTCGAACTGAAATCGTCGCGGGCGTGACGACGTTCCTGACGATGTCGTACATCGTCGTCGTCAACCCGGACATCCTGACGGCCATCCCGGACGTCAAACCCGGCATCGCCATCGCGGGCTACTCGCCGGGGCAGGTCGAGTCGATGATAGCCGTCGTCACCCTCCTCGCCGCCGCCGTCGCCACGTTCGTGATGGCCGTCTACGCCAACCGGCCGTTCGGACAGGCGCCCGGTCTCGGTCTGAACGCGTTCTTCGCGTTCACCGTCGTCGGCGCCCTCGGCGTGCCGTGGCAGACGGCGCTGGCCGCCGTCGTCGTGGAGGGGGTCGTCTTCATCCTCCTCACCGCCGCCGGCGCCCGCGAGTACGTCATCCGACTGTTCCCCGAACCGGTGAAGTTCGCCGTCGGCACCGGCATCGGACTGTTCCTCGCCATCATCGGTCTCCAGGCGATGGGCATCGTCGTCGACGACACGGCGACGCTCGTCACCCTCGGCGCCGTCGCCGCCGACCCCGTCGCCATCCTCTCGGTGCTCGGTCTGTTCCTCACGTTCGTCCTCTACGCCCGGGGGGTCCCGGGGTCCATCCTCATCGGCATCCTCGGCACCAGTGCCGCCGGATGGCTCCTGACGACGCTTGGCGTCGTCTCGCCCGACGCGGGCCTCGTCGCCGGGTCGACGACGACGACATACGACATCACGCCCCTCGCGGGCGCGTTCGTCGCCGGCCTCGGCAGCGTCGAGGCGTTCTCCTTCGCGCTCATCGTCTTCACGTTCTTCTTCGTCGACTTCTTCGACACCGCCGGGACGCTCGTCGGCGTCGGGCAGGCCGGCGGCTTCCTCGACGCGGACGGCAACCTCCCGGACATCGACAAACCGCTCATGGCCGACGCCGTCGGCACCACCGTCGGCGGGATGCTCGGCACCTCGACGGTGACGACGTACATCGAATCGGCCGCGGGCGTCGAGGAGGGGGGTCGAACGGGTCTGACGGCGCTCGTCGTCTCCGTGCTCTTCCTCGTCTCCCTCGCGTTCGTCCCCGTCGCGGCCGCGATTCCGCAGTACGCCTCCCACATCGCCCTCGTCGTCATCGGCGTCGTGATGCTCGGCAACGTCGTCGACATCGACTGGAGCGACGTGACGAACACCATCCCCGCGGGGATGACCATCCTCGTCATGCCGTTCACCTACTCCATCGCCTACGGCATCGCGGCGGGCATCGTCTCCTACCCCGTCGTCAAGGTCGCGGCCGGCGAGTACGACGACGTGCGCCTCGGCCACTGGGTGCTCGCGGCCGCGTTCGTCGTCTACTTCTTCGTCCGCACGAGCGGCATCATCCAATCGCAGGTCTGAGGCGCTGCGTCGCCTCCGACCAGTCTCCCCGGTCGCCGCCGCAGACCGCAAGAGATTCGTTCCCCTCCCCGTTCCACTCGAACGATGGAGACGCCCTCTCGGTCGACGGCGGTGCGAATCGTGGCGTTCGTCCTCGTGGTCGCGCTGTTGACCCCCTCGGCGGTGTCGGCGCTCACCTACGACCCCAGCGAGGAACGGACGCTCACGCGGGGAACGGTGACGAGTCCGGCCAACGGTTCGACTATCGTCAGTGTGCAGGGGTACACCTTCCAGGGGAACACCAACCGGAAGAAGCCCGCGCGCCTCATCTCGGTCGGTGAACGCGGGCAGACGCAGTGGGTCCACAACGACGAAGTCGGCGCGGGGGCGTGGTTCTTCGACGTCGACCCGATGGACAACGGCAACCTGCTCGTCTCCTCGCCGCGGAGCGGCAAGACCGTCGTCTACGAGTTGAACCCCGAAACGCAGGAGCGCGTCTGGGAGAAGACGTTCAACATCACCGACACCCACGACGTCGACGTGCTGAGCGAAGACGAGATAGTCGTCGCCAACATGCGCGAGTGGAACGAGTCGGCGCAGGTCAGCGACGACCGGATATTCGTCTACAACCGAACGACCGAGGAAGTGACGTGGGAGTGGTACTTCAAGAACCACTACCCGGCGAACACCGACGGCGGCTACAACAAAGACTGGTCGCACGTCAACGACGTCGACCCCATCGGCGACGGGAAACTGATGCTCTCGCCGCGGAACTTCGATCAGGTCGTCGTCGTCGACATGGAGACGAAGAACATCACCCGACGCCTCGGCAGCGACGGCAACTACTCGGTGATGAACGAACAGCACAACCCGCAGTGGCTCGAAAGCGAGAACGGGACGCCGACCATCCTCGTCGCAGACAGCGGGAACAACCGCGTCGTCGAGTACGCCTACGAGGACGAGGAGTGGGTGCGGACCTGGACCGTCGGGGCGGACACGCTGAACTGGCCACGCGACGCCGACCGCCTGCCGAACGGGAACACTCTCATCGTCGACACGCTGAACCACCGCGTCATCGAAGTGACGCCGACCGGCGAAGTCGTCTGGGAGTACTACGCGACGTGGGGTCCCTACGACGTCGAACGGGCCGCGTATGGTAACGAACCCACCGGAACCGGACCGACCATCCGCGACATGAACGCCAGCGGCACCTACGCCATCACCGGCAGCGCGAACCTCACCGCCGGCGCCGGCGACGGAGCAGGGTTCGCCGCGCAGATGCGCGCGACGTTCTCCGGGACGGCGCTCGAAGAGCCGATGAACGAGTTCGCCACGCGGTGGGCGCACGTGACCCCGTGGCTCCGCCCGGTGTGGATGTCCGGGTGGGACTTCGTGTGGGCCATCGCCGCCGCCGTCGTCGTCGTCCTCTGGGGGGCGACCGAACTGGTCCTCGGTCGCCGCCGCATCGTCGGCGCCGCCCGGAGCGTCCGCGCCCGCGGCCGCTGATACCGCCGTCGCTCCCTTTCCGCGCTGTGCGCTCCGAGCGCACGCCACCACCGGACTCTTTATCCGCCGACCCGTAGCCGACAGCGATGGCGAATCTCACGCTGTACGAACTGGAAGGCTGCCCCTACTGCGCGAAGGTGAAGGACAAACTCGCCGACCTCGACCTGGAGTACGACTCCGTCATGGTCCCGCAGTCGCACGGCGACCGGACCGAGGTCGAGGAAGTGAGCGGACAGACCGGCGTCCCCGTCCTCGTCGACGAGGAACACGGCGTCGAGGGGATGGCCGAGAGCGACGACATCGTCGAGTACCTCGACGAGACGTACGGCGACGCGGCGAGCTAACGAGCCTCATCGATTCTGCCTTCTTTTCGACTCCGTAGCGACGCCTCCGCCGTCCCCGAGGGGGTTCAGGCCTCGGTCGGTTCGCCGGCGCGTTCGCGGATGAGGTCCCGAATCGTGTCGGGGTCGTCGATGGAGGCGAGTTCGTCGCAACTGACCAGCGCCGTTCCCTCGACGGCGTCGCGCTTGGACTGCTCTTTGGTGAAGTACACCGACCGCGTCCGGGTGACCTCACCGAGCGAAGACATGATGCGCGCGCGTTTCTCCGCGCTGGGGGTGAACGAGGAGTGGCCGGTGAGCATCGGAATCTGGTCCGAGCGCCGGTCGTCGTCCTCGCTGACGGCCTTGAACGGCGCGCGGGCGGTCGGGTGGACGGTGAAGCCCGCCCGCGTGAGGATGTGGACGACGTGCTCGTCGTCCGGGTCGGCGTCGGGGTCCTCGGGCGTCGGTTCGGCGTTGCGGACCTCCTCGGCGCCCTCGAGGACGGAGACCGGACTGGAGAACGGCCGGTCGAACATCTCTTCGAGGTGGATAGCCACCTCGATGCTGGCGTTCATCCCGTCCTCGTACTTCGAGACGGTCCGGCGCGAGACGCCGAGTTCCGTCGCCAGTCGGCCGAGGCTCCACCCGCGCCGCTGCCGTTCGTCCGCCAGCAGGTCGCCGTCGAGGTTGACGTAGAGACCGCCCGGCGCGGCGTAGATGAGCGGCGGCACCCCTTCGAGGAACAGGTCCATCGCGGTGTCGGGGTTCATCACCGGCACGCCGTGGCGGAAGTACACCACCTCCGGTTTCAGGTCCTCGTCGCGGGTCCGCAGGCCGACGACGAGGGGCGTCGCGGAGAGGTAGCTGCCGAGTCGGCGCATCTCGGCGCCCGTTTCGGCGTCGAACGCGTCGATGTTGCCGAGGACCTTCAGCAGCACTAAGTCCTCGCCGCGGCGCGCGGCGAGGTCGAAGCTCTTGGGCCGGATGGCACAACGGTCGCTGACGGCGAACCCCGCGTCCTCCAGCATCGCTGTGATGTTTCCAACCAGAGCTGACCGAGACATATCGGAAGATAAGCGATTTGGGACATATAGCTGTTGTGCTGCTACCTCCTCCTCCCGTCCCCCGATTACGCTCCGTAACCACCGCCATAGTTATATAGAGGCTCTCAGCCGCGGTAACGACTCGAAAGGGGTTACTCCGTCGGGGCGCTACGGGCGCCTATGACGGTCCTCGGCCTCGACGACACCGACTCGCGCGAGCGGGGGATGTGCACGACGTACCTCGCGACGCTCGCGGCCGAGGCCATCGAGGCGGCGGGCGGGACGGTCGAACGCCGTCTCCTCGTCCGCCTCAACCCCGCCGTCGAACACAAGACGCGCGGCAACGCCGCCCTCGCCCTCCACACCGACCTCCCGCCCGAGGAGACGCTCGAACTCGCCGTCGCGGAGTTGGAACCGCTGGCCGAGACGGCCGACCCTCGGACCAGTCCGGGCGTCGTCGTCGCCCCGGGCGACCCCGCCGCCGTTCCGGACGCCGTCTCGGCGTTCACCGGACGAGCGATTCGGTCGTTCGTCGACACGGCGGAGGCCGTCGAACTCGCCGACGAATCGGGCTATCTTCACCGCGGGTGGGAGGGCGGCCGCGGCCGAATCGGCGCCCTCGCGGCCGTCGGCGCGTGGGCCGCCCTCGACGAGTGGACGTACGAACACATCGCCTATCGGGAGTTCGACCGCTGCGGAACGCCCCGCGACGTGGACCTCGACTCGGTGTTCGACGCGGCCGAGGCGCACTACCCGGACGCGTGGGACACCGTCGACACCGTCGAGGGACAGGCCGTCTGCGTCCCGAACGCGCCCGGCCCCATCCTGCACGGCATCCGCGGCGACGACGCCGACGCGGTGCGGTCGCTGTCGGACGCTATCGACTCGGAACCGGTCGACCGGCGTTCGACCTTCCTCACCAATCAGGGAACCGACATCCACCTCCGGGACGGGGAACTCGGCACCCTCGACGGCGGCGGCGCCTACCGCGTCGACGGCGTCGTCGCCGCCGACCCGGAGACGCGGCGCGGCGGGCACGTCTTCTTCGCGTTCGGTTCCGTGGATGCGAACGCCGGCCGCGACGCGGACGCCGACGGAGACACAGACGGGGGCGCGGCCGACACGGTCGCCTGCGCCGCCTTCGAACCGACGAAGCGGTTCCGCGACCGGGTGCGCGCCCTCCGACCGGGCGACGAACTGACGGTCTGCGGGGAGCTTTCGGGGGGGACGCTCAAACTGGAGAAGTTCGCCGTGCGGTCGCTGAACCGCACCGAGTCGCGGACGCCCGTCTGTCCCGACTGCGACCGGACGATGGAGAGCGCGGGTCGGAATCAGGGCTACCGCTGCCGCGACTGCGGGACGTCCGCGCCCGGCCGGGTCGACGTCGAGACGGACCGCGAACTCGAACGCGGGTGGTACGAGGTGCCGCCGTGCGCCCGCCGGCACGTCGCCAAACCGCTGATTCGCGGCGGCTTCGACGCGCCGGTCCACCCCGAGCGGTGAGGGTGAACAGGGGCACGAGAGGGCTCACTCCGCGACGACCAGAACCCGCGTGTTCGCCCGCCGGTCGACGAACTGACTGCCCGCGGGCGGTTTCACGTCGATTTCGACCGTTCCGTCCTCCTGATTCGGCCGGAGCGACGGTGAGACGGTGACCGCCGCGCTCCCGTCGGCGTCCGTCTTCGCGTGAGCGATGCCGTCGAGGTCCGCCGTCCCGCCCTTCACGACCACCGTCGCCCCCTCGACGGGGTCGCCGTCGGAGTCGACGACGAGGAACGATAGCTCCCATTCGCCGGGCGTCACCACGTCGGGCGACGGCTTCACGTCCAACTCGGTCACCGCGAGACCCTGCACGCCGGACAGCATACTCAGCATCACGCTCATCGTCGCCACGCCGACCACGAGGGCGACGACCAGTCGGATCGGTAGCCCCTCGATGGCGCGGTCGTCCGCGGCGAAGCGTCGGAGTTCGGTGCGGAGAGGTTCGTCGAACACGGGGTGGCTGGTCCCGTCTCGGTAGATAAACGTCCGGGCGAGCGTTCAAGTGCGAGAACGCGGCCAGCCCCCCGCGTGAACACCGACGTCCTCGGCCGCCGCGGACGGGACGGCCCCGCCGGGGGTCCCCTCGCTCGCCTCGGCCGCCACCGCGCCCGCGACGGCAGCGACGGCGCCCCCGTCGCCGTCGACCTCGACCGCCCCCACGCCGCACTCGTCGTCGGCAAACGGGGCTACGGCAAGTCCTACACGCTCGGCGTCCTCGCGGAGGGGGCGGCGCGCGCGCCGGGCCTCGCGCCCGTCGTCGTCGACCCGATGGGCGTCTTCGACGGCCTCGCCGCCGGCGAGGACTTCGACGCGCGGGTCGTCCGCGCCCCGACCGTCCGCGCGGACGCGATTCCGCCGTCGGAGTGGCCCGCCCTCGTGAGCGTCGCCCCCGACTCGCCGGTCGGGTCGATGGTGTGGCGCGCCGCCAGCGAGTCCGAGACGCTGGCCGAGATGCGCGCGTTCGCCGAAGTCCCCGCCGACTCCTCGAACGTCGCCCCCGACGCGGTTCGCGCCGCGCGGAACCGCCTCCGACGGGCGGCCTCGTGGGACGTGTTCGACCCCGAGGGGCTGGACGCCGCGGCCCTCTGCGGCGCCGAAGCGACCGTGCTGGACTGCTCCGGCCTCGACCCCGCGCCGGCGAACGCCGTCGTCCACGCCGTCGCGCGGGCGCTGTACGACGCACGGGTGCGCGAGTCGGTCGTTCGCCTGCCGTGGCTCCTCCTCGACGAGGCGCACGTCTTCTTCGACGGCCTCGCCGCGCCGGCCCTCCGGGCGATACTGACTCGCGGGCGCGCACCGGGCGTCTCCCTCGTCGCGGCGACGCAGCGACCCAGCGCCCTCCCCGCGGTGGCGCTCTCGCAGTCGGACCTCAGGGTCGTCCACCGGCTCACCGCCGGGCCGGACGTGCGGGCGCTGACCGCCGCCGAACCCACCTACCTCCGTGGGGGCGTCGAGGCGCGGATGCCCGCTCGGCCGGGAGACGCGCTCGTCGTCGACGACGCGGCGGAAACCGCCTACGACGTCCGCATCCGCGAGCGAGACACGCCGCACGGCGGGGACAGTCCGCGGGCGAGCGACGTCGGTTCGGTCGACGGGTGACGACCCCGGAGCGCCGGCGACCGGACCAGAGCTACTTTGGTCTCCGAGGGGGTTCACACGACCGAACGGGCAATGGAGTCTGCCCGACCCAACCGCCGACGCCGTCGGCTGATGACTCCTTCTGACGCGACGCCCATGACAGAGACCGAACCGCACCCGCTCGTTCGAGTCGAATCGCTTGTGCTGATAGCCGTCGGCGGCTTCGCCGGGTCGAACCTCCGGTACTTCGCCAGCCTCCTCCTCCCCGGTCTCCGGGGGACGCTAGTCGCGAACGCCCTCGGGAGTTTCCTCCTCGGCTTCGTTCTCTACGAACGGCTGTTCTCCGACGTGCTGGCGAGCGAGACGCGCGCCGTGCTGTCGACCGGCTTTCTCTCCTCGTTCACCACCTACAGCACGTTCGCCCTCCAGTCGGCGCAGTCGCCGCCGCCAGTCTTGGTCGCCAACGTGGTCGCGAACTACGCGCTGGGCTTCGCGGGGGTCCTCGTCGGTCGCTCTGTCGCCCGCCGCGTCGACGGGCGGTGGTCGTAGTGGTCGCGTTCGACCCCGCGCACGTCGTCGGCACCGGCGGCGCCCTCGGCGCCCTGCTCAGACACTACGTCGGCGGACTGGTCGACGTCGAGGAGTACCCCGCGGGCACGTTCACCGTCAACGTTCTCGGGAGCTTCGCGCTCGGCCTGTTCACGTTCGTCGGCGTCGGGGAGACGTGGATGCTCCTCCTCGGCACCGGGATGTGCGGGTCGTTCACCACGTTCTCGTCCTTTTCCTTCGAGACGGTCCGCCTCTGGGAGACGGGCGAACGGGCGCGCGCCGTCGGCAACGCCGTCGGCAACCTCGCGGGCGCCGGTCTCGCGCTGGCGGCGGCGTGGGGGCTCTCCCGGCTCTTCGTTTGAGCGGTCGCTCCGCGAACCGCTCATCCGTCGCCGTCGTCTCCGTTCCCGTCGTCGCCGTCCATCCGGACGACGTGCACGGGCACGCGCGAGGCGCGGACGACCTTCTCCGTGACGCTCCCCAGCAGCATCCGGTCCAGCCCGGTCCGTCCGTGCGTCCCCATCACGACGAGGTCCACGCCGTTCTCGTCGACGTAGGACAGGATCTCTCGGTGCGGCACGCCCCGGCGGACCGCCGTCACGACGTCGACGCCCGCCGCCTCCGCCGCCTCCCTGACGACGGCGGCGTCCGCCTCGCGTTCGGCCTCGAGATCCTCGCGGAGTCGCGCCCACTTCGTCTCGGGGAGCGTGTTGTACTCCCGGGTGTCGACGACGGCGAGGCCGTGAAGCGTCGCGCCGGCGAGGTCGGCCAGTCCGACGGCCTCGCGTATCGCCCGCCGCGCCCCGTCGCTCCCGTCGGTCGGTATCAGGATGTCGCGGTACACGCCCGGAACGTCGCGGTCTCACCGCATGAAGCTAGTTTCCGAGAGAGCCGGGTCGCCCGGCGACCTGCGGCCGCCTCAGGCGCTCGGCGCCACGTTCTGGTTCAGGCGGAACAGGTTCTCCGGGTCGTACGTCGCCTTCACCTCGACCACCCGGTCGTAGTTCTCGCCGAACAGCAGGCGCGCGGGGTCTTCTCCGAGGCCCGGGAAATTCCCGTACGCCCCCTTCGAGACCGGCAGGTCGCCGAGTTCGGTGATGCCGTCGCGGGCCCACGCCACGTTCTCGTCGTCCGTCGCGGGGTCCTCCCAGTTGGCCTCGAAGGTGATCATGAACGCGGGTTCCCGGTGTCTGAACGCGGTCGCGTCCGGCGCCACGTCGCCGATGGCGCCGCCGAGGTGCCAGATGTCCACCGTCGACAACGGCGAGGGGCTCCCGGCTCCGCGCCTGCGGACCAGACCGAGGACCTCGTCGGTGAGTTCGGTCACGTAGACGGCCTTCCAGTAGTAGCGCAGTCCGTCGGGGTAGTCCGCGTCGAGCATCGACTGGAGGTCCGTGTAGGCCATCGGGCCGCTGAAGTCGACGACGGGGTCGGCGAACTCGCGGAGCGCCCGGAACTCGGCCTCGGCCTCCGCGACGGGACCGTCGTAACAGCCGAGGAAGGCGACAGCCGGGTCGCCCCACGACGCCTCGGGGAACTCCTCGAGTTCGGGGACGACGGCGTAGAACGGCAGGACGCTCGCGTTTCGCGAGGCGCCCTCCGCGTACCCGCGGAACGCCCGGAGCGCCTCCTCGGAGTCGCCGCGGTGCCAGACGAACAGGCCGAACACCTCGGGGCCGACCTCGTGGAGTCGGTACTCGAACGACGTGACGACGCCGAAGTTGCCGCCGCCGCCGCGAATCGCCCAGAAGAGGTCCGGATTCTCCTCCTCGCTGGCGGTCCTGACGCGCCCGTCGGCGGTGACGACTTCGGCCGAGACGAGGTTGTCCAAGGAGAGGCCGTACTTCCGACGGAGATGTCCGACGCCCCCGTTGAGCGTGAGCCCCGCGATTCCGGTCGCCGAGACCACTCCGAGCGGTGCGGCGAGGCCGAACAGTTGCGTCTCGCGGTCGACGTCACCGATGGTCGCCCCGCCCTGCGCACGGGCGCGGCGGGCCGCCGGGTCGACGAACACCCCGGTCATCTCCGAGAGGTCGACGACGAGTCCGTCGTCGCAGACGGCGCTGCCGGCGACGTTGTGTCCGCCGCCGCGGACGGCGAGGGGCAGTCCGTGCTCGCGGGCGAACCCGACCGCCGCGACGACGTCCGCCGTCCCGGAACAGCGTGCGATGAGCGCCGGCCGCCGGTCGATCATCCCGTTCCAGATCTTCCGGGCCTCCTCGTACGCCTCGTCCGCCGGTCGGATCACGGTGCCGTGGAACGATTCGGCGAACTCCCGCACCGCTTCGGCGTCGACGGTCTCCGTCGGTTCTCCGCTTCCCGACCCGATCCGTTCTGACATGACGGTCCTTGTACGTCCTCCGAGGGCAAATCCTCCGCTCACGAAAACGCGGATAGTCCGGGTTTCGAGCGTCGACGCGGTCGGTCGATGGCCGAGAAGCGGTCGTCAGTAACGGGTGCCCGGAGCGGGATTCGAACCCCGGTCGCTCGCTCACTGCGTTCGCATCGCTCCCCGGTTCGAATCCCTTTGTAAGCGCTTACAACCTTCATTTTCGTCGCTCGGCGACGAGACGCCTCGCTGGAAAAGTGAAGGAACAAAAGCGCCCGGAGCGGGATTTGAACCCGCGTCACGACCGTGACAGGGTCGTATGATGGGCCACTACACCATCCGGGCAGGCGTACTAGAGCAAACAGCGCCCGGAGCGGGATTTGAACCCGCGTCACGACCGTGACAGGGTCGTATGATGGGCCACTACACCATCCGGGCCTGCTCTACTCCATCGTAGCGCGGTTCACTAATTAAGACTTATCATATGCACTCCGCGTGGTAGCTCCTACCGCGTCACGCGGTACTGTTCGCCTGACGGCGGCGCGACATCGCGCGCCCGAACGCGTCGACTCCCGTTCCCGTTCTCGCGCCGGTGAGTGTCGCGGTCGCCGGAAGGCATTTATCGGCTTCTTGCGTTGTCGGATGCAACGCGAGTGCCGTCGCACCGCCCGCGAACGCCCACACCCGCCGACCGACGGGCGATGGTCGGCCCCGCACGCGGGCGGAGACGGGGCGACGGGACTGCTCGTGGCGAAGAGCGGCGCTTCTCGGACCCAGTTGGCAAGGGTTAAATGGATGCCTCCCGAACGAGCCTGTAGTATCTCGTGAGAACTTCTTCCCCCACCCATACATGGTAGACGTAAGCCAACACAAACTCGTTCCAGAGCACACCCTCCTCGAGGAGGAGGAGGTCGAGGAGGTGCTGGAAGAGTACGACGTGAAGCGTACGGACCTTCCGAAAATAAAGCGGACGGACCCGGCGGCGCCCGACGGCGTGGAGACGGGTGACGTGGTGAAGATCGTCCGCGACTCCCGGACCACGGACAAAGCAGTCACATACCGACTGGTGATCGAATGAATCGACAGGATCGACGCGCGGTATCGCGCCAGTACTTCTCGCAGGAACGCCTCGCAGAGCACCACTTCCGGTCGTTCAACAACTTCCTCGAACGCGGCATGCAGGAAGTCGTGACCGAGAAGGAGACCATCGACACGGACATCGGCGACAAGGAGGGCGAGGAACCCGTCTTCGTCGAACTCGGGGACATCCGCGTCGAGACGCCTCGCGTCCGCGAGGCCGACGGGTCGGAGGAACTCCTGTTCCCGCAGGAGGCGCGCCTCCGCAACATCACCTACGCCGCGCCGGTGTTCATGGAGATGTCCATCGTCCGCGGCGGCGAGGAGGAAGAGGAAGTCGTCGTCGACACGACGGAGACGAAGGTGGGCCGGATGCCCATCATGGTCGGCTCCTCGAAGTGTAACATCAGCGACCTCTCCGACGAGGACCTCGTCGAAATCGGCGAGGACCCCGTCGACCCCGGCGGCTACTTCATCGTCAACGGCTCCGAGCGGGTGCTGATGACGTCGGAGGACCTCGCCCCCAACAAGATTCTCGCCGAGTACGACACGAAGTACGGCGACGAGATCCAGGTGGCGAAGACGTTCTCCCAACGGCGCGGTTACCGCGCGCTCGTCCTCTGCGAGCGCAACCGCGAGGGCATCCTCGAAGTGTCGTTCCCCTCCGTCTCGGGGAGCGTCGAGTTCGTCACGCTCGTCCGAGCGCTCGGGCTCGAATCCGACGAGGAGATCGTCCACCGCGTCTCCGACGACCCGGAGATTGTCAAGTTCATGCTGGAGAACTTGGAGGAGGCCGAAGTCCAGACGGAGGCCGAGGCAATCGAGACGCTCGGCAAGCGCGTCGCCGGCGGGCAGGGTAAGAACTACCAGCTCAAACGCGCCAACTACGTCATCGACCGCTACCTCCTGCCGCACCTCCACGAGGACGGCGTCGAGGAGGAGGAGGTCCGCATCAACAAGGCGTTCTACCTCTGCCGCATGGCCGAGGCCTGCTTCGAACTCGCCCTCCAGCGCCGCGACTCGGACGACAAGGACCACTACGCCAACAAGCGCCTCAAGGTGTCGGGCGACCTGATGAAGGACCTGTTCCGGACGGCGCTGAACAAGCTGGCGCGCGACGTGAAGTACCAGCTCGAACGCGCGAACATGCGGAACCGTCAGCTCACGGTCAACACCGTCGTCCGCTCGGACGTGCTGACCGAACGGCTCGAACACCCCATCGCCACGGGCAACTGGGTGGGCGGTCGCTCGGGCGTCTCGCAGTTGGTCGACCGGACCGACTACATGGGGGTTCTCTCGCACCTGCGCCGCCTCCGCAGTCCGCTCTCGCGGAGTCAGCCGCACTTCGAGGCCCGCGACCTGCACGCGACCCAGTGGGGTCGCATCTGTCCCTCCGAGACCCCGGAGGGACCGAACTGCGGGCTCGTGAAGAACTTCGCGCAGGCGATGGAGCTCTCGCAGAACATCGAGGACGAACAGGGACTCAAACGCGAACTGGCGTCGATGGGGGTCGAGGGCATCCCCGGCATCGAGGGACCGACGAACCCCACGAACACGCCCGCGGACGACTAATACATGGCTCAGACACAGCAACGCGAAGCGAAGGTGTACGTCAACGGAAGCCTGGTCGGGACGCACCCCGACCCCGAACAGCTCGCAGACCAGATCCGAGAAGCCCGCCGCCGCGGCGACGTGAGCGAGATGGTGAACGTCTCCGTGAAGGGGCGCACCCGCGAGGTCATCATCAACGCCGACGCCGGCCGCGCCCGGCGTCCCCTCATCGTCGTCGAGGACGGCGAACCGCTCCTCTCCGACGAGGAGATAGAGGCCGTCAGAAACGACGAGGTGTCCTTCGAGGACCTCGTCGAACGCGGCTACGTCGAGTTCATCGACGCCGAGGAGGAGGAAGACATCTACGTCGCCGTCGACGAGGACGACCTCAACGACGAGCACACGCACCTCGAAATCGACCCGCAGCTCATCTTCGGCATCGGCGCCGGGATGATTCCGTACCCCGAGCACAACGCCAGCCCGCGCATCACCATGGGCGCGGGGATGATGAAGCAGTCGCTCGGGCTGCCGTCGGCGAACTACCGCATCCGTCCGGACACGCGTCAACACCTGCTGCACTACCCGCAGCTCTCGATGGTGAAGACCCAGACCACGGAGCAGATCGGGTTCGACGAACGGCCCGCCGCGCAGAACTTCACCGTCGCGGTGATGAGCTACGAGGGGTTCAACATCGAGGACGCCCTCGTCATGAACAAGGGCTCGGTCGACCGCGCGATGGCCCGTTCGCACTTCTTCCGGACGTACGAGGGCGAGGAGCGGCGCTACCCCGGCGGACAGGAGGACCGCTTCGAGGTCCCCAGCCAGGACGTGCGCGGCGCCCGCGGTGAGGACGCGTACAACCACCTCGACGAGGACGGTCTGGTCAACCCCGAGACGGTCGTCGACGAGAACAGCGTCCTCCTCGGGAAGACCTCTCCCCCCCGGTTCCTCGAAGAGCCGGACGACATGGGCGGCCTCTCGCCGCAGAAGCGCCGCGAGACGTCCGTGACGATGCGTTCGGGCGAGTCGGGCGTCGTCGACACCGTCACCCTGATGGAGGGCGAGGACGGCTCCAAGCTGGCGAAGGTCTCCGTCCGGGACCAGCGCGTCCCCGAACTCGGCGACAAGTTCGCGTCCCGTCACGGCCAGAAGGGCGTCGTCGGCCACCTCGCGCCGCAGGAGGACATGCCGTTCACCGCCGACGGCGTCGTCCCCGACCTGGTGCTCAACCCGCACGCCCTGCCGTCGCGCATGACGGTCGGCCACGTGCTGGAGATGCTCGGCGGGAAGGTCGGCGCCCTCGAGGGCCGCCGCGTCGACGGCACCGCCTTCCAGGGCGAGGACGAGGAGGAACTCCGCGGTGCGCTCGAAGACCACGGGTTCGAGTCCTCCGGCAAGGAGGTCATGTACTCCGGCGTCACCGGCGAGAAGATCGAGGCCGAGATATTCGTCGGCATCATCTTCTACCACAAGCTGTACCACATGGTGAGCAACAAGCTGCACGCCCGTTCGCGCGGGCCGGTGCAGGTGCTCACCCGTCAGCCCACCGAGGGGCGCGCCCGCGAGGGTGGCCTCCGACTCGGAGAGATGGAGCGCGACACCGTCATCGGGCACGGCGCCGCGATGGTCCTCCAGGAGCGCCTGCTCGACTCCTCCGACAAGGAGACGGTGTACGTCTCCGCGGACACCGGGATGGTCGCCGTCGAGGACCGCGACCAGCGCCGTATCTACGACCCCGTCAGCGGCGACGAGGACAACATCCACGAGATAGAGATCAGCTACGCGTTCAAGCTACTGCTGGACGAGATGATAGCGCTCGGCATCCGACCGCGCCTGGACCTCGAGGACGCAGTCTAACCCCCCACAACAATGTCAATGCAGACACCGAAGGAGATCGGATCCATCCAGTTCGGGCTGATGGACCCGGAGACGTACCGAGACATGTCCGCGACGAAGGTCATCACCGCGGACACCTACGACGACGACGGCTACCCAATCGACATGGGCCTGATGGACCCCCGCCTCGGCGTCATCGACCCCGGGCTGGAGTGTCGGACCTGCGGGTCGCACTCGGGGTCCTGTAACGGCCACTTCGGCCACATCGAACTGGCCGCGCCCGTCATCCACGTCGGCTTCACGAAGCTCATCCGCCGGCTCCTGCGTTCGACGTGCCGGGAGTGCGGTCGCCTCTCCTTGACCGACGAGGAGTCCGAGGAGTTCCGCAGCGGTCTCACCCGAACGGAAGAACTCGGCGACGACTGGACGGACGTGCTGAAGTCGGCGGTCCGGCAGGCGCGGAAGGCCAAGCGCTGCCCGCACTGCGGCGCCCCCCAGCACGACATCAAGCACGAGAAGCCGACCACGTACTACGAGGTGCAGGACGTGCTCGCGGGCGACTTCTCCGAGCGCATCGCCTCGGCGATGCAGCCCGACGAGGAGGACGAGGACGACGCCGGCATCGCGCCCGCGACGCTCGCCGACGAGACGGGCATCGCGCTCCAGCGCGTCAACCAGATTCTCTCGGGCGAGTTCCGACCGGTCGGCGACGACCGCAAGAAACTGGAGAAGGCGCTGGACGTGGACCTCACCGAGGAGGACATGAACAAGCTGATGCCCTCGGACATCCGCGACTGGTTCGAGGACATCCCGGACGAGGACATCGTCACGCTCGGCATCGACCCCTCGCGGGCGCGCCCCGAGTGGATGATTCTGACCGTGCTCCCCGTCCCGCCGGTGACCGCCCGTCCCTCCATCACGCTGGACAACGGCCAGCGCTCCGAGGACGACCTGACCCACAAGCTGGTCGACATCATCCGCATCAACCAGCGGTTCATGGAGAACCGCGAGGCCGGCGCCCCGCAACTGATTATCGAGGACCTCTGGGAACTGCTGCAGTACCACGTCACCACGTTCATCGACAACGAGATTTCGGGCACGCCGCCCGCGCGGCACCGCTCGGGCCGCCCGCTGAAGACGCTCAGCCAGCGGCTGAAGGGTAAGGAGGGCCGCTTCCGCGGCTCCCTGTCCGGTAAGCGCGTGAACTTCTCCGCGCGGACCGTCATCTCGCCGGACCCGACCCTCTCCTTGAACGAGGTGGGCGTTCCCGAACGCGTCGCCCGCGAGATGACACAGACGATGAACGTCACCCAGCGGAACCTCGACAACGCCCAGCAGTTCGTCCGCAACGGCCCCGAGGGTCACCCCGGCGCCAACTACGTCAAGCGACCCGACGGCCGCCGCCTGAAGGTGACCGAGAAGAACTGCGAGGAACTCGCCGAGAAGGTCGAGGCCGGGTGGGAGGTCAACCGCCACCTCATCGACGGCGACATCATCATCTTCAACCGGCAGCCGTCGCTGCACCGGATGTCCATCATGGCCCACGAAGTGGTCGTGATGCCGTACAAGACGTTCCGGCTGAACACCGTCGTCTGTCCCCCGTACAACGCCGACTTCGACGGGGACGAGATGAACATGCACGCCCTCCAGACGGAGGAGGCCCGCGCCGAGGCGCGCGTCCTCATGCGCGTGCAGGAGCAGATTCTCAGCCCGCGCTTCGGGCAGAACATCATCGGCGCGATTCAGGACCACATCTCCGGGACGTACCTGCTGACGAACGGCAACCCGCACTTCTCGGAGACGCAGGCGCTGGACCTGCTCCGCGCGACGAGCATCGACACGCTCCCCGAACCGGCGGGCGAGGAGGAGGACGGCCGGCCGTACTGGACCGGCCGACAGCTGTTCAGCGAACTCCTGCCCGACGACCTGAACCTCGAGTTCACCTCCTCGACGGGCGACGCCGTCGTCATCGAGGACGGCCAACTCGTCGAGGGGACCATCGACGAGGACGCCGTCGGCGCGTTCGGCGGGGAAGTCGTCGACACGCTGGCGAAGGTGTACTCGAAGACGCGAGCGCGCGTGTTCATCAACGAGGTCGCCTCGCTGGCGATGCGCGCCATCATGCACTTCGGATTCTCCATCGGTATCGACGACGAGTCGATTCCGGGGGAGGCAAACGAGCAGGTCGACGAGGCCATCCAGAGCGCCTACGACCGCGTGCAGGAGCTCATCAGCATCTACGAGGCCGGCGAACTGGAGTCGCTGCCGGGCCGCACCGTCGACGAGACGCTGGAGATGAAGATCATGCAGCAGCTCGGCAAGGCGCGCGACTCGGCCGGCGAAATCGCCGACGACCACTTCACCGACGACAACCCGGCGGTCGTCATGGCGCGGTCCGGGGCGCGTGGGTCGATGCTGAACCTCACGCAGATGGCCGGCTGCGTCGGCCAGCAGGCCGTTCGCGGCGAGCGCATCAACCGCGGCTACGAGGGCCGCACGCTCAGCCACTACCAGCCGGAGGACCTCTCCGCCGAGGCCCACGGCTTCGTCGAGAACTCCTACCGCGGTGGGCTGACGCCGACGGAGTTCTTCTTCCACGCGATGGGCGGACGCGAGGGGCTGGTCGACACGGCCGTCCGGACGTCGAAGTCCGGGTACCTCCAGCGTCGGCTCATCAACGCCTTGACCGAACTGGAGGCGCAGTACGACGGCACCGTCCGCGACACCTCGGGCACCATCGTGCAGTTCGAGTTCGGCGAGGACGGCACCTCGCCGGTGAAGGTGTCCTCGAACGAGCAGGACGGTATCGACGTCGAGAACATCGCCGACCGCGTCCTCGACGCGGAGTTCACCTCAGACGAGGAGAAAGACCGGTTCCTCGGCCGCCGCGAACCGCCGACGAACCTCTCGGAGTACGCCGGTCCGGGCCTCGACAAGGCCCAGAGCCCGGAGGTGCAGTCGGATGACTGAGTACGAACACATCAGCGAGGACGTCGAAGCGCTCGTGGAGGACCGCGACCTCCCGCGCCGACTGAAGACGCGCATCTACGACACCATCGAGGGCCGGGAGGGCGTCTCGCCCGCCCGCGCCGACGAGATAGCGCAGGCCGTCGAGGCGCGCTACCTCGACACCCGCGTCGACCCGCTGGACCCCGTCGGCACCGTCTCCGCGCAGTCCATCGGGGAACCGGGGACGCAGATGACGATGAACACGTTCCACTACGCGGGCGTCGCCGAAATCGACGTGACGCAGGGGCTGCCGCGCCTCATCGAACTGGTGGACGCGCGGAAGACGCCCGACACGCCGATGATGACCGTCTTCCTCGAGGGCGAGTACGCGACCGAACGCGAACGCGCCCACGAGGTCGTCTGGTCGATGGAGGCGACGAAGATACTCGCCCTCGGCGACGTGTCGACGAACGTCGCCGACATGGTCGTCCAAATCGACCTGAACGAGGAGACGCTGTTGGAGCGGTGGCCGACGGTGGACAACGTCGACACCATCGCACAGGAGATATCCGAGACCATCGAGGACGCCCTCGGCGTCGCCACGCAGCGCTCGGGCACCGTCGTGGAGTTCGG
Organism: Halogeometricum sp. S3BR5-2; assembly: GCF_031624635.1. Lineage (NCBI taxonomy): Archaea > Methanobacteriati > Methanobacteriota > Halobacteria > Halobacteriales > Haloferacaceae > Halogeometricum > Halogeometricum luteum. Next base: position 236,663 of record NZ_JAMQOQ010000006.1, on the reverse strand, counting down.
CCCCGAGTCGCCGAGTTACCGGCGCCTCCTCCAGTTGGTCGAGGAACTGCGCGACATCGTCTTCAAGGGAATCGAGGAGGTCACCCGCGTCGTCATCCGCAAGGAGGACAACGAGGAGACCGACGGCGAGGAGTTCGTCCTCTACACGGAGGGGTCGGCGTTCGGCGACGTCCTCGCTATCGAGGGCGTCGACGCCTCGCGCACGACGAGTAACAACATCCACGAGATATACCGCAACCTCGGCGTCGAGGCGGCCCGCGAGGCCATCATCGACGAGACGATGAACACGCTGCGCGAGCAGGGTCTCGACGACGTGAACGTCCGGCACCTGATGCTCGTCGCGGACATCATGACGAACCGCGGCGAGATAGAGTCCATCGGCCGGCACGGCATCTCGGGGTCGAAGGACTCCGTGCTCGCCCGCGCGGCGTTCGAGGTGACGGTGAACCACCTGCTCGACGCCGCCGTCCACGGCGAGGAGGACGACCTCGACGGCATCATCGAGAACGTCATCGTCGGGAAACCAATCGCAACCGGCACCGGCGACGTGGACCTGCGCATGGGGTCCATCGAAGCGCCGACCGAGACGGACGCGCCCGCGCCGGAGCCCTCGGACGACTGACGGATGACGGTCACGCTGTCGGATACGGCGCGGCAGTTCATCGCCCTCTTCGAGGACGAGACGGACGCGGTCGCGCGCGACTGTCTCGTGCTCGACGACCGCGTGGTCATCCTCGTCGCCGCGGGGCAGATGGGACAGGCCATCGGTCCGCGGGGACAACACGTCCACGCCGTCGAGGAGAAACTCGGTCGCTCGGTCGAACTCATCGAGGACGCCGACACGACGGAGGCGTTCGTCGCGAGCACGCTCGCGCCCGCCGCCGTCCGGCACGTGACCGTCTCCGAGCAGAACGACCGCGTGGCGTACGTCGAAGTCGCCGACGAGGACCGCGGCGTCGCCATCGGTAAGGACGGAAAGAACATCGAGACGGCCCGGACGCTCGCCGAACGACACCACGACGTCGACGACATCCAGTTGACGTGAGGGGACGCGGCCGCCGACGCCGCGGCCCCGACGCACTTCCGCACGGACGCCGAACCCGAGAGCGTCAGCCATGTTCGCCGCTCCGTTCGACCAACTCGCGCCGTTCGCCTCGGAACTCGACCCCGCCGTAAGGCGGGCCGCCGCCGCCGTCGTCGCGTTCCTCGTCGTCTCGCTCGTCGGTCGCTTCCTCGCCGTCCCGGCCGCCGTCCGCGTCGTGCGTCGCCGGAACCGCGAGAACCCGACGGTCCAGGAGGCGGCCGACCTCTACCTGCGAATCGCCGTGTTCGCCGTCGCCGTCGTCGCCGCCGTCCTCGCGGCGGGGTACGGACGGGTGTTGACGCGCTCCGCGCTCGTCGTCGCCGCGGCGACGCTCGTCATCGGCGTCGCCGGGCAGGAGGTGGTCGGCAACCTCGTCAGCGGGATGTTCCTCGTCACCGACCCCAACTTCAACGTCGACGACTACATCGCGTGGAACGAACGGGAGGGGACCGTCGAGGCCATCGGCTTCCGAACGACGCGCGTCCGCACCGTCGACCACCGGGAGGTGACCGTTCCGAACACGGAACTGGCTGCCAACGCCGTCGACAGACCGTACAGCCGGAGCCGCGTCCGCGAGGAGGTCAGACTCCCGTTCGACTACGGCGTGGACATCGACCGGGTGGACGCGTCGTTAGCGCCGGCGCTCACGGCGATAGACGACGTCCGCGAGGACCCGGAGCCGTCGGCTACCGTCGAGGAGTTCGACGCCTCCGCCGTGTGGGTGAGCGTCGTCTACTGGGTGGCGAACCCGATGGAAACCGACGTGGCGACGGTGAATTCGGAGGCGAAGGGGCGGATACACGCGGTCTGCGAGGAGGAGGGATTCTCGCTCGGCCCGCCCGCCTACCAGCATCTCTCCGGCGGCGTCTCGGTCGACGACCCGTCGGAGTGACCGCCCGAGGCGACGAGACGGCCTCTCAGAACCGTTCCCGACCTGCGCCGTCCGCAGAAGGCGTAACTCTCGACGAGAAACGGCCTCAGAAACGTCCTTAGGGGTCGCTAATCCGACCTCCGGCCGTCTCGCCGGATTCGAAAAGGGAGGCTTAAGTAGCTCCGTCGGGAAGTCCGTGTTACTATGGCGAACGGCAAATACGCCGCGCGCAAACTCAAACAGGACCGGCAGAAGCGACGCTGGTCCGACTCCGAGTACGCGCGCCGCGAACGCGGTCTCCGCAAGAAGTCCGACCCCCTCGAAGGCGCCCCGCAGGCTCGGGGTATCGTCCTCGAGAAGGTCGGCATCGAGGCAAAGCAGCCTAACTCGGCCATCCGAAAGTGCGTCCGAGTTCAGCTCATCAAGAACGGAAAGCAGGTCACCGCGTTCTGTCCCGGTGACGGCGCTATCTCCTTCATCGACGAGCACGACGAGGTCACCATCGCCGGCATCGGCGGGGCGAAGGGCCGCGCGATGGGCGACCTCTCGGGCGTCAACTACAAAGTCGAGAAGGTCAACGGCGTATCGATGATCGAACTGGTTCGCGGTAACGCGGAGAAACCCGTCCGATAATGTCCGAGAGCGACCAACCCGAGCCGGACGCGCCCGCGGACTCCGAGGAAGCGACGGCGAACGCGCAGCTGTTCGGCGTCTGGGACATCGTCGAGATGGAGTACTCCGACCCCTCGACTCAGCGCTACATCAACGTCACGCCCATCGCGCACACGATGGGCCGCCACGCCTCCAAGCAGTTCAAGAAGAGCGAGATCAGCATCGTCGAACGGCTCGTCAACCGACTCATGCAGTCGGAGGACAACACGGGCCACAAGCAGAAGACGATGAAGATAGTCAAGGAGGCGTTCGAACTCGTCCACGAGCGCACCGAGGAGAACCCGATTCAGGTGCTCGTCACCGCCGTCGAGAACGCCGCGCCCCGCGAGGAGACGGTTCGTCTCAAGTACGGCGGCATCTCCGTCCCGCAGGCCGTCGACGTCGCGCCCCAGCGCCGCGTCGACCAGGCGCTGAAGTTCATCGCGGACGGCACCCAGAGCGGCTCCTACAAGTCCACGACGAGCGCCGCCGAGGCGCTCGCCCAGCAACTCGTCGGCGCGTCGAACTACGACGTGCAGACGTACGCCATCAACCAGAAAGAAGAGCGCGAACGCGTCGCGGAAGCGGCCCGGTAAGCGCGCGACGCGGTTCTTTCTCTCTTCCCTATCCGCTTTCGTTCTCTTCGTCTCCGTTCTCTGTCCGCCGAGCGGCGGCGCTCGCTCAGTCGGCCGCCGCCGACCCGCCGTTGGTCTTCGTCCCGACGGCGTACGCCCGCGTCACGTCCACGAGTGCCTTCCGGTAGTCGCTCTCGGTGGGGTCGGCCGCCAGCGAGCGGAACCGCCGCTTGAACGCGGGGAGTTCGACGCTCGGCGCGTCGTCGGCGGCGGCGTGCGCTAAGTCGTAGATGCGGTGGTCGTCGTCTATCAGGTCGTGTCGCTCCACCAGCGCGAGGGCGAACGCGGCGTTGACGGCGGTTATCTCGGGGTCGGCGTCCGCGGTGACGAGGCGGGAGTCCGGCCACGGCGACGGGCCGGGGTTGGCGGCGACGGCGCGCGCGAGTTCGGACTCGAGGAAGTGGACGAGTTTCTCCGCCGGCGCCAGCGAGAGGGTGATGTCGTCGGCGTAGATGTCCTTCATGTGGTTCGCTATCTGGTAGCAGTGCGCGAGCTTCCTGCGCTCGACGGAGTTCCCGGAGAGCGCGAGGTAGAGGGCCTCCTCGGTCGATTGGACGTGCGAGGCGTGGCGCTCCTCGTTGCGCGCCATGTGGGAGAGTTCGTGGAGGACGAGTTCTCGGGCCATGGCGCTCGTGGCTGCCTGTCGGGAGATGTTCAGTTCGTGTCTGTCGTCGTAGTGGGCCGCCCACGTCCGTTCGTCGGGGTCGTCGCGGACGGAGACGTGGACGGGTTTCTCCAGGTCGTACTCCGTCTCGAAGAGGTCGACGGCGCTGAGAAACGGATCCGGCGGCGCGGACCCGAGCACTCGTATATCCATGCGTATCAGTATCACGGCGTCTGCAACAAAGACTCTTGTGCCGGCCGACGGGTCCGCGCCGCCGGCCGCGCGACGGCACTCGGGCCGTGACGCTCCGGTCTCCGGAATCGTGGCAAAAGGAGTCATACCGCGGCGAGAGCGCCGCGTAGCGGCCGTTTCGCCACCGGCAAAACACTACCCTTTTGACCCTCCTACCAGTACGAACCGGTATAATGGGCCGACGAAAGAAAATCGTCCAAGAATGTGAGAAGCTGATGGACAAGCCGGAGCAGATCCGGAACATCGCCATCGCGGCTCACGTCGACCACGGGAAAACCACCCTGACAGACAACCTCCTCGCCGGCGCGGGTATGATCGCCGACGAGGGCGAGGCGACGCGCCTCATGATGGACACCGAGGAGGACGAACAGGAACGCGGTATCACCATCGACGCGGCGAACGTGTCGATGACGCACGAGTACCAGGAGAAGAACCACCTCATCAACCTCATTGACACGCCGGGGCACGTCGACTTCGGCGGCGACGTGACGCGCGCGATGCGCGCCGTCGACGGCGCACTGGTCGTCGTCGACGCCGTCGAGGGCGCGATGCCGCAGACCGAGACGGTCGTCCGGCAGGCGCTCCGCGAGGGCGTCAAGCCGGCGCTGTTCATCAACAAGGTCGACCGCCTCATCTCGGAACTGCAGGAGGGTCCCGAGGAGATGCAACAGCGTCTCACCGACGTCATCGGCGACGTCAACGAACTCATCCGCGGGATGACCGAGGACATGGACGACGTCGAGGACTGGACCGTCTCCGTCGAGGACGGCACCGTCGCCTTCGGGTCGGCCCTCTACAAGTGGGGCGTCTCGCTCCCGTCGATGCAGGAGACGGGTATGTCGTTCGGCGACATCATCGAACTCGAACAGGACGGCCAGCGGCAGGAACTCCACGAGCGGACGCCCCTGTCGGACGTCGTCCTCGACATGGTCGCCGAGCACTTCCCGAACCCGCTCGACGCCCAGCCCCGTCGTATTCCGCGCGTCTGGCGCGGCGACGACGAGACGGAACTCGCGCGGCAGATGCGCGAAGTCGACGACGACGGCGACGTCGTCTTCATGGTGACCGACATCTCGATGGACCCCCACGCGGGCGAAATCGCGACCGGTCGCCTGTTCTCGGGGACCATCAAGAAGGGTCAAGAGCTGTACGTCTCGGGCACCGCGGGCAAGAACCGTGTACAGTCCGTCGGTATCTTCATGGGCGGCGAACGGGAGGAGTTGGACCGCGGCGTCCCCGCGGGGAACATCGCGGCCGTCACGGGTCTCCGTGACGCCATCGCCGGTTCCACCGTCTCCTCCATCGAGATGACGCCGTTCGAGTCCATCGAGCACATCTCCGAGCCGGTCATCACGAAGTCCGTCGAGGCCAAGAGCATGGACGACCTGCCGAAACTCATCGAGACGCTCCAGCAGGTCGCCAAGGAGGACCCCACCATCCGCGTCGAGATTAACGAGGACACCGGCGAGCACCTCATCAGCGGACAGGGCGAACTCCACCTCGAAGTCATCACCCAGCGCATCCAGAAGAACCAGGGCATCCCGGTCCAGACCGGTGAGCCCATCGTGGTCTACCGCGAGGCGCCGCAGGGCGCCTCCCGCGAGGTGGAGGGCGTCTCCCCGAACCGCCACAACAAGTTCTACATCACCGTCGAACCCCTCTCGGAGGACATCGTCGAGCAGATCAAACTCGGCGAAGTCTCCATGGACATGCCCGAACTGGAGCGCCGCGAGGCGCTGCAGGAGGCCGGCATGGACAAGGACTCCTCGCAGAACGTCGAGCACATCCACGGGACGAACATCCTCCTCGACGACACGAAGGGTATCCAGCACCTGAACGAGACGATGGAACTCGTCATCGAGGGTCTCGACGAGGCGCTCGACGACGGTCCGCTGGCCGCCGAACCCGTGCAGGGTGCGCTGCTGCGCCTGCACGACGCGCGCCTCCACGAGGACACCATCCACCGCGGTCCCGCGCAGGTCATCCCCGCGGTCCGCGAGGCCGTCCACCGCGCGCTCATCGACGCCGACATCAAGATGCTCGAACCCATCCAGAACGTCCGCATCGACGTTCCCTCCGAACACATGGGCTCGGCCTCCGGCGAGATTCAGGGTCGCCGCGGCCGCGTCGACGACATGTTCCAGGAGGGTGACCTCATGGTCATCGAGGGCATCGCGCCCGTCGAAGAGATGATCGGGTTCTCCTCGGACATCCGCTCGGCCACCGAGGGCCGCGCGTCGTGGAACACGGAGAACGCCGGCTTCCGCGTGCTCGCGGACAATCTCCAGCGCGACATCATCATGGAGATTCGAGAGCGCAAGGGCATGAAGCTCGAACTGCCGCAGTCCATCGACCAGTTCTGAGCTGAGAGACGCGACGGCGGCGCGTCCGTCGCCGCCTCACCGCGTCCCGCGCCGTCGGCCCGCCCCGTTTCGTTATCCTTTTTGAGAATTAACACCGAGAATACATCTTCTCGCGCTCCCTCCGTCCGGGCGTATGCTCACGAGAGTTCTCACGCTCGCGGAGCGCGTCGGGTTCGGGTCGCCCCCCGAGTCCGCCGCGCGGCAGTCGACGTCCGCGGTCCGCGTCGCCGCCAGCGGACTCGTCGCGCTGACCGGACTCGTCCTGCTCGTCCCGAACCTCGCACCGCTGCTCCGCGGCGCGGACGACGGCGTCGTCGTCGTCCTCTCGCTGCTCGGGTCGGTCGTCTCGGTGGGTCTCGTCGCCGCCGGCGGACTGCTGTACTGGAGCCGCTTCACCGACCGCAACGCCGCCAGAATCGCCGTCTGGAACCTGCTCGGCGTCGTCGTCCTCGGCGGCGTCATGGCGGCGCACGCCGCCGCGCAGGGCGCGTTCGCGGGCGGCGTCGACGCCTCGGCGTTCACCGTCGGTAACCTCCTCGCCATCGGCGCGGCGGCGCACGTCATCATCGGCGTCTACGACGCCCGCCGGGTCCGCGCGGAGCAACTCGCGCGACAGCGGCGACAGACGGCGGTGCTGAACCGCGTCCTCCGGCACAACCTCCGCAACGAGGCGCAGGTGCTCACCGGCCACGCGGACATCGTGGCCGGCGCCGCCGGCGACGACGGGACGCTCGCGCGGTCCGCGGCGGCGCTCCAGCGGAGTTCCGCCGCGGTCAGCAGCCTCGCCGACGGCGCGAAAGCCATCACGCAGGCGCAGGAGCGCGAGGCGTCGGAGTACGTCGAGACGGACCTCTCGGCCGTCGCGCGCGCGGCCGTCGAGGACGCCCGCGAGCGCAACCCGGAGGCGACCGTCCGCCTCGACGCCGAGACGGGCCTCGACGCGACGGTGCTCGGCAGCAAGGGCGTCCGCACCGCGCTGGACGAACTCGTGAAGAACTCCTTAGAGCACGGCGGTTCGGCCGTCGAGGTGAGCGTCTACGTCTCGCCCGACGCCGTCGAACTCCGCGTGAGCGACGACGGGCCGGGCATCCCGACCCACGAGCGCGACGTGGTCACCGGCGACGCCGAGATAACGTCGCTCACGCACGGCAGCGGCCTCGGTCTGTGGGTCGTCGAGGCCGTCGCCTCCTCGCACGGGGCGACGCTGGCGTTCGCGGACCGGGAGGGCGGCGGCGCCGTCGTCTCGCTGACGTTCCCGCGCGCGTAGACGCCTCTCGACGCTTTTCCTCTCCGCCGGCTGCCCCGATGCGGTTCGCTCCTCGACACCGAGCGGTTCGTGCGGTTCACGACCGCAGGTTACCGGTTCCGGGATGCAGTCGTTCTCTCATCGGTAACGCAGGCCACGCCTCGGAGCCGCGGACGGCGGACAGATTTGCAACCGACGAAGGCTTATAACGCGCGCACCGAGTGCACGGTAGTATGCTGACGGGGTCACACCGCCCGGCACGCATCGGTACGGAGCCACAGCGCGATTCCTCCCTGCCGACGACACCGGCGCCGGGTGTCGCGGGGGTGGCGCGATGACGGGCGCCGAAGCCGGGGTCGAACCCGAGGTCGAGACCGAGGCCGTTCCCGAGACGGACGGCGGCGAGCAGCCGAAACCGCACACGATACGGCTGGAACTCGCCGACGAACCGGGTCAACTCCTGGACGCGCTCCGCCCCATCGCCGAGAACGGCGGCAACCTCCTCTCCATCTTCCACGAGCGCGGGAACCTCACGCCCCGCGGTCGCATCCCGGTCGAAGTCGACCTGGAGTGTCTACCCGAGCGGTTCGAGAGCATCGTCGACGCCCTCCGTTCGGAGGGGGTGAACGTCATCCAGGCGGGCGCCGAACACTACGGCGAGACGCTGACGGTCGTTCTAGTCGGCCACCTCGTCGACACCGACCTCTCGGACACCCTCCGGCGCATCGAGCAGTGCTCCTCGGCGTCGCTGACGAACGTCTCCCTGAGCGCGCCCGAGGGCCGCGACGACGTGTCGAGCGCCAGCCTCCGGTTGGCGACGCACACCGGGCGGACCGAGGACGCGCTCGAAGTCCTCCGCGAGGTGGCCGCCGAGAAGGACCTGCACGTCGTCGAACCGCTGACGGAGGCGGGCCAATGAGCGGCGGCAAGCGCCTCGCCGTCGTCGGCGCCGGCGCCGTCGGCGGGTCGGTGGTCGAACTCGCCCGGGAGTACGGTCACACCGTCACGGCGTTCGCGGACTCGTCTTCGGCCGTCGTCGACGCCGACGGCATCGACGCCGACTCGGCGCTCGCGCGCAAGGAGTCGGAGGGCCGCGTCGGGTCGGCCGACCCGGAGGCGGCGCTGGACGCCGAGTACGACGTGCTCGTGGAGGCGACGCCGACGACGCTCGGCGACGCCGAACCCGGCTTCTCGCACGTGCGCGGCGCCCTCGAACGGGACCGACACGTCGTCCTGGCGAACAAGGGACCGGTCGCCGAGCGGTACGCGGACCTGACGGCGCTCGAACGCGAGAGCGCGGGCGAGGTGCGCTTCGAGGCCACCGTCGGCGGCGCCATCCCGGTGCTGTCGACCGTCGAGGACCTCTCGCCCGGTCACGTCACCGCCGCGCGCGGCGTCCTCAACGGGACGGCGAACTTCATCCTCTCGCGGATGGCCGCGGAGGGTCTCGGCTACGAACACGTCCTCGCGGAGGCGCAGGACCTCGGCGTCGCGGAGGCCGACCCCGCCTTCGACGTCGAGGGGACGGACGCGGCGCTGAAGTGCGTCATCCTCGCGAACGTCCTCGCGGAGGGCGACCGGGAGTACACCCTCGCGGACGCCGACGTGGAGGGCATCCAGAACGTCCCCGGGAGCGCATTGGAACTCGCCGCGGAGGACGGGCAGACGATACGCCTCATCGGCGAGTGCACGCCCGAGGCGGTGCGGGTCAGCCCGCGTCTCGTCCCGCAGAACGCGGCGCTGGCCGTCACCGGCACGCGCAACATCGTCCAGTTGGAGACCGAACACGCCGGTCAGTTGAACATCAGCGGCCGCGGCGCGGGCGGCCCGGAGACGGCCTCGGCGGTGCTGGCGGACGTGGGCCGTCTCGACTGACGGGAGAGACCGTCGACTCGCGCGCTCTCGACGCTGAAACGGCGGGGGCGTGACACGCTCTCTCGGGCGTGAGATGCGCTCGCACAAAACGCGGTACGCGGGCGTCTCGGGGCGTATACGTATCGAAATGGTTTTAGGTCTATCTGGCTAAACACGCCAACACAGAGCGCCTTAGCGCGTGACCTACCCATGAGTGACAAACCGCACCAGAACTTGGCCATCATCGGCCACGTTGACCACGGAAAGAGTACGCTGGTCGGACGACTCCTGTTCGAGACAGGGTCCGTTCCGGAACACGTAATCGAGCAGCACCGAGAAGAAGCAGAGGAGAAGGGCAAGGGCGGCTTCGAGTTCGCCTACGTCATGGACAACCTCGCAGAAGAGCGAGAGCGCGGTGTCACCATCGACATCGCCCATCAGGAGTTCGACACCGACGAGTACTACTTCACCATCGTCGACTGTCCCGGTCACCGCGACTTCGTGAAGAACATGATCACGGGGGCTTCGCAGGCCGACAACGCCGTCCTCGTGGTCGCCGCCGACGACGGCGTCGCACCCCAGACCCGAGAGCACGTCTTCCTGGCCCGCACGCTGGGTATCAACGAGCTCATCATCGCGGTCAACAAGATGGACGTCGTCGACTACAGCGAGGACACCTACAACGAGGTCAAAGAGGAGGTCCAGCAGCTCCTCAAGCAGGTCCGCTTCCGCTCGGACGACGCGACCTACATCCCCATCTCGGCGTTCGAGGGCGACAACATCGCCGAGCGCTCGGACAACACCGACTGGTACGACGGCGCCATCCTCCTCGAGGCGCTCAACGACCTGCCGGAGACGGAGCCGCCGACGGACGCGCCGCTTCGCCTCCCCATCCAGGACGTCTACACCATCTCGGGCATCGGTACCGTCCCCGTGGGACGTATCGAGACCGGTACGCTCAACCCCGGTAACAACGTCTCCTTCCAGCCGTCCGACGTGGGCGGCGAAGTGAAGACGGTCGAGATGCACCACGAGGAAGTCGACAGCGCCGGGCCCGGCGACAACGTCGGCTTCAACGTCCGCGGCGTCGGCAAGGACGACATCCGCCGCGGCGACGTCTGCGGTCCCGCGGACGACCCGCCGTCGGTCGCCGAGACGTTCAAGGCCCAGATCGTCGTGATGCAGCACCCGTCGGTCATCACCGCGGGGTACACGCCGGTCTTCCACGCGCACACCGCGCAGGTCGCGTGTACCATCGAGGCCATCGACCAGAAGCTCGACCCCGCGTCGGGCGAGGTCGCAGAGGAGAACCCCGACTTCATCAAGTCCGGCGACGCGGCGGTCGTCACCGTCCGCCCGCAGAAGCCGCTTAGCATCGAACCGTCCGGCGAGATTCCGGAGCTCGGTTCCTTCGCAGTCCGCGACATGGGTCAGACCATCGCGGCCGGGAAGGTCCTCGAGGTCAACGAGCGATAGATGCAGCAGGCACGCGTTCGTCTCGCCGGGACCAGCCCGGATGACCTCGACGACATCTGCGACGACGTCCGCGAAATCGCGAACAAGACGGGCGTCAACCTCAGCGGGCCGATTCCGCTGCCGACGAAGACCCTGGAGGTTCCCACCCGCAAGTCCCCCGACGGTGAGGGGACGGCGACGTGGGAGCACTGGGAGATGCGCGTCCACAAGCGTCTCATCGACATCGACGCCGACGAACGCGCCCTGCGTCAGCTGATGCGGATTCAGGTGCCGAGCGACGTCAGCATCGAGATCGTCCTCGAAGACTGAATCGCTCCCCTGCCGCATCGATTCGCGTCGCCCGCGAGGGCGACGAACCGGCGCGCGTCTGGCCGCTCGACTCGAAGCCACGACGCTAAGGCGCACGCGCCGTTCTCTCTTTCACGTTTCTCGTTTCGGTGAGCGGTAGCACTGACTGTGGTATCCGTTCGTCGGCCCGCAGAGACCGCACGACCGCGGTCGTCTTCCTGTGCGAGTGCCTGTCGCGCCGGGTGCGAAACAGAAGGTACAAATGAACGGACGCCTTCGAACAGAGTGCGGGCTCGTAGATCAGTGGCAGATCGCTTCCTTCGCAAGGAAGAGGCCCGGGGTTCAAATCCCCGCGAGTCCATAGGAGTTCGTTCTCTTGTCGAACTCACCTCTTAGCGACGGCTCGCGGTTCTCTCCCGCCATCATGCACCCGCGAGTTACCCCTCACAAACCGGCGGTCTCGCCGAGTGGATTCCTGCGTCGAATCCACCGAGTCGCCGTCCGGCGGTCCGACGAAGGAAATCGGGGGTTCGTCCTCAGAGGTGAGCCGTGGCCGACCGTAGGCCGCAACTCCTCCTCGACGAGGAGTTCGACGTTCCCGACGGCGCCGTTGTCGTCGACGAGGTCCCGGTCGGTCGCCGTGCGCTCTGGAAAGCCATCGTCGATGAAGGGCTTGATAGCGTCCTCTGGAGAGCGACAATTTCACTGTCCGAAGTCGGCCGATTCGATGAGGTTCTCGACGACCTCGGCGTTCTGAATGAGGGGTGGGTCACCGCAGGATGGTGGGCCGCACTCGAACGAGCCCGTACCAACCGGATGAGATACTTCTCCGAGTTCTTCGAGGAGTCTGACGCTCTCGACGGCGACGCGTATCTCGCCCGTGAACTCGCGCGTCGCGACGACCTCACGGACCCGTGGGACTCGGTCATCGCAGACACGCGTCGACTCCCTGCGACGGGAGGCATCGAAGACGTCCGCCGAGGACCGGTCGCGCTGCTCGACGCCGACGATACCGAGCGAACAGTCGTGCTCGACGTCAACCCGATCTGGTTCGACGCGCCGCGGAAAATGCGTCGACGATGGCTGGCGTTCGTTGACGACCTCGCGGAGGGACTCGAAGTCGTCCTCCGATGCACGCCGGCAACGCGTTCGTGGCTCCGTCAAGAGCACGCTGATGACGCCGAGTTCGTGAACGAGACCGGACAAAGCTATAGTCGCGACCGCGCCCCCGCGCGCGAGGCGGCGGAGCGAGCCCTCGCGACGCTCGCACGCGGGCACCCGGCGTGGAAGGTGCTCGACTCTATCGTCGAGAGAAACGAGAGAGAGCGCACGCTGGCCGCTATCAACGAGGATCTCCGGTTCTCCGGTGTGGGTGCGTCGACGAACTCGAAGCGCGTCACGGCGCTCTGCGACGCCGGTCTCGCCGAGCGTCTCACCGTCGCGGGGAAGACTGTGGTTGTCGCGACGGCCACCGGCGTCCACGCAGTGGCCCACCATCCAAATCTCGACGGCGCCGGTTCTGAGGAACACTGGAGTCCCGAATCTGACCCCCGAAATTGTTCCGCTGGCTCCGTGTACTCCCCGCATGCACGGGAGGCCCCCCCGGAGGACTGCCGGCCGGTTGGGGAGGAAGGCGTCGCGACGGACACCGCTGGCGAGTCCGATCCTCGCGAAGACGCACCGCAGGATGGGTGGCTCTCCTCGTGGGACCACCACGCGATGTTCGCCGCTGCTCCGCCCGGCACCGCGGCCCTCTCCGACGAACGCCTCGACGAGGATGACGACCGGGACCGCCGCAGCTACGACCGCTCGATCAACTCGGAGAAACGCGAGATCGGCGTCGAGGTCGAAGTTGACCACGTCCACGGCATCACCGCGGGACGATTCGCGATGGCCCTCGCCGACAACCAGATCCTACACGACGTCCTGACCGACGCAGCACTCGGCGAGAAGCTCGCCGATCTGGCGAACGGGAACCTCGCCGTCCTCAGACTGGCGCGGAACCTCGGCTGGTTGAAGAACGAGGACGCGGCGCCGACGGACTACCGAGAACGGCTGTCGGACGCCGCGAGGTCCATCTCGTGGATGATGGGCGATGTCCGACCGGCTGATGCAGAGAACGGCGACATCGATAAGGAGGCCGCTTCAGCACTCCTCTCGAAGTCGTTCGGATTCATCGGGACGATGACGCACATCCTCGACCTCCTCGGCTGGTCGGTCGCGTTCTCGTTCCGATGTCCCGAGTTCAGCCGAAACTTCGCGAGTGAGCGGTTCAACCGGTCTTTCGCCACGTTCGTGGCGAAGCTCTTCTCGATAACGACGCGGTCCGGCCACTACGTCGCTCAGCGAGTGATGTTCGATGCTCGGCAGAAGAAGCGCGAACAGATGCTCGGCGCACCGACCGGCGGCGACGGGGAAGCACTCGCATCGGTGCTCATTCGGGGACCGGGCGTTGGGCAACTATTCGAGGAGTTCGAGAACCTCGGCGACTGTCTCGATCTCGTCGACGCGAACTCTCGGAACTTCACCCCGTTCGAGACGGATATCGAGGTCGTCGACGCTCACCGACGAGAGGCGGTCGCAACGGCGCTGGCACGGCTCGGTTCGAAGAAGCGCCTCGACCCGACGCCATTCTCGACGAACTTCCTCCACGCTCTCACCGGCTCGGTGTTCGCGGCGGCGAAAGCCTTCGGACGTGGCCTCGGTGGGCAGGACAAGGGACGGCGCCGGAAGGTACAGCCCGACGAACTTCGGCTGGCGGTGACCGCACTCGACGCCGAAGATATCCTCCCGAACGTCGGATACTCGGCAACATCGAGAATCGTCCACAGCCTGCTCAACACCGAAGAACCGCTTACAACTAGAGAACTTGCAGACCGGGCTGGCGTCACCGAGAAGACGGTGAGCAACCGTCGCAAGGAGTTGGAGGGCGCCGGCTTCATCATCGTCGAGGAGGGCAGACCTGGGAAAGCGAACTTCTACAGATTCTCGCTTCCGTTCCGGTCGGAGCGGGATGAGGAGGACGCGCCGATGCCGCGGTACGCCGAGGGCGGCGAGACGATACCCGGCGGGTGGGAGGTGCACGACGTCATCGCCGAGGCGTTACGAGGGTTCGGCATCGACCTGGTGCTCGAGCACTCCGAGCTATGGATGTCCATCGTCGACGGCGAGGTCCGCGTTGACGTCCTCGAAGAGAGGTGGCCGCGACTCCAAGGCTGGCCAGAGGTGATTACTCGGCTGCTGGATGAGCGTTCATCGAGGAGTCCGGTCGGACCAAGGACGTCGTCGACGACGCTCGGCGAGAGTCCACCAGACTATCAACTGTCGATATCGTCCGCTGCGGCAGCCGACTGAACATAATGAGCTGGCGGAACCCCAACTGCCAGCATCGTCCACTACGGCATCTGATTGATAGCGTGGACGATGATCTTGCCAGTGTTTGACTCTGTTGTTTTGCTAATACTTACCACTGGGCCAATCAAAGTCGAAGTATGATCTTGACTAAGAGGGAGTCGATAACGCATGGTTGACCCTGAGATCTCGCTTACGTTTTCGGTGAGAAACAATCCCGGTCGGATGGCGCTATTAATCGGTTCTGGTGTCTCTACCGGTGCTGGTATCCCAACTGGCTGGTCAATTGTCCGTGATCTAATCAGTCAGCTCGCAGCTCTAGAAGGAGAAGAGATTGATGGCAAGCCGGAGGAGTGGTACAAAGAGACGTACGGCGAAAAAGCAACCTATGACGATGTTTTGGAAAAAGTCGGTCCATCAATGGAAGACCGCCGGTCAATTTTAGAGAGGTATATCGAACCCACAGAAGAAGAAAAGGAACGTGAACAGAAGGTTCCAACTAGTGCGCATGAGAGCATTGCTTGGTTAGTGGACAAGGGCTACGTGAACGTTATCGTCACTACGAATTTCGACCGATTGTTGGAGAAAGCTCTCAGCAGGCGTGAGGTGTCTCCAGTTGTGATTACTAATTCAGATGATGCGAAAGGAGCAGAACCACTGACTCACCAAGACGCGGTTATTTTGAAGATCAATGGCGACTACAAGGAGAGAAATATCAAGAACATCGGTTCTGAGCTCGAAGCGTACGATGAGCCGATTCAGGAACTCATTAGTCAAGTGTTCCGAGAGTATGGCCTCATCGTGTGTGGGTGGTCTGGGGAGTGGGATACCGCACTTCGAGATACATTAAAAGAATGCGAAGTTCACCGGTATTCTACTTTCTGGGCCTACTACAGCACACTCAAAGAGGCCGCGAGATCTCTAACCGCTCATCGGGACGCTATTGACTTTCGGGCAGGGGAAGCAGATGTTTTCTTTACCGAACTCAAAGAACGCGTGCAGGCGCTTGAAGGAGCAGAATCTGGTGCCCCGTTGAGTCGAGAGATCGCGCGCGAGCGAACGAAGCGCTACCTCACTCGCGAAGAGCACAAGATCGATCTCGCAGACTTGTTGAACGACGAGGCGAAGGAGGTCTATAGCCGAATATTCGATGAAGAACGCTTCCCGCTCGGTGGTTCAGTAGCCAAGGGGGAGGATGACTCTCGACTGGACGAGTACGAGTCTATCATCGGGACCCTCCTGACAGCGTCTATCACGTGTGCATTTTGGAGCAGCGAAGCCGCTAACTCGGCACATCAGCCAATTTCGTCGGTTATTCAGCGAATCGCGTCACTCCCGAATCCATCTATACGTCCAAGCAAATTGTTGAATACTCTGAGGCTATATCCCGCTACGGCACTCTTGTATGGTATCGGAGTTGCTGCGGTAGCATCTGATGATTGGGAACTGGTTAAACATGCGTTGCTCGACACGCGTATCCAATCTCGAACACAGTACGGACGTATAACTGAACCACCAGCCGTGAATGTACTTCATCCACACGAAGTCGCAATGGGTTACCCACGCCCACACGGCGGTAAAACCAAATTACGAACTCGGCTAGAAGAATTTCTGCGTGACCCCATTAGTGAACCTCTTGCTAATCCTGAACAGTTCCGAATCAATTTTGAGCTGTTTGAAACCGTCTCTGACATGATCCTGCTACAACGGCGGACCGGTGACCAAGATCCCGATATAGTAGACAAGAGTATGAGTTTTGCCGAACCTGCGACTGGTAGTGCTGTGTCGATAGATGAGAAGATTGAGTCGAAAGGCACGAGCTGGGGGCCAATTCGTGTGGGGTTGTTTGAGTCCCCGGAATCAGCTCTACAGCTTGTAAGCAGGATAGAAAAGCTACGGTTTTAGTTTAGTCTATTTGCCCCAATCAACTAACAGACTACACTCTACGGTTGTCCGATGGACCGGCTAACCTGATAATCGACGTTCAACTCTTCAACATCCAGAAGACGCGCAATTTCTGGTGGCGTCAGTGACCCACTTTCTTCAGCGGCATCAAGGACGTCGTCGATCACTCCGGATGGGTAGGCGTGATTCGACCCGTGCATCCGAAGGTAGTACCGGACGGCCTGGTCGAGCGCCTTCGATGTGTGTCCCTTTCCCGTCGCTTCTTTTAGATGCTCCCACATGCGCGCTCGCTGTTCCGTTTTCTCGATTCTCATCTTTTTATCATCGATCCCTCGGTCTTGGTACTGTTGGACTAAGTGATAACATAGATGTCTGCTTGGTTTTAGATTGCAGAGACACAATACAAAATGCTTAGTGTGAAGATCTTTTATCTTATCACGTCTGGTTCACAGTATGTTACGGATTGATCTGGATTCAAAAATTTCAGCGTTCATTTTACTATTTGTGTTTGTGCCCTTCCTATCTTACTTCGCCTCTTCCTATTCTGTTGATCCCAATAGTCCATTCTTCCACGCATACCAAACTTTGTCCGGTAAACTTGGAGTATCCCTTTCAATGATGGCACCTAGTGGAAACCAACTGCTGATAGTTGGCTTTGCCAGTCTCTTTTTCTATCTCGTGGCTATTCGTCGCTGATGTCTCTAGAATTCTACTGTACAATCACGTGCTCGTTGCACAACCCCTCGAGATACCTAGCTCTGTCGAGTATCTCAACCAGCGACAGTATATAAAGAACTCCTCGGAAGCTTGGTGAGGGAACTGATTCGGACCCCTCTGTTTCCGCTGAAGTGGTGCTCGTTGCACAACCCTTGTGCAGAGTGATGTGCAACGAGGCGGATCGGATGTTCTCGACGAAAAACCGGGAGTTGAAACCGTGGTTCAAACGTTAGCAGCGAGGCCGTTATGCGCTAGAAAAGACGCAGTTCTAAATACCGCAACTAGCCTCAGCGGAACCCCGGTTTATATATGGGTCACAAAACTCCAACTACACACATTGAATAGATCGTCCAAACGACTTAGCCGATGGGGCGACCGCCATACTCAGCGGCGAGATCGCTTTTCGCGACTCTGAGGTGCTGTGTCAATGATACTGGAGAGATCATTGTAGATGGTCTCTATTGCCCTGACGTAGAACGTTTGGACTTGTCCAACTGTTTTTGTGGTGATTTCACATTTCCATCTTCATTGTTGTCACCCAGTGATCGTTCTTGTTGTCTGTGAGCGAGAATGTTCGCTAGATTGGCAGCGAAACTATGTCTCCTAGTTTATACCTGATAGACATATGCGTCATCTTCGAGAGATTCGGGGTAGTCCCCAATTCCCCATCCCTCTCCTGTGGTCTCGATATAGTAGTAGTCCCGTTCATCATACTCCCAGTAGGAGCCTTGAAGATCAGTACCATATATTCCGGTTCCCATGTGTCCTGGGGGCTGAATAAGAACCATGTCATATCCAAATGGTTCACACTGAAGGATTCCAGCTAGTAAGATTGAGGTATCCTCACAGTCGCCACCCAGTTCAGTAAGTGTCTCGAGGGTATACTTAGTATAGTCGTTGTATCCCGTCGAAACGTCGTCAGGCACATATGGAAGACGTTGTACAAAGTCGATAATAAATTCTACTTGCTCTACTTTTTCACTGAAATCATTGTCTAAAGCGATATCTGAAATAATCGCAGCGAATTCCCCAGCAAACCCATTCTGCATCTCGAAAGATACAAATTCCTCGCGACTTCTCCCGTGGTCACGTTCAACAGCAAGCGCATAAGCACTCTTAAATACGAAATACGATGCAGACCACTCCCTTCCTTTTGTTCGACCGCTTACCGAAAGAGCAAACGCTCCTTCGGCGTCTTCACGAGTATAATAGTCTGTTTCTTCAGTATTGATTCGTGCAAGAACGTCCGGTTGGTCCCGTCGAATATTCTGAGTATCTGTATCGACGACAAATGGATCTGACTCCCCAAGGAAAGTGAAGTCACTAAGAGATGCACTCTCATATGTCACGTCCTCATCAATGAAGAATATTAGAAAATGAACTAACTCATCCTTGGCCGATTCCGGAAATTCGAGATCAAGTTCAATAGGGGTGTAACCACTATCATTAGCCGAAAACGACGTACGGTAATATTCATGGTCTTGTTCTCTGGGAAAATTTGCGAGAAGGAGAAGCAGATCATTTCCATTAGCAGTAATGCCGTCCATGTCTTCGCTGACAACTTGAATAGTAGCCTTCGTTGAAGAGTATGAAGAAATATAGTTCCGACCCTCGTAGACCTGTGGGTTTTTTGCAGTTATTGTTCCGTAATCAGTCTCTGGCTTTGGAACCGGAGTAGATGTTGAACTTGGCGTCGGTGTTAGCGTCTTTGTTGGAGTCTGTACCGGAGTTTGGGTTGGAGTATCAGTCTTTGGAGTCATCTTCGCCGTACCCTTTACATCAGCGCGTTCCTGTACGCTCTTGTCACGTGGAGCGTAGTCTTTGCTGTCAATAACTCCATCACCATCAGTGTCTTCAATACTAGCACCACCAATGCACCCTGCGAGACCGAGAAGGGACCCTGTACCGACTGTAGTGAGCAATTTTCGGCGGGCTAAACCCAGACTATCGTTCGACTTGTCATCAGACCTTGACATATACTTAATATAGATTATTTATTCAAAGTTGATAACTCCTCCGTGCTGGTATTCTTTGCTGAGAATTAGAGAATTGGCAATACGGAGCATGCGCTAGATATTCGGCGGCTAACGCCGAATATCTGTACGCTTCTTTATCTCCTATATCGGGAGGGCAAGACAGATGTTCTCGACGTCGGGAGCTAATGAAATCACCTGCGCCTTCCGCTGCAGTTCATTTTGACGTTTCTCGATCCGTTCCTCAAGCTTGGAGAGCCGATCCCGTTGCCTCCGGATCGCGATGTCCATATCAGATCCAGCTTCTGCTTTCCGCTCGTAATCCGCGATGAACGTCTCGATCCTCTCACGTTCGGCTTCCGCGTAGGTCTCGAGATCGTCAAGTTCTTGCTGTGTCTCCTCTCTACGACGTTGCTGGAGTTTGTCGCGTCGTGATTCGACACGCTGACTCACGTACCGGTCGGCAGACGAACGCATCTCGCGCTGGTGCTCAAGGAGCGTTCGCACACGGTCGCCATCCGGGGAGCCCTTGATCGTGTCTCCCTCGATGATTCGTTGGCCCAGGCGCTGCTGAGGGTCACGATGCGTTGCATCGACGAATACGGGGAGTATCTCTTCACGGATGACCTCGCCCGTCCCGTCCTCGAATCTGACGCGGTAGTTGTAGGTGATTCCCGGCTCGTCGACGAACGGGAGCAGCTTAAGGCCCACCGCACCCTGATCGCTGTCGAGCACTCGCTGCATCAGCTCTTGGACGAGGTCTGCATCGGGAGAGATGTACTCGATCCCGTCGTGGTCCATCGCGAACTCACGGTTGAACGTGAACGGTCCGTACGGCTCACCGTCACGCGAGCGTCGAAGCGAGTCGGGCAGTTCTGCACGGAACAGGTTGTTTCCGGCCTTTTCGACGTTTCCACCGAGCGCGGAGATTCCCAACTCGAAGAACTGTCGAATGTCGGCTTCACTCCCATAGACGTCCTCGGACTGGTCCATCACCTCCTGGATCTTCCGGCGGCTCTCCTCGTCGAACGTGCTGGTGTCGATGAGACTGCGTTCGTACCACTCCGCGAGCGTCCTCTGTCGCTCGTTGATGAGCTCTTCGAGTTCCTCCTTGGTCGCACTCGCTGGCTCGTCGTTCCGGATGGACTCCATGATGAGCGAGTCGACGTTAATGTCGTCGAGCATCCCTAGCACGTCGGCAGTATTCCCCAGCTGGCCGCGGATGTTCTCGACCTTCTCCTGGAGCATCTCGAACACCTCGCTCTCGCGGGTGTCCTCGAACGAGAAGTTCCACACTTTGACCTCTTTCTCCTGGCCGTAGCGGTGGAGGCGACCGATGCGCTGTTCGAGGCGGTTTGGGTTCCACGGCAGCTCGTAGTTTACCATGATATGGCAGCTATGCTGGAGGTCGATCCCCTCGCTCGCTGCGTCGGTCGCGAAGAGCAACCGGGACTGGCCGTGGTTGAACTCGTCCTCGATGCGAGCACGGTCTTCCTTGTCGACGCCACCGTGGATGACGAGGATCTCGTCGGCCCATGGCTCGTCCTTCACCAGTTCGAGGATGTAGTCGAGCGTGTCGCGGTACTCCGTGAACAGCAGCACCTTCTCGTTGGGCTGTTCTTCGAGCAGTTGCTGGATGTACCGTCGAACCTTCTGGGCCTTCGAGTCGACAGGGATGCCCTCTGCGAGCGAGACGAGGTCTCTGAGCGTCTCGATTTCCTCTTCGAGTTGGGCGTCGCTCTCGGTGATCGTGAGCCCTGCGAGCTCTTCTTCGGCCTTCTGCTGGTCCTGCTCGTCAAGGTCCTCTCCCTCGAGATAGGCGGAGGCCTCTTCGGACAAGGATGTCGCCGTCGTCTGCTGGTCCACGAGGTTCGCGAGTCGGCGGCTGAGCGTCGCCTTGATCGCTCCGATACTGCTGACGAGGCGCTTCTGCATCAGCGCCATCGCGAAGCCCACAGCAGGCTCGTTGAGCTGCTCAGATCGGTTGTAGACGTTCTTGACGTAATCCGTGACCGCACGGTAGAACTGGCGCTCTTCGTGAGTCATCTCGACCGGGACGGTTCCGACCTCTCGATTCGGGAAGATGCGCTCGCCATCGTCGTCGTAGATGGTCTGCTTCCCGCGGCGCATCATCACGCGGTCGACCGCCTCTTTTGAGAGGTCTTGGTCCTCGGCGACGAGGAAGGGGTCGATGTACTCGATGAGCGAGCGGAACGCCTCGCCCTTCCCGTCGTGTGGCGTCGCACTCAGCAGGAGCAGCGAGTCGGAATTGTCGGCGACACGCTCGACCATCTTCGACGTCTTGCTCGGAGACTCGCCACGCTTGGCTGCCTTGTGTGCCTCGTCGACGACCACGACGTCCCAGAACGCGTCGTCGAGTTCCTCGCGGAACTCTTCCTGACGGAGGAACGCCATACTCGTGACCAGCTGCTGGTGGTCTTGGTCCCAGATGTTCGCCTCCTCGCCGAGACGACGGCGTTCACCTTCGACCCACTGCCGATCCGCTGGTGTGAGGCTGATGTCGAAGAAGCGGTCCATATCGCGGATCCACTTCTTCTGGAGATGGGCGGGGACGACAAACAGGACGCGGTCGGCGCGGTTGCGTGCTGTGAGCTCTTTGAGGATGAGCCCCGCCTCGATGGTTTTCCCCAGCCCGACGTCGTCGGCGATGAGCGCTCGCTGTCGGAGCTTCTGCATCACCCAGTTCACGCAGGCGAGCTGGTACGGTTCGAGGCGGACCAGAGAGTTCGAGATGCTCAGTAGTTGTCCTTGCTCGTGGGCGATCTGGAGCTGGAGCGCCTGTGACCGGAGGTCGAACCACTCTGCAGAGACTGATTCGTGGTCTGGATGTAGCTGGGTGGCTGTCGCCGGTTCGAGCGCCCCGAGCTGGTCTTGCTTCCGCTCGATCTCCACGTCGTCGATACAGACGGTTTTAACGCCGACATCCTCGACGTAGGCTCGCAGGTACTCAAGGTCGCCAACAGAGTACGTCTTGATGACCTCGGCGGGGTTGTCGTTGAGCAGAATCGTGTCTCCTGGGTTGAGTGAGTCCATATCGTTAGGTCGAGTCTGGATTCTGTCCCGTGTCTTCTGCGTCCGGGGTCACAGTGTGGTCATGCAGGTTCGAAAGTGCTTGAGCGAAAGTATAGTCGTCAAGGATGTTCGCGATACTCGCATTGTGCTCCGTCATTTCGTCTCTACCTTTCGCATTCACTCTGAACTCGTTTTGGCCGACCTCATCGAAGGTTGCATAGAATACTTTGTCCTCCTGAACGACGTAGCCAGCAAATATGTCGACTTGACCCGCCTCGTATCGGTCTGTGAATATCCGGTATTTCCAGGATTTCTTGTTCATCTGGTTGGCCTTCTTGACCTGCACTCGCAGGAGTTCGTCGTCTTTGTCTGCGACCAAGTCGTATTTGTACTGGCCGTGGGTGTACGAGACTCGACAATCGTTCCTAACGAGATCTGCAGCAACTGCGAATTCAGCCAATTCGCCATCAACGTGACCGGTGTTCCGACTCATAATCTGGAAGCGATGGTTTGGACGTGACTATGCTGCGCTTCTGGTGTGCGTGAATGCCGACTGACATAGGACGATGGATACCTATTATGACCGAATCTGGTCTTATCAATCTTCGCGAAGAAAGGGTGAGACCGCTACTCCTGCGTGATAGTGACGAAGTTCAGCACGAACTCCTGCGGGAGAACGCCTCCGTGGTAGAACCGCGCGTCAGGGAGGCCCTGGTTGCGGAAGCGCTGGATCGGATCGGCGAGGATACTGACTTTCGCATCGTCGTCGAGGTACCCCAGGTGGGTGTCCTCGTCGAGCAAGACGCCTGGTGCGTCATCATCGAGATCTGTTCCAGCAACCCATCGTCGGGTCACCTGTTCGGCGTTGTCCGGCGGGTGGAGATCGTCGATATCGACGTGCTTCGGCAATGAGACGAAGCCGTGGTCCGAGAGGATGTACGCACGGTCCCACTCACCCTTGTCCAGCTTCTCACAGATGATGCTTGAGATCGCTTCGATGCGGTCGCTAAACAGCTCCTCGAAATTCGTCAGCTCCTTCTCACCCGTCTCGTCGATGTCGTTCCAGTAGTAGGCGACGCGGGTGTTGCTCCAGCCCACCTCGTCCTCGGCGTCCTGCATGATGTAGCTCCAGCCGTCGTTCTCGAGGAGGGTCTGGCGACGGTGGTTCGTGATCTTGCGGTCGTTGCGCTCGGGAACGAGCTCGCCGTCCTGGAGTTCGATGTTGAAACTGAACTTACTGCCGGGCGTGAGCGCGGCCTTTCCGAATTCGGTATCGGATGGGAGCGTGCCAACCCACGTGCTCTCGTCGACTTCGAGCTGGGGAAGTTCGCGACGGATCGAGTCGGCGAGTTCGTGGGCGAGGTCGAACCGCAGCGCGTCGACGATGAACAGTGCGACACTCTGGCCGCTCTGGAGGTGCTCCTGCTCCTCGGCGAAGAACTGGTGAGCGTGCTTCTCACCGACGAAGGGTGAGCCAGCTTTGATCTGGTCGACGACAAGGTCACCGAGGTCAGTGAGGTACTCGAGGTACCGCGATTTGGTCAACGAGGAACGAAGGCCGTCGAGCGTCGCCGTCGCCGGATGCTCCTCGGGGAGCCCGGTCTCCGGTTGGCCAGAGACGATGAGATTGAAGACGGCGTTGTCGATCTGCCAGGTCCCCCCATCGACATCGCCGTAGAGATCGACGACGTCACTGGTGTCGCCACGCTCTTCCCAGGTCGCGAGTTCGTTCGCGAGGGTGGCCACGTCGATGGCCTGCTCCCAGACGTTCGTCCACGGAACGTCGCCGTAGGTTGACTCGAGGCGGTCGTGACGCTGCTTCGCCTGGGTGACACACGTCTCGTACTCTCCGCTGTTGAACGACTGGGTCCACTCGTCCCAGAGTCGGTGTTCGAGAGAGGCGTCGACCGGACAATCGACGAGCTTCCACGGCTCGTCGTAGGTGCGGAGGACGTCGTGCCAGAACCGCTGGTCCGGATCGAGGTAGACGTTCGCCAGTTCACGCTTCTGTGCGGTCTTGCTCAGCATCGACCGAAGTTCGGGTCTGGACACACCGAATCCCGTGCTTGGTTCGGGCTGGTACTCCCGCGGAAGCAGCGACTTCTCCAGTCCTTCGTCGACGAGCCACTCAGCGACTGCCCAGCGGCGTGTTCGTTCGACGATGGTTCGTACGTCGGACTCGCCCTCGACGGCCTTGACGCCATTGTCGACCAGTAAGTCACGAATCTTCAGGAGTTCGTCGCCATCCGGGAGGTTTCGCGTCCCGTGTTCGAGGACGAACTGCACGGGATCGTCGTGGCCGTCCAGCACGATCTTTGTCTGGAGACCCTGGAGTGACGGGAGACCACCCTCGCCGTTGAGTTCCTTGTAGAGCGTTTGGGCTACCTTCTCGCGGTCCTCAGCATCCTTGTATGCGGTACGAATCGTTGCCGCTTGGAGGCGTTCGTTTTCGAAGCAGCGTGCAGCTAGCTTACCGATGTGTTGCTCGACGACACCACCGGTGTGTTCGACGTCCTTGAACCAGTCGACGTCGCCGCTGCTGGGCTGGGGTACGTACCAGACGGTTCGGTTGCGTGGTGCGTCCGCACGGAGCTCTAACGGCGTCTGCTCGGCGGCACGGAACTCACAGCGGAGTTGGGTGCTCGCATGTTCAACGATGTCTCGGAGGTAGCCGCCGTCGTCCCACCAGAGGATGACTGGGTCCTCGTCGGCCGCATCGTCGATAGCGCTCTCGATCGCCTCGTGGGCGCACTGTGGGAGGGTGTTCGTCGCTGGCATACTTAGAGAACGTCATCCTCCACCGTCTTCGGGACGATATCGGCCTCTGCGAGGGGTGCGATATTGATTTCGACACCGTGCTTGTGGTTCGGTTGGTACCCTTCAGTCGTTATTTCTGAGAGTGCGCGGTCGGTCCAATTGGAGGGAATTCGTTTGTCGATGGTCTGGCAGCGGTCGCCGATTTCCTCTGCCAATGCTTTGAACTCTGCCAGTGGAAGGAGATTGTCGACGTTCTCGACGCCCTCTTCGTCGGCTATCGCTTCGAGGAACTCCATGTCGACGACTGAGGGGTCATCAAGACTGGTCGCGAGCGAGGCAAGCAAGCGCTCTTCGTCTTTCAGATTCTCGAACGGTTGCCCGTCATCGTCAAGCAGTTCGGCTCCTTCCCGCTCGAAGTAGTAGGTCATGAACAGGATGCCCGTGCTGGAGTAGTGGTCCGATCCCTTGAGTCGGTCATTAAAATACTCGAACAGGTCCGCTAGGTGTGCCTCGACTGACTCATCAGACGGATTGACGTACTCCTCACAAGCGCGTTCGAGTTCGCTGAGGGCGTCGTTCCACTCATATCGCCACTCGTCGACGGCATTCCAGAAGTTGTCCGAGAAGGTGTCCTGAAACCACTCTTCACTGTTACGCTCGCGTAGGTCCGCCAGCGTCTCCACGCGCTCTCGGGTTTCCTCGCGGAAGGTGGCGACCTTCGGAGCAAGTTCCTCAACGAGTTGTCGGTCCTCGTCGCCGAAGTCACGTTCGGTGGTGCTGCCCAGATCCTGAAGCACGTCCTCGAAGACGCTGATCTGGTTGAGTCCGCTCGCACAGCGCTCGTACTGCTCGGCGGCTTCCGCCTGTTCACTCGTTGAGAGGGACTGGTCACTCCGACGGCGGTTCGCGGCGCTCCGGCGTTCTCGGAGTTCGGCCTTTCTGGGTTCGAGGTACTGAGTGGCGAGCCGGTCTAGGAGTCCCGAATCGAGGCTATGGTAGTCAACGAAGCACGCGAACCCCTCGCCCGCCGAGTCGGCGATGAGGCGTTCACTGGTGAGCTTCCAGAGAATCGGCGTACTCTCCATCTTGTCGACGTGATAGTCAAAGAGATGCTCCTCGACGAACGCCCGGAGATTGGGATAGGCCTCCTCGGCGGCGGCCGTTGCACCGAGACACTCGTCGACTTCGGCGAGCCGGTCTGATGCGTGCTTGCCGTAAGCCTCCTGGAAGCGGTCGATAATTCGGTCGAGTATATCGGCTTTGCCGCCGGTGGAATGGAGTGGGATGATGCCGTCTGGTTCTGCACGGACGACTTCCATCGCGAAGTGATGGACGAGGTCTTTGACGTGTCGATCGACGTTGTCCGGGACTTCTGGGACTGATTCTGGGTCTGGGATCTCACGATCCTCCGGGGATTCCGACGTCCGGAGGAATATCTCTTGGCGAACCCGTGCTTCCGTTTCCGGCGAGACACCGACTGTTTCGAACACGTGCTCGTCGATCGCCCCGGAGAGTTCCTCCAGCCGGGACCGACGACGAAGCCGCTCCCGCTCCACCTGCGCAACCCTGCTCGTGATACTCATATTTGCTGCATCGCCGGTCATCTCTGTCTCCACGATTTCGGTTATATGGTCGACATGAGCATGCTCGTACACCGAGTCAGCCGGATACGTTTTCGGGAGAAGTCTTGGCCCAATGTAGTGAGGACTCGTCGGCTTTCGGGATTCGTTCTCCAATTGCAGCCTGAACTGCTCCTGGGCTAGTTCTGCGAGCTGATCTTGTTCGGCGAGGTCTTCCACCCAGGGCATCCGCCCAACATCCCCCACTTGCCAATGACGTTCGACGGTGAGGGACAGGAATAACGCGTGGTACAGGTTTGAGTTGAGAATCGCCATGAGTACCCAGTCCGAGACAGCATCGGTGAAGAACATACAGCCCGTGCCGTCGAACGATCCACCCGGTGGGAAGTAGCCGAACCGACGGCCCGTTCGTTTAACGTACGTCCACGTCAACCCCGCTTTTCCGAACTGTTCCTCGTTCTTCAGGGCAGCTCCTGCACGACGAAGTTCGTCACCATCGAAGGCCCAATTCAGGCTCGTGGAGATACGCGGAAGCACCCAGGCGTCGGTTCCACCTTTCGCGTACGGGATGTACCGGTCGTCACCATCGACCTCCCAATGGTACCGGATAAACCGATCATTATCGTTCGTATCCATCCCCTTCGCAGCCGTCCCCAGACTGGTACCCTCCACTCGGGCAGCGTCCGGATCCAGCTTCGTTTCCGTATCGTGTAGCCGTCGTATTGCTTCTGGCGTGGAGTAACACAGCGGCGTCCGAGGGATGTGCTTGAACTCGTCGTAGGGAACGTGGAACACCCGCTTCACGTCGTTTTCCGAGCTCTGTTCGAACACCGTCTCTCGGAACACTCGTTCCTTCTGGTAGCTATCGACATCGTGCAACCGAATGAAGGACCCCTGGGTGCTCTCGTTGTCACCGACTCGCACGACGGTCCCCACGGTTCCTACCATTGCATTGTCCAGTATACCGTACCCGAACTCCGCCAAGAAGTCGAAGCCTCCCTGTTCTCCGACGAAGTCCTCCCGGAACTCCTGGAAGGTATTCTTGAACATGAAACTGTGCGGGATGAGCATCCCGACGCGACCGGAGTCGTGAACGATCCGGCTCCCGACTTCGAAGAAGTTGACGTAGAACTCGGGTGGGTAGTCGAACTTTGACCGGACGTAGGACTGCACGACGTCCGGCATACGGTTCTGTGCACCATACGGCGGGTTCATCAGTGCCACGTCGTAGTCCTGTGCCAGGATATCCAGTAGCCGGACGAAGCTCCGAAGATCCTGTGCTAGGAACGAGTCCGAGTCTCGGTGTTCTTCGACGGCCTCCCGCAGACTGTGGAGCACCTGTCCGAGCGTGTGGTCTACTGTCGGATCGTCGTCGAGCGTGATCTGAACGCCTTCCGTATCGCTGTCGTCCTCAAATAGGTCACCGAGCGTCCCGCGAACGTCAAGCAGGCTCCCGAGCCCGTGGACTTCCTCGAAAGCGTCGAGGATTCGGCGGAGGGCGCCCTCAACCTTCGGGTTGTCGCCGGCCACCTCGTCGAACACTGCCTCGACACCGTCGACATCGGCCACCTTCGCGTCCGCACAGACGATACCAACTTCAGGCATGTCGAAACCCTCAGTACCTTCCGCCTCTGTGCGGGTCCGGCCCTTCAGATACAGATTGAACGCCGCGAGCTGGCAGGCCCGCATATCCAGATCGACGCCGTAGAGATTTTGCTGGAGAATCTTCCGCGGAATCTCCTCCGCAGAGAGGTCCGTCTCGGCACGCCAGATACGCTCCAGCACGTCGAACGCATACAGCAGGAAGTGCCCGCTCCCACAGGCAGGGTCGATGACGCGAAGCTCCTCCGGGTGCTCGAAGTCGGTCGATTCTCCTTCTTCCTCCGAGGGAACGAGATAGGTGCAAAAATCGGCGACATCAGGTGACTTGTCGGGAGAGAGTGGTCGATTCTTTCGCTCATCCGAAGAGAACGCTTCCTGGGACTTGACGACACCTTGCAATTCGCCGGTGTGTTCGAGGTAGAGCTTACCGAGCGAGTTGTCAGTGAGCATCCGCACAACCCAGTGAGGTGTATAGAACTGGTTCGCTGGTGGAACGTCCTCAGGGTCGAGGCCTTTGCGGTCGCCTTTCCTCCGGAGGTCGTCGAGCAGTTTGACGTTGTAGTATTCGTAGACCCAGCCGAGCACGTCGTCGGCCCGCCAGACCTCGTCAGGGACCGAGTCGAGCTTCTCGCAGAGTTCCTCGAAGGTATCGTCATCTGGATCGATAAGACTGTAAGCGGATGAACGGTCGAAGAGAATCTCGATTTCCTCGGCAAACTCGTCACAGGCGTTGTGATACGCTTCGAGGATGGCCTCATCTTCCAGTAGGAATTCCTCGTGGACGAGCGTCTCTGCAGCCGGCGTCAGACCATTCTCTTTGAAGACGGTGACCTCCTCGCCGACGAAGTCACGTACCTCCATACAGCGCAGCGCTGCAAGGCGATTGACGATGGTATACCCGACACCTGTGACGTACTGTTCGAACGCCTCGTCCCACGTATGACCGTCCACAACTTCGAGTTCGATTGCTTCGACGAGCCGCTCCATATCCTCGTTCACCGATTCAAGATCCTCCGGCTCGTCATCGAGACCCTTCTGCGTCAGTTGGAACCGGACGTTGCCCTCGACGCGTTCACGGAGATCTTCGACGATGTCTTCGAGATGTTCACGTTCGGCCTTGTCCAGTTGCGCCTTTCGCTGAGAGAGTGAATCGCCTTCCATAGAATGTAATCCAGTATGCTAACACGAACTGACAGGAGTGTCTTTAATATTGCTACCAGGAACGAAGATCACGATTTCGGTTAATCACTTTGTTGTTGAGCAACGTCTGCAAGCACCGACGAAATTTGAACAGATGCATCACCTCCTGCATCAAGCCGGTATGCTGCCTCGCCGATTTGATTGATTAGACGGAGAGTCGATTCGTCGAAGTTCTCGAGGTTGTGTGCGACATTGTGGGCTTCAAAGAGAATATCCTTGCCAGATACGCCCTCGGAGAGCAACTCGTGTAACTTCGATACCGCTTCCTCATAATCACCAGCTAACGCTGCATATACCATGTTCTTCACAGTATCTGGGCGAACAGAGGTCAGGGTGTCGTCAACGTCCGACTCGGTGATTCGATCGTCGTCCGCGGTTCCAACCGCTTGTAACGCGTTGATTGCCCTTCGGAGATCCCCATCTGCGATTCTGCTGAGTGCATCGATAGCCTCATCAGTAACTGAAACACCTTCACTACGAGCAATCTTTGTGAGTCGATTGCGGATCATCTCACGATCCACAGGAGAAAACCGATAGACTGCGCAGAGCGACTGAACGCTAGAACTGACTAGTGAAACGTCGTTACATGTGAGAATGACTCGAACCCGGTCTGTGTGTCTCTCCATTAGTGGTCTAAGCATCATTTGGGCGTCTCTTACTAGACTCTCTGACTGTTCTATGACTAGTAGTCGTGGAGCCTCTCCTTTGTAGTCTGTTTTAATGAACGGTAAGATTCTCGAACGAACTTGGTCTACTCCTCGAACGTCCATTCCATCTAAGATATGCGTATGCGTGCGCCATTCCGCACCGTGGATCTCCTTAGATAATATTCTCATGACTGTGGATTTTCCAGTCCCAGGAGGACCTACGAGCAACAGGTTTGGGAATTCACCCGTTCGGGAATAGTTCTGGAAAGTAGATATGATACTCTCGTTTCCGTCAATCTCCCCGAACGAATCGGGACGATACTTCTCCGTCCAAGTTTCAGTCTGTTTCCACTTCGGCATAAAGTGACGAAGCGTTGGGTAACCATTTTATTCTACTTGTTCTATGACTGTACAGTACCCCTGCATTAGGAAAGAACGAATGAGACTCCAGCAAGAGTCTGCTTGTGAGTCTACTCTTCGATCAATACGATACCGCCGTCCTCGACGTCATCCAGTGCCTCTCTGACTTCGCGGATTCGGGTCAACAATTTCTTGGACTCATCGAGGAGTTCCGTCGCTCGTTCATCAGTCGGTCGGTCGTCCGCGTCGATTAACCCCGTCACCTCGTCGGTAACGGCAGCGTTCGGAAGCTCCTGTCGGAGATCCTCTGCGACACGTTGGAGCTCCGCCCATGAATTGTCGTCAGCTCCTGGCGGCTTGGGGTCCTTCGCTTCCTCAATGAGCCGTCGAACTCGCTGGATCGACGGTGGTCGCGAGGCGTCCAGCACCGTAGAAACCGACTCGGTCGTTGGCGAATCTGGGTTCTCTGCTCGAAGATCTTCATGTGCAGACTGTAGCTTCGACCACGGGCTCGGCTCTCCCTCAAGTAGTTCTCGAGTTTTCTTGTAATCCTCGGTCTGCTGGCGCACAGACGAATCAACCAGATCACCCTCGGCGACCTGATCCCCGTTCCAGGCGCTCCCGAACACCAACTCGAGGTCGTCAAACGAGACGCTATCGAACGTTGCTGTAGCGTCGTCGAGGAGCGCTTTGACGTCCGGCTCGTTCTCACGAAGCCACTCCGTCAACTCTTCCCGAATCTCGTCGGGGTCTGTCGTGTCTGTGGCGTTACCTGTCACTCGACGGTACTGCTTGGATAGTTCGTCGACCCGGTGCTCGATTGCCTTCGCAAGCCGCGAGGTGACCGTCGATTTCGTCGGAACAGACCCACTGACAGCTGTCGTCTGCATCCGCGATGTAATCGCCGCACTGGGGTAGAGATCCTCCAGTAACTCGAGCGTCTCGGTAAACTGCGCCCAGAGCGTTTTCCCTCCGTCCGCTGTAGCGAAGAGGTCGCGTGCGTCTGCGAAGGTTTCGGCCTCAGACTGAACGTCGTCGTCGGCCAACTCGGACGTGGCGATATCGCCGCCACTGTAGGCCGGTTTTAGAATGGACTCCAGCCCGTCAAGATCCATATCAAACTCTCTGGTGACACCCTTGAACGTCCGCTTGACGAGGATGCTGTTGGTTTCGGCCCACAAGGCGAGCCCGGCAACCCATATGTCTGGGTCGTTGCCTTCGGGATCGTGGCCAAGGACCGTCGACACGATCTTGCGAACCTCTTTAGGGTTAGTGATTCCATCGTCGACGCCGAACCGCACCTGCATTGACGTGAGCCCACCCTTCGTCCGGACCTGTCGACCGATCGCCGTTGGATCGGTCACGTAGTCCGTATCCTGCTTGAGTGCGACCTTCTCGTTCGACATTGCGAGCGTGATGAGCAGCGCCGCAATCGACTCCTGTGGCGTCCCTCGGTAGTCGCCGTTCGCCGTCCGCGTTTGCTGGAGCAGCGTTTCGACGTCCACTGCAGTCTGTGACTCGTACTCGTCGATGAACTCCCGACACCAGCCAGTGTCCGCAATCTCCGTGCTGGACGTATCGACGCCGAGCATCACGGCGTCTCTATCGGCGAGTGGCCAGTCGCCACTTCCCCGAAAGAATTTCGCCAGCTCCTTCGCGTCGTCCACCTCGACGAGCGGCCGGGAGAGGACTCTCCGAGTCGAGCCGAACACTGCCTGCACCTGGTCTTCGACGACATCGTCGAGGACGTTTGGTCGCTCACCTCGGTAGTCGTGGACTGTGTGGACAGACGCGTTTTCGAGGAGATCGCTCACGGACGACTCGAGCCGCCGTTTATCGGTCCGGTGTTCCCGTTCGAGTTCCTCGTGACTCTCGGTCTCTTCTTCCAGTACCTGCCCCATCCCGATAACGTTGCGAATCCTGTCGAGTGTCGTCTCCGGAACGTCGATTGCGATGAGGATGTGTTCACCACCGTCGCGTCCGTCGTTCACGTCCTGCCACGTCTCCACTTGGTCCGAGACCGTATCGGCGTCATCGGCGAGGACGCGAATTCGGACGGCATCGTACTCCGTGGTCGGCGCTCTGCCCACTGGATCGAGGATGGAGTACTCGTACCGGAGCGGAACGAGCCGCTCGTCGCCAACGTCGGCCTCGTGCAGGCTGTTGTCGCTCCTGAAGAAGTCGTCGCTCTCCCGGAGTCGTGTCTCCAGCCAGGCAGAGAGCTGGTGTGGCGATATCTGCTCGGCTTTCGTCTGTGCCCGACTGAGGATACTCTCCTGTTCCTCCGAGACGAGTGTGTACACCTCGTCGCCCTTGTCGTTGGTCTCCGTGAGCACCTTCCGCTTATCGACGAGCGTGTTGAGTGCCGATTTGGTTTCCTCGACGCGCTGGTCAACCGAGGCGTTCACGTCGTCGAGCATCAGCCGCCCGAGGTTCTCCGGCGTCGCCGGGACTGCAGGCGTCTGGTTCAGCAGGTACAGCGCCTTCGAGACGTGGACTTCCCACGCATCCTCGTTCCCATCGAAGGTCGGAATTAGCGTGTTCTCGAGCATCTCCTGAACCCACAGCGGCACATAGGTCGTCTCCTCAACGAGCAGGTCGAACAGTTCGTTCCACGTGACGAGGGCTCCCTCCTCCGCATCAGCCCAGCCGAACTTCGTGAACAGCGACCGCACCAGGACGAGCAACGCACGGCCCTGGATGTAGTCACGCTCGGTCGCTCGGCCTTGCGTGATCAGCTCCTGCATCACCTTCCGCAACAGCGTCAAGTCGTACTCGCGGAACGGGTAGGACTCGACCGCATCAGGATCAGCACTCCCGACTGGTGAATACGCCTTCAGCGAGAGGTCCGGCATCGATGAGATGAGCGAGGAGACTCGAGAACTGCCTGCACCGTCTTTCTGCAGCCAGCGTTTCCGGACGATAATCTCCGTGTCTGTGCCTTCTAGCCGCACCTGCTGGTGGGTCCAGTGGTCATCGTTCACCTCACCGATGAGTTTTTCACGCGTGTCTGGCAGCGGGTACTGACCGGTCGTCATGACGACTGGATTCGGACCATTTTGGAGCGCTTCCATCGTCTCCTCGAATTCACGATATCGGTGCCTGCTGTCGCCGACGAACAGCGCGACCTCGTCTAGCCCGAGGAAGAGCTCGGTGTTCGGCCCCTCCTCGTTCAGGGCGTCGGTTACCGTCTCCACACGTTCAACCAGTTCCTTAGGATTGAACGACCCAGGATCGACCTCGTCTTCGGCCCGCTCGATGGATGCCTTCGCGCCATCACTAGTTTCGAGCTCGGTCCCTGTCGTCTCCGACAGTGCTGGGAGTGCCTCGTAGAGCCATCGCCGCAGCGAGGCACGCTCTTCGAGCACACCCTCAAACGTCTGCCCATCATACTCGGTGGTCTGGAGCGCATCCCAGACGCCGTCGTACTCCATATCGACGGTCCAGGCCCACTCGAGCAGCCAGTTGGGATCGGTCGGATAGCCGAGTTCGCGTCCAATCGCCTCGAAGATGAGGAACGGGAGCGGTGGTTCCTTCGACGCGTCCCGGTCGAGGAGATTCAGGAAAACCGGTTTGAGACGCTCGACGTGTGAGGCGTCGATCGACTGGGTGAGGTTGTCGAACCCAGGCCACTGCTCAGCGAGTTCGGTTCCCAGATGAGCGAACTCGGACTCGGTATCGACGACGAGACCGATAAGTTTCAGCAGGTGAGTCTTCCCTGAGCCGAAGGTTGCGTTAACATACAAGAAACGTTCTTGAGTTCCTGGATTTTCTATGATTTTCCCCAGTTCAGTGAGGACGCGCTTTGCGCTCTCCGTCTCGTGGAACTCAACGACGTCGGTTTCTGCCCGTTCACGGGCGTTGACCTTCTGGACTTCTTCGAGCTGTCGGGTCGGGTCGCTGCGGAATAGATTGCTGATACTCATTGTTGGAGGTGTTTCTCTGTAATCGGACCCGGGATCTGGTGCGCCGGGTAGTAATGTCGTGAATCTCCGTCGAAGAAGCTCAACTTCCCGCCGACGTCATCGCCAGGGTACGGAATCCCGATGGTCGATCTGACGTTCCGACGGTCGAGTTCGTCGAAGAGTTCAGAGGCACGTGTAAACGGGTAGAGACTCCCGATATTGAGGAGCAGGACGACGTGGTTCTGTTGTTTCAGATGCTCTTCGTCGATCTCGTTCTCGACCATCTCTTGGACGAGCTCTTCGGCGAGCCGATCCTGCATCGTGTCCTCGATGCGTTCCGGGCTCGTCTCGCTCCCGAGTGCAACGCACAGATTATACACCTTGGTCTGCGGAAGCAGTTCGTCGAGCCAGATCGGTTGGATAGAGATGTCTTCATCAATGCTTGGTGGCTCGTCAGACCCTGTCGCCCAACCACTGAGTCGGTCAACAGTTTGATGTTCGATTTCGGGTTCGACGGCCACAATAACGAACGGGTTTCGGATACCCGCCTGGCCTTCAGCGAACGTACAGAGCTTCTCCTTGAACGCACGGTACGGTGTGCCGGTCATCGGATGATCACCCCCGACTCCGTCACATCGATGTCCAGTTCTCGACGCTCGACGAGACGTTCGAGGTGTCGGTCGATGCTCTGACGGTCATCCGGAAGTACGCCGATCTGCTCGACTTCATCGGGCGTCCGGTCACCGACGATTGCGGTGAGTCGGTCGAGCCTGGACGCTAACTCGTCCATATCATACTCTGTCGCTGTGGATAGCGGATCTACGTCGGAGACATCATCAGCAGCCGAGACCAGTGTATCCTCGCCGTCTGAAGCGAGCGATGCGACAACTTGATCGATCGTCTCGTACCATCGCTGTATCTCTCGCAGCGGCGTGATGTACTCGCGTTCCATCGCGACCTGCACACCTGTCGGAAGCTCCGTTGCTGGGATGACCCACGGATGACCATCGATACGCTCGACGAGGTCAGTGAGCCCTTGCTGGTCGACGTAGGCGTTCCACGAGCGCTGGAACTCCTTGCTCAGCCCAGTCGTGGTCTCTGCGACGAGCGCCTTCCATCCGTCTGTCGTCCACCAGCTCCCATCGAAGGTTTCGAGCGCATCGCGTTGTGCAGTGACGGCCGATAGCGCTTCCTCGTCAACCCACTCGAACCGATCGTCGCCCACCGTGAGGTGCGCGTCGAACCGGTACAGAGACCTGATCCGACGGTTCCAGACGTCTTTCACTTCGTCGAACCACTCCTGTACGTTGTTCGTCTGTTCGATCGCGTCTCCGAGCCCGTCGCCCTGTGACCTCACGACGGACAACCGATCAGCAGTGGCGGTGATACGATCGGACAATTCCTCGATAAGTGCGTTCAGGAGTCCAGCGACAGCTCCCGAGTGAACGTCAGTATCGACGACTAACTGGACATCCTCTTGGAGTCCAATGAGCGACGATCGTAACTGCTGGTTCGCTTCCTGCAGGTGGATGAGTCCATTTGCGACCGTCTCCGTCGTCTGCTTGAAGCCACCTTCTTCGAGGAGCTTCCCGATTGGCTCACGCGGGAGCAGCTTCAGTCTCGTCGTCGAGAGCTGCTCTTGATCGAGAACAGCCGAGTTCTCCAGTGTATTCCCGTCTTCGTCGACAGGGACCAATCGGCCCTCTTGACAGAACCCCCAGATGATCGCACAGAGTGCCGGACGAGCGTCATCGTAGAACGGCTTCTTCCCAGTGATTCCGTCGAGGACGGTATTCATATTGAGGCCGTCATCGCGGCCTTTCAGCTGTCGGCCCGTGAGTGACATCACGTTACGCTGAATCGACTTCTTCCCTTGGCTTGCAGACGGATCGGACGATGGTACCTGAATCGTGTGCGCCCACGCAGGAAGTGGGTCGCCAGTCGAGAACTCCGCCAGTTCCTGCAAGCGATCGTCGGTCACCTGCAGCATCATCGGATGGAAGTCGTCGGGGTATCCGA
Source organism: Halogeometricum sp. S3BR5-2 (assembly GCF_031624635.1). Lineage (NCBI taxonomy): Archaea > Methanobacteriati > Methanobacteriota > Halobacteria > Halobacteriales > Haloferacaceae > Halogeometricum > Halogeometricum luteum. The sequence continues at coordinate 200,290 of NZ_JAMQOQ010000006.1, read as the reverse complement.
CGTCGACGGCGGTCTGGACAGCCTTGGAGATACCGCTGATATCCGTTCGGTCTTTCACCGTGTACGAACCGCTCTGCATCGCACTGACGAGCTTACTCCGAACAGCACTGGCACGCTGCTCGAGGTCTCGTTCCACAGCTGGCGGTGCATTGTGTGTCGAAATCGCGTCACGGAGTGCCCACCATTTACCGAGATGCTTCCGGAGGTCGTCCAGTCCGTCCGTATCTATTGTCCAGTAGAGAGTCTCCTCGTCACCGTTTTCGGGGGTGTGATCTGGGCGAACGCCCTGCACTTCGATGGAGACGTCCAGTCCACCGTCAGCGTCGACAGTGGTCTCGAAGTCGGTTCCATCGAGACGGAATCCATATGCAACGGGATACTCGTCACCGGAGTCCCCGTATGGGACCGACTCTGGCAGTGAGAGATCCTGTGTAATCCGGTGCCAGAGATGCTCGTCCAGTGCTTGCAGTATCGCCTCCCAGTCGGGGTCGTCCTCGTTGGCTTCGGTGTCGTCGTAGATAATCCGCTCTTCCTGGGTCGCGAAGCGGTACCGAGCTCCCGTTTCGTCTTCGGTCGGTCGAATGAATTTCTGGAGGCGTCCGAGCGACTCCTCGACTCGGTTCTGGGTACTGATCCAGGACCGGCCGTTGAGGTCCGACATCACGGAGACTGCGATGTTCCCCTCGTTGAGCGGGACGATATCGTGCACGTGTTGGAGTAAGAGAACGGCTTTCGCAACGTCGAGATCGAACTCCTCCAGATTCCCGTCATCCACCTCGTCTTTGATTCCTCGGCTCGCCTCGGAGCCCTCGATGACGCGCATGTCCGATTTGAGTATCTCCCTGAGCTCCGGCTTCACCAACTCGTAGAAATCGACGAGCGTGATAACCTGGTCGCCCTCCCCCTCGTCGACCCATTTCTGTAGGAGGCTGTGCATGAGCGCGAGAATGGCTCGGGCCGTGCCCGAGAATATTGACTTCGCCGGGTCACTGGCCTCCTGGCGGAGATTAAACAGAATCTCGAGGAACAGTGGAGCGTGGTACGGGAGGAACGGATAGAACTCAACGAGTTCCCCGTCGTCGATGCTGTCGAGTGGTGGTTTCGTGTTCTGCTTGATCTCGTTGTAGACCAGCGACTCAGTCGGCTTCACCGACGCGTTGTCGAGCACCTCCCGAACTGCTGCTTCCCCAACGTCGGACTTCTCGAATAGACGGCGCTTCGCGATATCGCCGACGTGCTTGCTGGGGAGCTGATAGCGGTGGGGGAATCGGTCCTTGACGATACTGAAGTCCGCACCGTGTGCAGCGAACTTCGGCTGGACGTCCTCGATCTTCGCCTGTGCGGTCGCGACTAACTGGATGTCGCCGTCGCCGATGTCGTCGACGTTCTCGGCGAGTGTCTGGAGTTCGGTCAGTCGCTCGAAGTCGGTCCCGATGAAGAGGCTGACCTCGTCGAGCAGCAACACGAGCTTAACTGGTTTCCCCAGCTCTGCCTGCCGCTCGGCCCGTAGCTCTTCCAGCCTGCTTACGACTTCCTCTGGGTCGATGTCGGACGGTTGCAGGTCTGTATACCCGTCGCGTGTCTCGTTGACTTCCTCGAAGAGCTTGGGCAGCACGACGTCTGCCAGTACACCATAGCTCTGGACGTCCTTCCAGAGGCTGTCCGATTGCCAGTTGTAATCGCTGGCCGCAGTTGTCACATCATCGAGCGCAGCTTCAGCGCGAGTCTGCCGATCGGACCACGCGTCTGTCGTTCGGAACCACTTCTCGAAGTAGGCGACGTCGAGTTGCGAGGACAGCCCTTCTGAGATGCCGTCATCAACGCCCGTCAGATCTGCGTCCTGGTGGGCGTGCCTGAGAACGATCTCACTGAAGCTCCGCTGCTTTTGTCCCTGGTACTTCAACAGGTTGACCGAGACTGGAATGACATAGTACTCGTCGTGAATCGCTTGCCAATGGTCGCTGAGTTGCTCGAACTCCTCGTCACCGGACGCCTGGACGAGATTTGACCAGACTGCATCCTGTTGTCCACCGAGCCAATCGGTGTCCAGCAGCCCATCGAGGACGGTCAGCAGGTGGCTCTTCCCACTTCCGTAGTAGCCGTAGAGCCAGTAGTTCGATCCCGTTCGCATGTCGTCTGCCTGTCCGAGCATTCGGTCGACGAAGTCCTCGATAAACCGACGGGAGTCGGCAGTCATATGATACGATCGGATCGCCCGCTGGCGGTGGTCTTGCTCGTCCCGGTCGATACGAACAGACTCCTCGAAGTCGTCTGGGAGGTCGTCAAACCAGTTCGCGTCGACCATTAGCTGTCACCTCCATCGTGTGCCCACAAGTAGGGCTCATCACTGGGACGTACGTTGAGGTCGCCGTGCAGTTCGAGATACTCCCATGCGTCGGTGCTCGCAACTCGGTCGAAGAGCTCTTCCCAACGGTTCTCAGGCTGGAAGAGATAGAGTAACCCGCGCGGCGCAGTGAGCCACTCATCGTCGTCGCTCTCGTATGAATAGTCCATCGCGACGAGCAACGAGATATCGCCTATCGACGGGGGTACACCAACGACTGATTGCTGCCCATCGAGCACACCGATCTTGCGCATTACGGATCGGAAGCCCTCGCACCACCGTTCGATGGTCGACTCCGCGTAGTTGAAGGAATCTCCGTCAGAGTACTCGAGCCGAGTGAGAATATCGACAAGCGTCTCGTTCGAGAAGTCAAGCGGATCCAGCTTGCCTTCTGCGAAGCGGGCGATGTATCCGTGAACGACGTACCGAACGAGCGAATCGTCTGAAATCAGGTAGAGATAGAGGATCTGTGCTTTGTCGCGAGTCGTCTGGCACTCGTCGAATATCGCTGGCAGAATACTCGGATTCGGGAGCGCCGTGGGAGCGTTCTTGAACCGCGACGTCAGCACACGGTATATTTTTTGAGAGCTGTCCCGTGTGCTTCGGTTCGATAGTCGTTCGTCGAACCAGATCTCTTTGACTTCGTTCCAGTTTCCGTACTCGGCGTAGAGTCGTGCGAGTTCCTCGGCTCGCTCAACAAGCAGACCACACATAGTCAGATCCATATTCACGTCCCCTGGAGACAGCTGGCGAGACAGTGACGGAAGAGGAGAGACGCCTCCGTCAGATGCGAGGTTCATACGTTAGTCGACTGAACCGATGCACTTTATATTTCGTTTACCTCGGGGGACGAAGTGGTTGAGTCTATGTACTCATTGCATCTCCAATCCGAGCCTCCGTTGGCTCTGCGAGGTACGGCTCGATCGCGGAGTAGCCGGACCAGCCACCGATGCTCATCATCGTCCGAACGTCGACCTGGCGCTCAACGAGATGGTACGTCGCCCACGAGCGTCTGAGGTCGTGTGAGGAGACAGACCGCCAACGTGGCGAGTCGAGGTCGTCAGCAATCGCGTGTGCTGCTTCTTTCACCCATCGACGAACCGATGGTGTACTCACATCGACCCACGCCTCCGATGGATCCAGCTGCCGCTCACGGCTGTATTTGTGGACATCGTCAGCGACGTCGTCGGGCATCCAGGCATCTCGTACCTTGCGGTCGCCTCCCTTCGTGTTTTTCCCGCGGACCTCGAACAGCCACACACTGCCGTCTTCGGAGTAGCGAAGATAGTCATCACCGGGGTAGCTCACTTCGGACGCTCGAAGACCACAGCGGCCCATCAGTTGCACTGCGATCTCTCGCTCCCAGCCGTCTTTCCCAGCGGCCCGTTCGAGAGCCGATAGCTCATCTGGGGAGAGCCAGCACTTTGTGACGTCTCCTGAGTCGTCGACGCGAACCATAATCGGATATCACAGAGAATGCGTCTAGTTCTTTCGGTCAACAGGACCAAATATCGGCTTCAGCTGCGGACATCCGGCTGCTCGTGATCGGGTTGTTAAATAAGTCGATTACACCGTAGCAAAGTATCACTAGAACTAATGACCGAACTCTGTTCTTAGATTGACTTCTCCCTCAAGATAACTTTCACCCCATTCAGTTATGCGATATACCCCATTTCCAAGATTCTCTAACAATTTATGCTCTGTCAACAACTTACATCGTTGGTTGATGTGTGTTCGGCTAAAGTAAATCCGGTCGTCTCCGTGCATCTTTGATGGAGTGTGTGGTCCCTCTTCCCTAAGAAATTCCAGTATGCGCTCGTCAGCGATGGTCATCCAATCTGCAGAGAGTCGCACGTTCTACTGTTATCTAACCGATTCATACCATCAACGATTGGGTAATTTAGGATACCTTAGAGTTAACTAGAATTATCTAAGAGAAGTCCATAGGAACTTTCCACAGAGATGTGCGCGAGATATCAACCCAAGTCAGCTAACAACAGCAGGCTTGCTATAGATATAGAGACCATTAGCCCAGACCACGAGTACTCGGAGAAACCTGATTTCCGTGATTCATCCGATTTCGAGCTTCTCTCTGTCGCGTTCGCTTACCAACAAACACCAAGATCACGTATTCGCACTGAAGTACTGTTTCGTGAAGGACGTGGTCCTAAGGCTGAGTTCAAACTACTCGACAAAATCGCAACCAAGATGGAATCCACGACAGCGACTTCTTATCTCTCTTACAACGGTGAAGCCTTTGATTTCCCTCATCTCCGAGGCAGAGCTCAAATTGTCGCTGATATCGTAGGAACCGACCGGGAAATTGTAGAGCGAATTGACTCTGCTCTCTCATCCGTACACAGTGACGATCTGAAGCACGATGCTTGGGCATCGTTTGGTCAGTATACCTCGCTAGAGGACGTATGCTCACAGATTGGCGTGTCACAAGTAACGCCACGTTGGCAAAAGTACGAACATGGACTGAATGCTGATGAATTCCGGCTTGATCAGAACCAAGGCGATCCATACCTCACGAGTTCGGACGTTGCTCAGTTCGGCGAACATTACCTCAACTGGTCCGACGATCCTGAGATTTCAAGAAGGCGCTACGACGCGCTTGAGGACCTGTTGAGAGCGTATGCCGTCTCAGATGTCATACCGCTATTCGAACTGGCAGACAAGAGACCGTACAAGTAGCTATGAACTCTAGCGCTGATAGAGAGCAACTTCGAGTCCGCCACGAGGCTTTGCTCTCGAAACGTGATGACTATCACAATGGGAGCGCTCCAAGAGGAGAAATACTGTCGTGGGTCGCACGACGACTGGAGGTGAGCTTCCTTAAGGATCCCGCGGTTGGTTTCTCTGAGTCGGATGGAATGAGATACAATGGAGGAATACTTGAAATCTGGAGGGATATCGTCCTATTGTATCTGGAGTTAGATTCCATGAGTCGTGAGAAGACGGATTCCTACGAACTACGGATCAAACGACTGTTACGCACGTTCCGCTATCCAATCCCTACGCGAATAGTTGCTGGCGTCGTTGGCTGTAGTTCTGGACACGCACGACGGTTCTACTGGGACGACAAAGAAAATCTCGTGCGGGAGAAAGAGTGGTCACAGTCACAACGAGTACAACAGGCGTCTCCACAGTTGGTGCAGGTGATCCAAAGGACTGATCAAGGAGAGTGTGTCCGCTGTGAGTCGGACAAGCGATTAGTTGTCCATCACATCCGTCCCGTCTCTAGTTCAGGTGAACCAGTCCCCGGAAATTTAGCAACCCTTTGTAGACGTTGCCACGCTGATGCTCACGGTGGAAGCGTCAATAGTGGTGAAGTTGTTTACGAGTATGATAGATTTTGGACATGGGTTGATCATGGGTAGATTCACCACTTTGAGAAGTTATTACATTCCTCTACTAAACAAATGATTCTTTCATACTATCTTAAAATAAACCTTTGCAGACAACACTTTTCATTCCGTGTATCATCGCGTTAAGTGCTACATGCGAACTGCATCAGAAACCCGCATACCGTGTTCACGGGGGACACGCGATCGTCTCCGTCGCTCGAAGCGCGGCGGCCAGACGTATGATGAACTCCTCCGGAAGATGCTGGAGCAGTACGACCCAGACAGGAACCGGTAACGCGGCATAACGATGTAGGAAGTTGCTCGCACCAATTGGCGACGGACGTCCGGTCATTGGCTAAGATCACAGGACGCCCGTCGCTGCAGCAGGATACATCACAGACAGCACCCTGCAATTGGGGATTACTATCTCCCTGAGCAAAGGCATTTCGTTGCCTGACGGCTCCTTTGTGATGTGTCCATTAAGCCACGATCAGTGGCATCTCAAGACACAAATGAAGTTAACACCATACAGACATTCCACACAAAAAGATAGAGAAGGCGAATCGAGTCAGCGAGACCTCGATAGCCGCGCGACAAAGATCTGCCAGAATCAGCGAGTTCAGACAAATGACTGATCTTGATCCTCTACTCCCAGAGGAGGGCGTTGAGCGCTTCCTAAACTATCGCGAACCGAGTATTGTCGAGTCCACCTATCAGAACGAGACGACTCGTCTCGGGTTCTTCCTCAACTGGTGCGAGCTTCGCGATGTCAACAATTTGAACGATCTCTCGGGGCGTGACCTCGCGGACTTTGTCGCGTGGCGTCGCAACGCGATCAAGCCGATTACGCTCCAGAAACAGCTCTCAACGATTCGGCAGGCGCTTCGCTGGTGGGCAGACATTGAGGCAGTTGAGGACGGTCTTGCTGAGAAGGTCCACGCGCCTGAACTTCCAGATGGCGCGGGCGCCCGGTCCGTTCATCTATCAGGAGAGCGTGCAAACGAGATCCTCGCTTCTTTGGACCGTTATCAATTCGCCAGCCGGAACCATACCATCGTCTCGTTGTTCTGGCGAACTGGGATGCGACGCTCTGAGGTGCGAGCCATCGACGTAGAAGATCTCCGTCCGGATCACCACGCGATAAATTTGAAACATCGTCCGGAGACCGACACGCCGCTGAAAAACGGTGAATCAGGTGAGCGCTGGGTCTACCTCGGCCCGAAGTGGTACTCTATCATCGATGAGTACCTTGACCACCCGGATCGGTACGACGTTCAGGACCGCTACGGGCGGCAGCCGTTAGTTACCTCGAAGTATGGTCGACCGACCGGAGACACGTTCAATAAATGGATAAACCGAGTCACGCAACCTTGCGAAATCGGTCCGTGTCCGCACGACCGAGATCCGGCGACGTGTGAAGCCCGTGTTGGCTCGAATCAGTACCCGGCGCGATGTCCATCGAGTCGGTCACCGCACGCGCTCCGTCGGGGCGCTATCACGTATCACCTGAACGAGGAAGTGTCGCCGGAGACGGTATCCGAACGGATGGACGTCTCGCTCGAAGTGCTATACGAGCATTACGATGCGCGGACACCACAGGAGAAGATGGACGTTCGAAAGGGGAACCTCCCGGAGTAGATCTATGCCAAGTGGACCATCTCCTCCCCCGCGAGTCCATCTCCTTCCGTCGCTACGCTCCGTCAGTCGATGGACTCGCTTGCCCCCGCTCACTCGCTTCGCTCGTTCGCGGGGACCCCGCGAGTCCACTAATTCCTCTCGACATAATCGGCGAGCGACGCAAGCAGTCGCGTCAAATCTACGTCCCATCGCCTAAGCCGCCGCGACCGCAGACTTTTCTAACCCGACGACGGTGACACGAACAGGAACGCCGCGAATCGGACGACGCTCGCGGCGGGAAACAACAGATGACGAAACAGACCATCTCCGACGGACCGGACGGACGCTCGATACCAGACCTCTCCTACGACGAACTGGCGAACGAAATCGTCGGCGTCGTCGCCGAGGCGAAGGGCTGCGACCCCACGACGCTGCGTCCGGTCTCTCAGGTGATGGACCCCGAAGCGGCCGACAGGATACTGGAACATCCGAACACGGGTCTCTCGATAGCCTTCGAGTACGAGGGCGGCGTCGTCCGCGTGGACAACCAGGAAGTCAAGTTCGAGATTTCGGAGGCGTAGCGCCCCGAGTCGGTCGCGCGCTACCAGTAACTTACCGCCGCTCGTCGGTCGGTTTCTCGAAGACGCGCTGGAGTTCGTCGCCGATGCCGTCCTGCCACTTCCGACCGCAGTTCTCGCAGACGTAGTCGGCGCCGTCGGCGCTGTGCGGGTCGGGGTCGGTCAGCGTCTCGCCGCAGTTGGGACAGTCGGTCACGTGGACAGCGAGGGCGCCCGCGCGCATGAGTGTGGTGGCGTTCCGGGGGAGGCGCCCCACGGCCGCCCGTCATCTCTCTACGCGGGAATCAGCCGCCGCGTATACTCCCTTCGAGTGCCTCTCTTCGCTCGGAATCATGTCCGCTACGCCGACTTCCCCGACCCGGAGAACCGCCGGGATACCGCGACTGCTCGGTCCGCTCGCCGCGTGGGCGCTGATGGCCGTCGTCGCCGTCGCCAACGGCGTCTTCCGCGAGACGGTGCTCGTCCCGCGCATCGGCGAATACACCGCCCACGTCCTCAGCACCGGACTCCTCGCGGGGGCCATCGCGGCGTTCTCGTACGCCTTCTTCGCGACCACCGACGCCGAGTACGCGCGCGGCGAACTGCTGGCGGTCGGCACCGGGTGGACCGTCCTGACCGTCGGCTTCGAGTTCCTCGTCGGCTACGTCGAGGGGACGCCCGTGTCGACGACGCTCGGGCAGTACGACGTGCTCGCGGGGCAGGTGTGGATTCTCGTGCCGCTGACGCTGTTCGCGACGCCGCTGCTGTTCGGTCGCCGGTCCCGGCGGTAGACGCTCGCGCCGCCGCGCGCCCGAGGATTCTCCGGCCCGCCGGCGCTACCCTTATGGACCGACCCCTCGACGTACGTCCATGGAGGATATTTTCGTCGCGCGCCTGATGTCGACGTCCACGCACACCGTCTCGCCCGACACGCTCGTCGAGGACGCCGCACAGGTGATGATGGACGAGGGCATCGGTTCGGTGATGGTCGTCGACGACGACAATCAGGTGGTCGGCATCCTCACCAACACCGACTTCGTGAGAATCGTCGCCGAACGCAAGCCGAAGGACCGCACGCCCGTCTCCGAGTACATGACCGAGGACGTGGTGACGACGACGGCGCAGGTGCCCATCCGCGACGTGGCCGACACGATGATGAACCACGGCTTCCACCACGTGCCCGTCGTCGACGACGAGGAGGGCGTCATCGGCATCATAACGACGACGGACCTCGCCGCCTACCTCTCGACGGCCGAGGCGCCCAGTCCCTCCTGAGGACGGACGCCGAACCGCACGACCGACCGCTCTTCTTCGCCCGCCGCTTCCGACGTGCTCATCGGTACCACTAAGCGTCCGCTCCGCGCACGGAGGGTATGGACGACGCGGAGTACGACGAACTCACCTCCTCGTTGACGCCGAACGAGGCCGTCGACGGGGTCACGACGTATCGAAACACCGTGAGCATCGCCTGTCCCGCCTGCGGGGACCCGTTCGACGACTTGGTCGTCTGCGAGGGCGAGTACAGCAGTCTCGAACTCAGCCGCATGCTCGACCTCTGCGTGTCGACACACGAGGACGAAGTGGTGCTGTTCACGCACAAACAGTAACTGAAAAACCGGCGGCGAACCGTCCGCCTGCGCCTACGCTTACGCCTCTTCTTCCGGCGGCAGACCGTTCTCGTCGACCACGTCGCCGTCGTCGTCGACGGTGACGATACCGCGGTTGTTCACCGCGTAGGGGTCGAGTCCGACCTCCTCGAGGAACTGCTTGTACAGTCGCTCGGCCGTCTCGGCGTCCTTCTGTCGGTCGGAGGCCCGGTCGCAGAGTTCGATGAGGTCCTCGGGAACGTCGTTCTCGTGGACGATCCAGTGGTTGATGAGGTCCGACAGCCGTCGGATGGGCGAGGTGAAGTGCCCGTAGATGTCGAAGTTCAGGGCGTGGTGCCCGCCGAAGGGGTCGTTCATGTACTTCGCGCGGGGCATCACCTTCAGCACGGCGCGCTGAATCTTGTTCAGCGCGCGGCCCGGCGAGTCCTCCAGGGCGGCGTTGACGGCCTTCCGCGGGTCGTCGAACGACGCGCTCGGGATGGAGACGCCGTCGAGCTCCATGATTTCGCGCAGCGCCTTGTCCCACTGGTCGGGCGTCGGTTGCGGGTGGACGCGGTACATCGCCTCGACGCCGCGGCCCCACATCAGTTCGTGCGTGACGGCCTTGTTCGCCTTCAGCATGCACTCCTCGATGATGGTGTGCGCGCGGTCCCGACTCGGATTCAGCACGAGAGAGCCGTCCTCCTTGCGCTGTTCGTGCATCCGGTCGGCGAGTTCGTAGACGAGCGTGCACTCCTCGTGGAGGGCGGCGTCCTCGTCGTCGAGGCGCTTCTCGGCCTGCGAGTAGGTGAGACGCTCGTCCGACTCGATGACGGACTTGTAGATATCGATGGTCTCGAAGGAGAGGTTCTCCTTGTCTATCTCCATCTCGACGGTGTGCGCCAGGCGGTCCTCGTTGGGGACCAACGAACACACCGTCTCCGCCAGCGTCGGCGGTAGCATGTGGATGGTGTAGGCGGGGAGGTAGACGGTGTTACCCCGCTTGACCGCCTCGTCCCACATCTCCGACCCGGGGTGGACGTAGTGGGTCACGTCGGCGATGTGGACCCACAGGGTGTACGTCTCCTCGTCCTCCGCGATGGAGATGGCGTCGTCGAAGTCCTGCGCGTCGATGGGGTCGGTCGTCCACGTCGTCAACTCGCGGAGGTCCTGCCGTTCGTCGACCTCCTCTCGAATCTCCGCCTGTACGTCTTTCGTGCGCTCTCTGGCCTCCGTGAGGACGGGGCCGGGGAACGCGTCGCGTATCTCGAACTCCTCGAAGAGTTCCTCGCGCTTCTCCTGCAGTTGCCGGGCGACGTCGGGACTGATTTCGACGGGGCCTTGCCCCTCGGCCGTCCCGGCCTGCGCCTGCGCGTCGTTCGACATGCCATCGACTAAACGCGAGAGGTAGTTAGGCGTGTCGCACTGGTGGATTCGCTCACGCCACGCCGCGCAGCAGGTCGCCGACGGCGTACGCGACGGCCGCGGCGACCATCCCGACGACGAACATCTCGGCGCCGTTGACGTACCACCGCCGCGCCGTCACCAGACTGCGACTCGCGCCGACGGCGAAGAAGGCGACGCCGGTGAACGCGACGGAGAACCCGAACGCCGGTGAGAGGTCCGCGAGGTACGGAATCAGCGGCGCCCACCCGGCGACGACGAACGCGCCGAACGTCACCGCCGCCGTCAGTCCGGGCGACTTCCCGTCGGCCGCCTCGGCCGCCGTTCCCTCCGCTGTCGACGCCGAGTCGCCGCTCTCGCCCGCCGCCTCCGCGCGCACCGCGCGCTGGTAGTCGAGTTCCGAGCGGCGACTGAGGTAGTTACTCATCCCCATCGAGAAGCCGTCGGCGAACAGGTTCGCCAGCCCGAGAACGACGACGATAGAGGGGTTCAGCGCGGCGCCGGTGACCCCCGACACCACCGCGAACGTCGTCACGATACCGTCGTTGGCGCCGTAGATGACCTCGGCGAGGTAGCGGCCCGACGACTCGACTTCGTCGCGCAGGAGCGTCTCTAACATCGGTGTCGGATGACGCGCGGAAGAGAAAAATCCTCTCCGGGCCAGTGAACCATTTGCGGTTCGGGGTCGTACGCCGCTGCATGGGAGAACACGTTCTCGTCCCGTTCGACGGCTCGCCGCTCTCCGAACGGGCGCTCGACCGCGTCCTCACGAGACACCCGGAGGACGATGTCACGGTCCTCTACGTCGTGGACCCGCTTTTGGCGGTGTACGAAGGGGAGACGAAAGGTCTCGGGGCCGGGGAGTCGTGGTCCGAGTGGATGACCGCCCGGACGGACGCGATTCGCGCCGACGCGGAGGAACGGGCGGCCGAACGCGGTCGGACGGTGACCGTCGTCGTCGAGAGCGGCCGTCCGGGTCGCGTCGTTCTCGCCTACGTGGACGACCACGACGTCGACCACGTCGTGATGGGGAGTCACGGTCGCTCGGGGGTTCCGCGCCTCGTCCTCGGGAGCGTCGCGGAACGTGTGATGCGCGAGTCGACGGTTCCGGTGACCGTCGTCCGCTGAGCCGACGGGCCCCGTTCGGAACTCGCCTCGGTCAGCGCTCCCGTTCCGTCTCCTCCGTCGAACCGTACCGCTCTTCGACCGCCTCGACGTACCGCGTCAGGAACTCGGTCCGGCGGAGGCCGTCCGCCTCGATGTCCACGAGGAGCGACTCCAGTTCCGCGCGCGGTTGGTGGCACAGTCCGCGATAACACTCCTTGCAGAGGTGTTCGAACTCCTTGCCGTGTCGGTTCCAGCGGTCTCCCTCCTTGTCGTACTCTCGCGCCTCTCCCCGAAGGATCGACGTCCCGCAGGCGATGCAGACGACCGTCTTCTGACCCCGGTTGGTCCGGGAACGCCACATAGAAGCCAGCAAGAACCCGCGTTACTTAGCGTTTGTTCCGCGCTCGCATCCGGGAGCGTCGTCGTCCGCGGACGCCCGACGCCGCCCCGGATAGCGGTCGATTTATTCACGCCGGTTCCGTGGACGGGGGTATGAAGGTCAAGTCCCGCCACCACCTTCGCTCGGACGAGATTTCGGAGTTGGAGGACGCCATCGCCGAACAGACCGGCGTGGAGTTGGACGGCGACGCCTACGAGATGGTCGAACTCGCCGACGCCGACTTCGACGTGGTCCTCGTCGACGGCGACCCGGTGGTCGTCTACATGGACGGCGAACGCCCGTTCCTCACCGTCGCGGGCGCCAACGGCTACGAACCGACGTCGAACGTCGTCACCGTCGACGCGGGCGCCGTCTCGTTCGTCAGCGACGGCGCCGACGTGATGCGCCCCGGCATCGTCGACGCCGACGACGGCATCGAGGCGGGCGACCTGGTCCTGATAGCCGAGGAGACGCACGGCAAGGTGCTCGCCGTCGGCCGCGCCCTCGAACCGGGTTCCGAGATGGTCGGCGACTCGGGGAAAGTCGTCGAGTCGCTCCACCACGTCGGCGACGACCTGTTCCAGTTCTCCGTCTGAGCTTCGAGCTTCGGACCGGACTACTCCTGATACTTCTCGACGGCCGCCTCGTACCCCTCTCTGGCCGTCTCGTACGTCTCCCGGAGGTCCGAAATCGGCGTCCGCGTCGCGTCCACCCGCAGGTCGTCGTAGTACGGTCGGGGGGACTCCTCCTCCGTCGTCTCCACCACCAGCGCGGCGCTCTGAACCTCCAAGTCCTCGCGCTTGTCGCCGCCCTCCTCGTAACCCGCGTCGAGGGCGTCCACCAGTCGCTTCGCCAGCGGTTCCGACCGGTCGCCCCCCTCGTACGCCGCCGCGGTGGCGTCGACGACGGACTCGCCGGTGAGGAGGTTGCCGGCGACGGTGTAGTTCCCTCCCGTCCGGTGGCCGAACCAGCCCTGACACTCCTCGCCGGAGAAGGCGAACTCTCCCTCCGAGCCGACGCCGTGCAACTGTCGCTGCTCGCGCCCCTCGTCGGCGTTCAGGAGGGCTTCCAGGGCGTCTTCGACGGCGAGTCCGTCGTCGAGGTACGCGACGCCCTTCCGCCCCAACTCGACGTTCACGAGGCTCTGCGTCGCCACGGCGCCGCTCTCGGAGGCGAACGGGCAGAGCGTCCCGACGCCGGGGAGGCGCGTCGTGACGGCGACGCCGAACCGCGTCTGCTCCTCGCCCAGTTCGCCCTCGTATCGCTCGCGGACGCAGATGCTGAAAGTCACGTTCGCGGGTCGGACGCCCGGCGCAAAAACCCCGGTATCCCGGCGCGTGGCGCCCGTTCTGTCGGGCGTCTGACGAGCGTCTGACGTAAGAACTAACCCGGCCGTAGCGGTTGTAGCCGACATGGGAATCATGAGCAAAATCCTCAGTGGCGGCGAGAGCCACACCACCGAGGACTACGTCGAACTCGACTTGGACGACTTCGACACCGCTCGCGGCGAAGCGGGGATGAGCGTCCGCATCGCGACTATCGGCGGCAAGCAGGACGTCGTCGCCATCAAGGACGCCGTCTACGACGGCAACCTCGTCATCGCGGACATCACGCGGCACACCACCTCCGACAGCACGATGGAACACATCGTCGACGACCTGCGACAGGTGGCCGACGAGGTGGACGGCGACATCGTCCAGAAGGGCGACGACCAGATAATCATCGCTCCCACCGGCGTCACCATCGCCCGCGAGAAACTGTCGTAGTCCGCCTTCCGCACCCCGCCTCGCCGCGACCACGAACCGCCGCGCTGAGGTGTGCTATCCTACCACAACCGATGGGTTTAGCCGTACGCTCGCCTTAGCCGAGCGTAGATGAGCAAGGACTTCATCGAGGTTCGAGGCGCCGAAGAACACAACCTCAAAGACCTCGACGTCCGGATTCCCCGCGAAGCGTTCACCGTCGTCACCGGCCTCTCGGGTTCGGGTAAGTCGTCGCTCGCCTTCGAGACGATTTACGCCGAGGGGCAACGACGGTACATCGAGTCGCTGTCGGCGTACGCCCGGAACTTCCTCGGACAGATGGACAAACCGCAGGTGGAGGCCGTCGAGGGTCTCTCGCCCGCCATCTCCATCGACCAGAAGAACGCGGCGAACAACCCGCGTTCGACCGTCGGCACGGTGACCGAACTCCACGACTACCTCCGCCTGCTGTACGCCCGCGTCGGTACGCAGTACGACCCCGTCACGGGAGAAGAGGTCGGCGAGCAGTCCGCACAGGACATGGTGACGCAGGTGCTCTCGCTCCCGGAGGGGACGCGCGCGAAGATAGTCGCGCCCGTCGTCCGTGACCAGAAGGGGGCGTTCGAGGACCTGTTCGACGACTTGGTCGCCGACGGCTACGCCCGCGTCGAAGTCGACGGCGAGGAGTTCGACCTGACGGTGGAGCGGCCGGACCTCGACAAGAACTACGACCACACGGTGGACGTGGTGGTCGACCGGGTGAAGATACGCCCCGAAGATAGATCCAGAATCGCCGACAGCGTCGAGACGGCCTTAGAGGAGGCCGACGGCGTGCTGAAACTCGTCGTCCCCGACCCGCCGGAGGACGTGCCGTTCGCCTCGAACACGCGGTCGACGGGCGACTTAGCGGGCGAGGGCGACGACCGACTCGTCGTGCAGTTCTCCGAGGCGTTGGGCAACCCCAACTCCGACTTCCAGTTCTCCGAGATAGAGACGCGGTCGTTCTCGTTCAACAGTCCGCACGGCGCCTGCCCGGCCTGCGAGGGCCTCGGACAGACGAAAGAGGTCGACGAGGAACTCGTCGTCGTCGACCCCTCCAAATCGATCAAAGACGTCTTCGAGCCCTGGTCGTACAACCGTTCGTACTACCGCACGCGCCTCGACTCGGTGGCGTCGCACTTCGACGTGAGCGTCGACACGCCGTTCGAGGAGTTAGAGGAGGACGTTCGCCGGCAGTTCCTCTACGGCACCGACCGACAGGTCGTCTTCGAGCGACAGACCCGAAACGGCACGCGGAGGAAGGAGAAGCGCTTCGAGGGCGTCATCCCGAACCTCGAACGCCGCCACGTCGAGACGGATTCCGAGTCGACGCGCGAGCACATCGAGAAGTACATGGCGACGACCACCTGCCCCGAGTGCGACGGGACGCGCCTGAAAGAGCAGTCCCGGCACGTCCTCGTCGCCGGCACCGCCATCACCGAGGTCAACCGGATGAGCATCGGCGACGCCCTCGAACACTTCGAGGGTCTGGAGGCCGAACTCGGCGAACGGGAACTCACCATCGCCGAGGAGATTCTCAAGGAGATACGCGCCCGCCTCGGCTTCATGGAGGAAGTCGGACTGGAGTATCTCACGCTGGACCGCGAGGCGGCCACCCTCTCCGGCGGGGAGAGCCAGCGTATTCGGTTGGCCACGCAGGTAGGGTCGGGTCTCGTGGGCGTCCTCTACGTCCTCGACGAACCGTCCATCGGCCTCCACCAGCGAGACAACGACCGCCTGCTGAACACCCTCGAAGGCCTCCGCGACCTGGGTAACACGCTCATCGTCGTCGAACACGACGAGGAGACGATGCGCCGCGCGGACACCGTCGTGGACATGGGTCCCGGACCCGGCAAACGTGGCGGCGAAGTAGTCGCGCAGGGCGACTTCGACGACATCTGCGCGGCCGAGGAGTCGCTCACGGGCGAGTACCTCTCGGGCCGACGGGAGATACCCGTCCCCGAGGAGCGCCGCACCTCGGAGGGGGCGCTCACCGTCCGCGGCGCGCGCCAGCACAACCTGAAGAACCTCGACGTCGACTTTCCCATCGGGCAGTTCACCGCCGTCACCGGCGTCTCCGGGTCGGGCAAGTCGACGCTGATGCACGAGATTCTGTACAAGGGGCTCGCGCGGACGATGAACGACAACACGTCCGTCCACCCCGGCGAACACGACGCCATCGACGGCACCGAGCACATCGAGACGGTGCGCCTCATCGACCAGTCGCCCATCGGTCGGACGCCGCGGTCGAACCCCGCGACGTACACCGGCGTGTTCGACTACATCCGCGAACTGTTCGCGGAGACGAAACTGTCGAAGCAGCGCGGCTACGAGAAGGGCCGCTTCTCGTTCAACGTGAAGGGCGGGCGCTGCGAGGCCTGCGGCGGGCAGGGGACGGTGAAGATAGAGATGAACTTCCTCTCGGACGTGTACGTCCCCTGCGAGGAGTGCGGCGGCGCGCGCTACAACGACGCGACGCTGGACGTGACGTACAAGGAGAAGACCATCTCGGACGTCCTCGACATGGAAGTCGCGGACGCCCTGGAGTTCTTCGAGTCGAACAGACAGATCCGCCGCCGACTCCAACTCCTGAAGGACGTCGGCCTCGGCTACATGACGCTCGGTCAGCCCTCCACAACCCTCTCGGGCGGGGAGGCCCAGCGCGTCAAACTCGCCGAGGAGTTGGGGAAGAAACAGACCGGCGAGACGCTCTACCTGCTGGACGAACCCACGACGGGGCTGCACAAAGAGGACGAGCGGAAACTCATCGACGTGCTCCAGCGACTCACCGACAACGGCAACACCGTCGTCGTCGTCGAACACGAACTCGACCTGGTGAAGAACGCCGACAACATCGTCGACCTCGGCCCCGAGGGCGGCGAACACGGCGGCGAGATAGTCGCCAGCGGCACGCCCGAGGACGTCGCGCGGGTCGACGACTCCCACACGGGCCGGTACCTCCGCGACCTGCTCCCCGACGTCGACATCGAGGGGCCGCGGTCGGACCGCCGCAAACCCGCGAAGGCGCCGAGCGACGACTGAGCGACGAGCGCGTGCGGGCGGGGGACGTCGGTTCGACCGACGCCGCGTTCCGATTTTCCGTACTGATTCTTCGATTCGGACGAGCGCCCCGCGGACTCACTCTACCGTCGCCAACAGCGTCGCCGCGGCGACGAGCGAGACGGCGAGGGCGAAGATACCGACGCTCTTGGTCGCCGTCGCGGCGTTCGGCGTCGCCGCCGCGGCGCCGTCGACCGATAGCAGGAACCCCGCGAGCCAGAAGCCGCCGACGGCGATACCGCTCATCCCCAGCGCGTATCTCGCCGTCCAGTTCGCGGGCATACACCGACTCTCGCGTCGACCGCAAAGAAACCACCGACTGAACTATCAGAATTGATTCCCACAGCAGTTGGCGTCCTTCCGCACCCCGCA
Organism: Halogeometricum sp. S3BR5-2; assembly: GCF_031624635.1. Lineage (NCBI taxonomy): Archaea > Methanobacteriati > Methanobacteriota > Halobacteria > Halobacteriales > Haloferacaceae > Halogeometricum > Halogeometricum luteum. Next base: position 182,733 of record NZ_JAMQOQ010000006.1, on the reverse strand, counting down.
CAACGGTCAAGGTCGGCGGCGCGCTAGGTGCGCGCATGACAAGGTGCTACGTCGCGATGGCGGAGGACGTCCTCGTCGTCGAGGACGCCGAGACGGGTTCGCCGACGGCGCGGCGGACGTTCGACGGCCACGAGGTGGAGTGTCTCGCCGCGGGCGCCGACACGCCGGCCCGCGCCTTCTGCGGGACGTTCGAGTCGGGTCTCCACCGGACCGACGACGCCGGCGAGACGTGGGAACGGGTCGGCGCCGAGGCGCTTCCCGAGTCGGTGACGAGCGTCGCCGTCTCGCCGCACGACCCCGGCGTCGTCTACGCGGGGACGGAACCGAGTGCGGTCTTCGAGTCCGTCGACGCCGGCGAGACGTGGACGGAACTCGACGGCCTGACGGACCTGCCGTCCGCCTCGGAGTGGTCGTTCCCGCCGCGCCCGGACACCCACCACGCGCGGTGGGTCGAACCCGACCCGAACGACCCCGACCATCTGTACGTCGGCGTCGAGGCGGGCGCCCTCGTGCAGACGCGCGACGGCGGCGAGACGTGGGAGGACCGCGTTCCCTCGGCCCGCCGGGACACTCACTCGATGACGACGCACGCCGACGAACCGGGCCGCGCGTGGGTCGCCGCGGGCGACGGCTACGCCGAAACGCGCGACGGCGGCGAGACGTGGACCCACCCGCAGGAGGGTCTCGACCACCGGTACTGCTGGAGCGTCGTCGTGGACCGGGCGGACCCCTCGCGCGTCCTCCTCTCCTCGGCGTCCGGACCGCGCTCGGCGCACCGCGCCGGAAGCGCGGAGTCGTACCTCTACCGACGCGAAAGCGGGGCCGGAGGCGACGACGGCGGCGCGTGGGAGCGACTCGACGACGTCGGGATTCCGACGGGTTCGGGCGTCGTGCGCGCCGTCCTCGCCCGCGGGGACGACGGCGGCGAATTCTACGCGGTCACCAACCGCGGCCTCTACCGCACCGCCGACGGCGGCGACTCGTTCGACCGCCTCGACGTGCCGTGGCCGGACGCCTACGAGGGGCAGACGCCGTCCGGTCTGGTCGCCGTGGGGGAGACGGAACGGTAAGGCTCACGCCCTGATGCTCGAATCGCCGGCGTGCATGCGGCGGAGTCGCGCCTCCCCCTCGGCTGCCAGCAGGGCGAGAACCAGCGGGAGGGGCCAGCCGATGGCGTACAGCGCGCCGAACGACAGGCCGTCGCCGGCGGGGACGACGAGGACGAACCCGAGGCCCGCGCCGACGACGGCGGCGGGCGAGAGGCGACTGGTCTTGACGGCGACGTAGACGGGGACGGAGCCGACGAGGACGAGACCGACCGTGACCCAGACGGCGAGGCCGACGGTTTCGAGGTCGAACGTCCGGAACTGGAGGCCGGAAAAGCCGACGACGACGGCGGCGTGGAGGACGCCGGTGGCGAGGGCGCCGACGCCCGTCTCGCCGTCGAGGGCGTCGTTCACGCGCGGGTGTCTGAGCGCGAGGTACTCGACGGCGGCGAGGGAGACGATGACCGCCTCCGCGAGGGCGACGCCGACGAGGAAGTCGGGGGCGACGAGCGAGTCGGGGGCGACGCCGCCGCGTCCGGTCCCGAGACGCGGGCCGAACCCGATCCACGGCACCAGCAGCAGCAGCGACGTGGTGACCGGGAGCGGGGTGAGGAGTCCCGAGTGGTGTCCGACGACGACGACCAAGCCGACGGCTGCGAGTAGGACGACGAACAGGAGGGCGGTTCGAGCGTCGTCCATCGCGCCCGAGACACCCAGACTGAGGAGATAGCTCGTGAACGCGACGGGGGCGATGACGGAGGCGAGGAGAGCGTCCCGGCGCATACGCGCTTATTCTCACTCCGTTGATTTATCACTACGCCTCTGTGTCAGTCTCTGCGCTCGCTCCGAGGTCGTGCAGACGGCGAAGGTATTTGTTCGCCGGCGGCCGAATCCGTAGCAAATGTACGACTTTGCCGTGGTCGGCGTCGGTCCCGCGGGCGCGCGCTTCGCCCGCCGGGTCGCGGCGGCCGGCCACGACGTCGTCGCCTTCGAGAAGGGCGAGGTCGGAACCCCGCTGGCCTGTTCGGGCCACGTCAGCACCGACATCTGGGAGTACGTCCCCGACGGGGCGAAAGAGCGCCTCCTCCAGAACCGCGTCTACGGCGCGAACTTCCACGTCGGCGGCGCGGACTCGAACTCCTACCCGTTCTACAAGACCGAGGAGGTGTCGAACGTCATCGACCGCGTCGAACTCGACCGGACGCTCGCCGACTGCGCGCGCGACGCCGGGGCCGACGTGCGCGAGCGACACACCGTCACGAGCGTCGAGGAGTTCCACGACCGCGTGGAACTCACCGTTTCGGCCGCCGGCGAGGAGGAGACTATCGAGGCGAAGATGGTCGCAGGATGCGACGGTCCCGTCTCGCGCGTCCGCCGGCAGGTCGGCCTCGACGAACCCGAGGAGATACTCCACGGCGTCCTCGCGTTCGACGAGGCGCACGACGACGGCGACTTCGTCGACGTTCACCTCACGGTCCCGCGCTTCTTCGCGTGGCGCATCCCGCGCGGCGAGGCGGGCGTCGAGTACGGCCTCGCCGCGCCGCCGGGCGCGGAGGTCAACGAGATGTTCGACGTGCTCACCGATCAGTACGACGTGGAGACGACGCACTTCTGTTCGGGTGGCATCCCCATCGGTCCGCCCGAACGCGTCACGACGCGCCGCGTCTTTCTCCTCGGAGACGCCGCCGCGCAGACGAAACCGTTCACGGGCGGCGGCATCCTGTACGGCATGACCGCCGCCGACCGCGCGGTGGAGGCCGTCGACCCCGACGACCCGGCGACGCTCCGCGACTACGAGTCCGCGTGGCGTACGGAGCTCTCGACGGAGATTTCGATGGGTCGCTGGGTCCGGCGGGCGTACTCGCTGCCGGAACGAGTTCAGCACCTCGGCCTGCGGTCGCTCTCGGGCGAAATCGCCGTCCACATGGACAAGCCGACGTCGTTCTTCTCGCGGGAGCACCTCGGGACGCTGTTAGGTCGCTGAGGCCTCTGAGGTCCCCCGTCGGACTCTGACTTCCCATCGCTCGCTTCGCTGACCGATTTTCCCCCGTCGAAAAGCATTTGTTCGCTAGCTGACTGTTTACCTGTATGGTCGACATAGGCGGCGGTGACGACCCGTGGCCGGTGCCGCAGGTGCCCGAGGGTGAGCGAGGGTCCTCCGAGAGTCGTTGGGACGTGCTCTGGTTCTTACTCCCGGTCGTCCTCGTCTTCGTCGTCTTCGTGGCGGCGCTGTACGTCTGGTAGCGTTCGGTCGCCGGTTCCGATTCCGCCCGTCGCCCGTCTATTCGCGCTCCAGATACGTCGGTAGCCGCCGCGACGTGTCGCTGCCCTCCACGAACGGGAGCGCCGTCACCCCGGCGTCCACCTCCTCGCCGTCGACGCGGACCGTCACGTCGTCGGTGTTCAAATCGAAGTCAACGAGCGCCAGCGCAATCGGCTCTTCCAGCGACGGACTCGTCACGCCGCGCGTCACCTCGCCGACGGAGGCGTCGCCCGCGAAGACGGCCGCGCCCGACTCGGGGACCGCCTCCGGGAGCAGGCCGACGAGGCGCTTGCTCGGCTGTCCTCGATTCTCGACCTTCGAGACGACCTCCTGGCCGACGTAACAGCCCTTCTCGAAGTCGAGGGCGTTGCGGAGGCCGAGGACGTTCGGGACGTTCCCCTCTAACTCCGTGTCGAACAGCGGCGTCCCCGCCTCGGCGGTGAGCGTCTCCCACGTCGCGTAGCCGAACGGCGGCGCGTTCATCCCGTTGGTGAGGAGCGTCTCGAAGACGCGCGCGGCGTCGTCGGCCGCGCAGACGACTTCGTACCCCTCCTCGCCCGCGAGGCCGTCGCCGGCGATGACGGTGACGCCCTCGTCGCCCATCGACCCGCGGACGAACGTCAGCGCGGGTTCCGGCGCGGCCGCGCCGTTGAGCACGCTCGCCACCTTCTCGGTCGACTGCGGGCCGTGGACGCCGAACACGCCGAAGTCGGTGGAGGCGTCCCGAATCGACACGTCCTGGATGAACACCTTGTCCGACCAGTCGTCGACCAGCGGTTCGGCCCGTTCGGGCGGCGTGAAACAGAGCAGGCGCTCGCCGGCGTTGTAGACGTACATGTCCGTCTCGATACGTCCCTGCGGGTCGAGCAGGAGGGCGTAGACGCCCTCGCCGTCCGCGTCGGGCACGCGGTTCGACACCGCGTTGTCGACGAACTCGACTCTGTCGTCGCCCTCGACGACGACGACGCCGTAGCCCATCTCCATCACCGCCGCGCCGTTGCGGACCGCGCGGTGGGTCCGCTCCGGGCGGCCGTAATCGCGGACGACGCGCCGGCCCGCGCGAGTCTCGAACGTCGCCCCGTACCGCTCGTGCATCTCCTCTACGACGGTCATTACGTCACTCTCCGCGCTCGGGCCTGAAAACGTCCACGTCACGCGGCCGGCGCACGAACGCCGGCCCCTCCTCTCGGGTCAGAACCCGAACTTCTCGCGGACGGCGTCGATGAAGCTCTGTTCGTCCTCGGGTTCCGCCGTCGGGTCCGGGACGACCCGGTCGGCCGGGAGGATGACGACGCGGTCCTCGCCGCTGTCGACCGAGATGAGTCCGTCGGACTTCAGCGCCGACAGGGCCTCCTCGATGGTGTCGATGTCGGCGTCGACGGCCGCGCGCAACTCGAAGACGGTCATGCCCTCCTCCGCCCGGTCGACGAGTGCGTCGAGGAGGTCGACCTCTACATCCCGCCGGTCTCGAAACTCCCGCCGCGCTCTCATGTCCGGTACATCGTCCGCGGTCGGTTTATACTGTCCCCCGGTCGTGCGCCCCGGTAGCACGCCGGCCGCGGGCGTCGGACGGCGAGGGGGTACATTTTAGTCGCTGAGTTTCCGAAAAGCGGGTAATGGGACTCAAATGTCGTCTACTCGGGCATCAGTACGGGGACCCCGAGATAGAACGCGACCGCGAGGAGAAGGGCGACGAGGTCGTCGTCACCATCCGGGAGATTCAGGTGTGCCAGCAGTGCGGGGCCGAACACGTCGTCAGCGAGAACAAGGAGGTCACCGCCATCCGAAGCGCACAGGAGGTGGGACTGGACCAACGCTCCGGCGCCGCGCCCGAGGCGGCCGACCCCGCGGCCGCAGACGACGCCCCGGCCGGTCCCGAGACCTCGCCCGTCGACGACCCGGGCGCCCGCATCCCCGAGGCGGAGTCGGAGTCGGAGGCCGACGCCCCGAACTCGTTCTCGCCCGACGCCGCGAGCGAGTCCGCTCCCGACGCGGCCGGGGCGTCCGATGCGTCCCCGGCCCCCGAGACCGACGCCGACGCCGGCGCCGACTCGGAGTCGTTCAACGACGATGACTTCGAACCCCCGTCGGACCCCGAGGAGGACGACGCGGTCATCCTCGGTGAGGAGGACGCCGAACGCGACGAGACGCAGTGGCCCGAAGACGCGGGCGCCGACCCCGCCGCGGCGGCCCAGGAGTCGGCCGCGCGGGACCCGACGACGGAGGGTTCGGCGGCGGAGTCCGCCGACGGCCAACCGGTCCCGACCGACCCGCCCGCGGAGGGGGACGCCCCGGTCACCGACGACGCGGAGTTCATCGACGCCGACGAGGAGACGGCCGACGCCGCGGAGGTCGACCGCGGCCACGGCGAGTGGCCCGAGCGGAACGACCTCGAAGAGCGACAGACCTCCTGGCCCGTCCAGGAGGGCGAGGACGAAGGGTTCGACGCGGAATCGCCCGACGGAACGCCGGCGGAGGTGTCGTTCGGCGGTCTCGCGCCCCAGGCGAACGGACGGTCGTCCGACGGGGCGGACCGGTCGGACGCCGGCGCCGGCGACGACGGGTTCGCCCGCGAGGAGTCGCAGGGCGAACGGCAGGCCGACGTGCCCGACGACCGAGTCGAGTTCTACTGCCCGAACTGCGGGCACGCCCGGGGGGCGGGCGTCTCCTCGATGCGCGCGGGCGACATCTGCCCCGAGTGTCGGCAGGGGTACATCGCCGAGCGCCGAGCGTAGTCGGCTTTCCGTCGCGGCCGCCTTCACTCGTAACCGACTTATAGGCGGCGTGAGGCGCTTTTATACGGCATAAGAAGCGGCGAGGGACGAAACAGGTAAACCGTCCCCTGTCAAACGACGGGCCATGAAGGAGTACAAGATGCGCCGCGGCGAGACCCTCGACGAGCGAGTGCCCGACATGGAGTCGTACGTCGAGGAGATGTTCGGTCCCATCACCGAGACGATGGACTACAAGGGCAGCGACCTGTACGTCGTCGGCGAACCCTCGAACCCCGTCTTCGAGAAAATCGTCGCCGGCGCGGTGAAGTACAGCGGCAAGAAGGACAAACTCGCCGTCGAGTTCCACGAACGCGACCCGACGGAACTCGGCCCCGACGAACTCGAGGCGGCCGGCGACGCCGTCGACGCCAAGAACACGTTCCTGCTCGAAGCGACCGGCCGGGACGCCAAGTCGCGCCGCGACTCGCTGAAGCGGTCCGTCGAGGACGAGTCCCCCGACTACTGAGCGGTCCCTTCTCCGCGCGGGCGACGCCGCGCGCCCGCACCGCACGTCGCCTCGGAGCGACCGCGCTCCGTCCCGAACGGCCGACGCCGTTCACATCCGCTCGGGGAGCCATCCCCCGTCGACTTCGACGTTCTCCCCGGAGAGGTACTCCGACCCCTCGTCCCAGAAGAAGGAGACGGCGTGGGCGACGTCGTCCACCGTCGCCCACCGGCCCCGCGGGGCGTCCTCGGGGAACTCGTCGGACGTCTCGACGACGTACGGCGAGACGGCGTTCACCGTCACGCCGTCGTCCCGCGTGTCCGCCGCGAGCATCCGCGTGAACATCAGCACGCCCGTCTTCGCCACGAAGTACGGGAAGTTCTTCGGGTGGACGAGCGCCTTCTCGCTGCCGGCGTACCCGACGTTGACGATGCGGCCCCACGACCCCTCGCGCATCCCCGGAAGCGCGCGCTTCGAGCAGAGCACCGTCCCGTAGAAGTTCGTCTCGACGACCCGCCGCCACGTCTCGAACGCTATCTCCTCCCAGTGGGCGGGCGCGAAGTCGCCGACGTTGTTCACCAACACGTCGACCGTCCCCAGTTCCGCCTCGGCGGCGTCGAACATCGCGTCGACGCCGTCGGGGTCCGTCACGTCTCCCTGCACCGTCGTCGCGGCGGGGGCGCCGAGTTCGCGCGCCTCCTCGGCCGCCTCTTCGGCCGCCTCCTCGCTGGAGTGGTAGTGTATCGCCACGGACGCGCCGGCGGCGGCGGCGCGGAGCGCTACCGCCCGACCGATACCGCCGGAACTCCCGGTGACCAACGCGACGCGGCCGTCCAACTCTGGAGAGAGCATGTCCGCCCCTTGGCGGGAGGCCACATTACGCCGTCGTCCGCGGAACGCCGCCGCCCGCCTCTTGACCCACCCGTCTCACGCGCGGAGCGGAGAAAACTACATGGTGGTAGCACGTGACACCGAACCGTCCGCCGCACCCGCCGGTAGCCTGCCCGACTCTTAATTCGAAACCGAGTAAATAATCGTCATAGTTAAGTTCTCGCCGGCTGATACCGTAGCCATGGCCATAGAAACCATTCTCTTAGCCGTCGGACCGGGCGATGCGGACCGACTCGACCGACTCGCCGAAGAGACGATAGAGGTCGCCGGTCCCGCCGGCGCGCGCGTCGTCCTCGGGCACGTGTTCACGCGCGAGGAGTACGACTCGGCGCTCGACAACCTCGAGTTCGACAGGAACGCCGACGAGGTATCGGCCGACGACGTGGCGGCGCGTCACTCGACGGTCCGCGAACTCGTCGCGCAACTCGACGCGGCGGACGTCGAGTACGAGATACGGGGGCGCGTCGGCGACCACGGCGAGTCCATCGTCGGACTGGCGCGGGACGTCGACGCCGACCGAATCGTCGTCGGCGGCCGTCGCCGGTCGCCGGCCGGGAAGGCCGTCTTCGGCAGCGTCGCACAGGAAGTCATGCTCTCGGCCCCCTGTCCCGTCACGTTCGTCCGCGCGGACACGAAGTGACGGCTCGACGGAGACGTTCTCCGGGCGCGCGGGCGCTTTCGGGGCGTGCAATCGAACTCGGATTCGTGTGAGAAACCTCTTAGTTAAGTGCGGGGCAAACGCGTATCGGTACAATGGCCTACTACGTGGGTGTCGACCTCGGGGCGACCAACGTCCGGGCGGTCGTAGCCGACGAAGACGGCACGGTCCTCAGCAGTCGCAGCGACGGGACACCTCGCGGTCCGACCGGTATCGCCGTCACGGAGGCGATTCTCCGCATCGTCCGCGAGGCGTGCTCGGACGCCGACATCGAACCCGAGGAGGCGGTCGCCGCCGGCGTCGCCTCCATCGGTCCGCTGGACTTGGCCGAGGGCGCCGTCGAGAACCCGGCGAACCTCCCCGACACCATCGATAGAATCCCGCTCACGGGACCGCTCTCGGTCCTCCTCGACACCGACCGCGTCTACCTCCACAACGACACGAACGCGGGCGTCATCGGCGAGCGGTTCCACTCCGAACGCAACCCCGACGACATGGTGTACGTCACCATCTCCTCGGGCGTCGGCGCGGGCGTCTGCGTCGACGGCAACGTGCTCTCGGGGTGGGACGGCAACGCCGGCGAAGTCGGTCACATGACGCTCGACCCGCAGGGCGAACTCACCTGCGGGTGCGGACACGACGGTCACTGGGAGGCGTACTGCTCGGGGAACAACATCCCCCGGTACGCCGAGTTCCTCTACGAGGAGGACGGCAGCGTCGACACCGTCCTCCCGGTCGAAGACCCCGACTTCTCGGCGGTGGACATCTTCGAACACGCCGAGGACGACGAGTTCGCGCGCTACGTCGTCGACCAGGTCGGTCACTGGAACGCGATGGGCATCGCCAACATCGTCCACGCCTACGCCCCCCTCACCATCTACGTCGGCGGCGCCGTCGCCCTCAATAACCCCGACCTCATCCTCGACCCCATCCGCGAGCGGATGGACGAGATGGTGATGGTGAACGTCCCGCAGATAGAACTGACGACGCTCGGCGACGAAGTCGTCGTGCAGGGCGCGTTGGCGAGTGCGCTGACCGGGGGCACCGGCGACCGTTCGCGCCTGTAGGGCGCGAAGGTTCGCGAGTGGACTCGCAGGCGGGACCGGCGACCGGTCGCGGATGTGGGCCGCGACGATTCGTCCGACTCCGGTCGTTCGAACCGCCGACTTATCCCGCTCGAACTCTCAGACGTGCGTATGCGCCGCCGCGACTTCCTCCGCACCGGCGCCCTCGCCGGCGCGACCGCTCTCCTCTCGGCCGCGACGCCGACGGCCGCCCACCCCGGCCCGTACCAACCGTACGGCCGCGTCGACGTTCCGGGGACGAAGGAGGCCGTCACCTCGCCCGACGGGAACGTCGCCTACCTCGCCACCAGCACCGGATACGCGACGGTCGACGTCTCCGTTCCCGACCGCCCGGAACTCCTCGCCGACGTGCGGGAACCGCTCTCGGACCACGAGGCGGGTCCGCTCCGCGGCATCTACGACGCGAAACTCGACGCGACGGACCCCGAGACGCTCGTCGTCGTCGGCCCGGCGAACCCCCTGCCCGGCGCCGTCGCGGGCGTCCTCGTCGTCGACGTCTCCGACCCCGCCGCGCCCGAACGCGTCGCCTTCCACGAGACCGACTATCCGATCCACAACTGCTTCGCGCGCGACGGCCTGGCGTACCTGACGAAGAACGACGGCGAGACGAACGCCCTCGCGATACTCGACCTCGAATCGGGCGAGACGCTCTCGGAGTGGACGCTCACGAGCGTCGACGGCGCGTGGGCGGACGTGCGCAACGGGCGTCGGTCCGTTCACGACGTGTACGTCCACGAGACGACCGCCTACCTCGCCCACTGGGACGCGGGCACGTGGATTCTAGACGTGTCCGACCCGGCGAATCCGACCCGCGTCGGCGGCGTCGAGGTGCCCGACCCGACGGACCTCGCGGCGTCGAGCGCCGAGGGCCGACGCGAGGGCGTCCTCCCGCCCGGCAACCACCACTACGTCGCCACCGACGAGTCGGGGTCGCTCCTCGGCGTCGGCAAGGAGTCGTGGGCGCAGCGAATCGGCGGGAACGGCGATGGGGGCGACGGGTCCGGCGCGCGCCTCGTCGGCGGCCCCTCGGGCATCGACCTCTGGGACGTCTCGGACCCCGCCGCCCCGGAGCGACTCTCGACCATCGACCCGCCGCCGTCGCCGGACCCGACGTACGGCGGCGTCTGGACCACCGCGCACAACTTCGAGTTCGCCGGCGGCCGCCTCTACTCCTCGTGGTACCGCGGCGGGGTCAAGCGCCACGACGTCTCGGACCCGCGAAATCCCGAACAACTGTCGTGGTGGCGGATGCCCGACGAGGCGTCTTTTTGGACCGCCCGCCTCGCGAAACCCGGCGCGCAGGAGGGATTTTTCGTCGGAGCGAGTCGCGGCGTCGGCGACGTGCCGGGCCGCCTGTACACCTTCCCCGACCACGCGGGACAGCAGGCGTCGCCGCCGTCGCTTCTCCCCGAGGACTCGACGGGGACCGAATCGCTCGTGGTGACGGGAACCGAGACGGCGGCGGACGGACGCACTGCCGAGACGGACGACGGTGCGTCGGCGTCGGCGCCCGGGTTCGGCGTGGGCGCCGCCGCGGGCGCACTCGGCCTCGCCGCGTGGCGACTCCGCCGGCGCGCCCGCCGCGAGTGACCCCGACGCCCGAATCCGAGCGATAGACCGTGAGAGACATCCGTTCGCGTTCCGAGCGCCTGAGGCCAACCGGAAGGCATCAAAGTGTGGGGCGCGAAAGGGGAGGTATGAGCGACGACGGGGACTCGCTGAAACGGCGTATCGAGGACTGGATGGTCGGCCAGATGCCCATCATCCAGATGCACGGCGGCGACAGCGTCGTCCGCAAGGCCGACCCCGAGTCCGGCGAAGTCGTCGTCGAACTCGGCGGCGCCTGCGCGGGGTGCGGCATCTCGAACATCACCGCCAACAACATCAAATCCGACCTCATCATGGACTTCGACGACGTGACCGACGTGCAGGTGAAGGTCCCGAGTTCCGGCGACCACGGCGCCAGCACCGTCGAGGGCGGCCGCGGGGGCGAACTCCAGTACGGCGAGGAAGACCCCGGGCACTTCTAACGAGCTTTTTACACGCTCGGGTCGCGCGAAGCGAGACCGCTCGCCGTAAAAAGCTCGACCATCGCCAGAAGTCTTCGACTTCTGGCTGTTCAGCCAGAACGCGCCGCGTTCTGGCGACAAAAACCTCCCGCGACTCACTTCGCTCGTCGCGGTACAACTGCTCGGAGCTACCACTTCAGCCGCCGCCTTGCGAGACGACTGACTCTCTCCTCTATACCTTCACGAACTGCGCTCGCCCGCTCTGTCCGACCGTGATGCGGTAGCCCTCGTAGGTGAACGTTATCTCCACTTGCGCCTCCGGGGCGGGCGGGTTCGAGAACAGATGGTCGAGGATGTGACCGACGTGGAGGTACGTCGGGTCGAGTCGGTCCGCGGCGGTTCCCTCTAACTCCGCGACGATTTCGGCCACCTGCACCGCCGGCTCCCCGGCGCTCGTCTGTAGCTGTCGCTGAACTATCGCATCGTCCGGCGTCTCATCCATCCCACTGCCCCGTCGCAATCGCCGGACAAATAACTCGCGCCCGTTCGTCGTTCCCGCGACCGACTCTCACTTCGAGAGCGCGCGCTCCAGACTCGACGCCACCGACCGGGCCTTCTCGGCGAGGTTTTCGTCGACGTGCCCCGCCTCGACCGCCGCGTCCAGTTCGTCGTCGTCGACGCGTTCGACCGTCCCGTCGGGGTGTTTTATCACGTCGACGTGCAGGTCGACGTAGCGCACCTCGTCGGGGAAGCACTCGACGGGCGTGCAGACGTTCACGTACGTCCCCTTCAGGTCGCCGTCGGCGCTCCGGTAGACGGTCGGATACCACCACCGACCCTCGCGGAACTTCGTGAGGGCGGTGTCGCCCGACTCCCGCGGCGTCCCGAGGGCGTCGTAGACGCCGCCGCCGGAGAGGGACCGCTCGACCGACAGCGTTCCGTCGGCGTCCCACTCGACCACCTCGCCGCGGCCGAGGGCGAACGCCCGGCCGTCCGGCTTTCCGTGGCCGATGCCGACCCTGTCGCCCTCGACGGGGCCGAACTGCCGCGTCACCACGCCGAACGGGAACTCTCCGGACGGTTGGCACATCGCCTCCACGAAGTCCACGCCGGCGCTGGCCGCCTCGCAGGACGCCTTCGTCCGGTGGTGCCCCGGCATCGTCGTCTCCACCTCCCGCCGGTGCTCGTCCAGCGAGAAACGCGACTCGCGGCCGAACCAGACCCACCGACCCGCGCCGGGGGCGGTGAGTCGCCGGAGCGGTTCCGGGTCGGCCGCGTCCGCGAGGGCGTCGTCCATCGCCGCGGCGCGGTCGGCGGCGCGTTCGAGGGCCGCGCCGAGGGCGTCCATATCCGCCCTCGTCGCCGCGTGGGACCACTCGATACCCCATCCTTCCGGGAGGTCGACGGAGAGGAACTCCGTCATGCCGGCGAGTTCGCGCCCGGCGGCGTCGTCGCGGGTGTCGACGGTGACGCCGTCGCGTCCGCGGACCAGCGTCGCGAGTCCCGCGTCGGCGCGCACGCCGGTGCCGAGCGACGCCCGGCGGTCGCTCCACGGCGGTTCCGGGTCGCGGACCTGCACGCGGACGGCGTCGCCCTCCTCGATTCGGTCGTCGGTCTCGCGGAACGGGAGGAACCCCTCGGATTCTCCGAGCGAACAGACCGCCCCGGAACCCTTCGTCTCCGTCACGCGGGCGTCGAAGACGGCGCCCGGCGGCGCGGGGTCGGTCCAGACGAACGCGTCGATTCCCACCCCGGAGAGGCGGTCCGTCACCGAGTCGACGGCGTCCGCGTCGCCGTGGACGCCGACGCCCTGCCGGTCGTCCGTGGTCGCCGCCGTCACCTCGTGGTGGCCGTCGGCGAACTCCGCGTCGAAGCGGTCGCGGATGGGGTCCGAGGCCTGCACCACCTCGTGGCCGGCGTCGAGGAGGAGGCGCGTCAGCGCCGTGGTGTAGATGCCGCGGACGCGAACGCGCGCGGGTTCGGCTTCCGGTTCGGACGCCGACGCTCCCTCGCTCATCGCAGCAGGTCGCGGTCGCGGGCGAACCGGACGCGGGCGTCGACGGTCGGCCCGAGCGACAGTTCCACCTTCTCGTCTCCCAGCACTCTGCCGCCCTCGACGGGGACGCCCCACGAGTCGAAGCGGAGATACCCTCGCAGGTCGCTGCCGTGCGTGAACAGGTCGACGAACGCCACCTCGTGCTCCTGTATCTCGTCGGCGCTGTGGGCCATCTCCATGTCGGAGTACACCGTCTCCTCGCCCTCGAAGAACGCGCGGATGGTCTCGGCGTCGCGTTCGACCGCGTCGGCGACGGCGTCGGAGGCGGTTCGGATCTCCTCTGTCGTGAGGCCGACGTCGCGGAGGGCGGCCTGCGTGCGTTGGTCGAAGTGCATCTCGTCGGGAGTTGGTTCTCACACCCTTTCAAGCGCCCGTTTCCGCCGCCGACGTTCACGCTCGGCCGAAGATATTACCGGGGGTCCCGTTGTATTGTCAAGGCGATGGCAGAGAGACGAGACCCAGTCGAGCGAGCATCGGAGTCCTCGACGGACCTCTACGACATCTCCACGTGGGAGGAGCGGACGTCCGTCGACGGTCTCTCCGTGGCGCTGTATCGCCTGTTCACCGCGTCCGCCCGTATCGTCGTCGTCCTCCTCGCCCTGATACTCCTCCTCGCCATCGGCGGGTTCGCGGCGCTCACCACCCCCGAGATAGGGCTCCTCACCGCCCTCTCGGCGGTTCCCGCCCTGGGACTCGCCGGCTACGTCTACTACTCCGACGCGACGACGAACGAACCGCTCTCGCTCCTCGTCGGAACGTTCCTCCTCGGCGTGCTGACCGCCAACTTCGCCGCCGTCCTCAACGGCGCCCTTCAGCAGTACTTCCAGGCGCTCGGCGGCCTCGGCATGATACTGTTCTTCTACATCGTCGTCGGTCCCGTCGAGGAGACGGTGAAACTCCTCGCGGTGCGCCTGTACGCCTACACCGACGACCGGTTCGACGCCGTCGTCGACGGCGCCGTCTACGGCGCGATGGCGGGTCTCGGCTTCGCGGTCATCGAGAACGCCCTCTACATCACCCGTCAACTCCCGCAGGGCGGCGACGGACTGGAGGTCGGTCTCGGCCTCATCGGCGCCGGCGGCGGCATCACGGCCGTCCGTGCCCTCGCGGGCCCGGGGCACGTCATCTACTCCGCCATCGCGGGTTACTACCTCGGACTGGCGAAGTTCAACCGCGAGAACCGCGGCCCCATCGTCGTCAAAGGCCTCCTCATCGCGGCGTTCGTCCACGCGACGTACAACGCCACCGTGAGCATCGGCGCGGGACTCATCCAGACGTTCACACCGCTGAGCGGTCTGTGGGCGTTCCTCGCGTACGTCCTCATCTACGACAGCATCTTCGGCCTCTACCTCATCCGGAAGATTCGGCGCTATCGGCAGGCCTACCGGCGGGCGCACACGCCGATGCACGACGACGGGTCCATCCAATCGGAGCAGACCGAGTTCGAGTAGTCGGGTCGGTCGCGGGTCGTCGCTCCGGCGGGCCGTCCGCCGCCACTCCGCTTCTCCGGCGCTTCAGAGCGCGTCGGCGTAGCCGGACACCATGTTCTCGACGTACTTCGCCACCACGTCCACCTCGACGTGGACGGGGTCGCCCATCGACTTCTCCGAGAGCGTCGTCACCTCGTACGTCGTCGGGACGACGGCGACGGCGAAGTCCCCCTCGCGGCGGTCCGCGACGGTGAGGCTGATGCCGTCGAGACAGACGGACCCCTTTCCGACGACGTACTTGGCCACCGAGGCGGGCAGGTCGAACTCGAAGTACCAGTCGTCGCCCACGCGTTCGATTCCGGTCACCGTCGTCGTCGTGTCGACGTGGCCCTGCACGATGTGGCCGTCGAGGCGGCCGTCGGCCCTGAGAGCGCGTTCGAGGTTGACCCGGTCGCCCTCGCCCACGTCCCCGAGATACGTCTTCTCGACCGTCTCCCGCGCGAGGAACACCTCGAACCACCCCCCCTCGCCGTCCGCCCCGACGGAGTACTCCTCGACGGTGAGACAGACGCCGCTGACGGCGATAGACTGGCCGTGGTGGAGGTCCTCGAACGTCGCGTCGGGGGCGAGACGGAGGCGCCGGCCGCCCTCGTCGTCCGTCGCGGCGACGACGGTGCCGGTGCACTCGACGATTCCCGTGAACATACCTCCCGTCGCATCTCGCACGTGAAAAGCATCACGAGTCTGGTCCGCCGCGACCCCGTGAGTACGAACTCCCAGACGTTTCGAGTCCCGACACTCTCAGGGCGAGATACGCTTTTATCGTCGCTCGCTAACACAGTCCACGATGACGCTCCTCTCACGGCTCCGGACCAGTTTCATCGCGGGGCTGTTCCTCGTCGCGCCGCTGGCGGTGACGGTGTTCATCCTCGATTTCGTCTTCGACCGTCTCACGGGAATCATCCTCGACCCCATTGTGAACACGGCGGGGCTTGCGAGCGTGACCGGCGACGAGATACTGCTCGCGCAACTGCTGGCGGCGGTGCTGCTCGCCGTCTCGCTCACCGTCGTCGGCCACGTCGCCTCCCGCGAACTCGGCCGCCGCCTGTTCGGGGGGTTCGAGCGCGGCGTCAGCCTCATCCCCCTCGTCCGGACCGTCTACTTCGGCGTCCGACAGGTCTCGGAGTCGCTGGCCAGACAGACCGACGGCTTCGACCACGTCGTCCTCGTGGAGTACCCCCGCAAGGGCCTGTACGCCATCGGCTTCGTGACGAACGACGGGCCCCGTTCGGCCGAGACGGCGACCGACTCCGAGGAACTGCTCACGGTGTTCGTCCCGCACAGCCCCAACCCGACGGCAGGGACGCTGGTGATGGCGGCGCCCGAGGAGGTGTTCGAGGTGGATATGTCCGTCCGGCGCGGCCTCCGTCTCGTCGTCACGACGGGTCTCGGCGTCGACGACCTCGAGGAGTTGCCCGAGGGCGTCGTCAGATGACTCACGGCTCGACTCAGAGTCCCCAGTACAGCGCGATGGCGGCGGACGTGACGACGGCGAGCAGCAGTTGCAGGGGCGCGCCGACGCGGACGTAATCGGAGAAGCGGTAGCCGCCGGGGCCGTACACCATGAGGTTCGTCTGGTAGCCCACGGGCGTCGTGAACGCCGTCGACGCCGCGAACGTCACCGCGAGGGCGAAGGAGAACGGGTCCGAACCGGCTTCGGCGGCCGTCGAGACGGCGACGGGGAGGAAGAGCACGACGCTGGCGACGGGCGTGATGACGTTGGCGAACGCGCCCGTCAACAGGTAGAACAGGGCGAGGACGGCGACGGGCGGGAGGCCCGCCGTCGCGGCGACGAGCGAGTCGGCGACGAGCGCCACCGCCCCCGTCTCCCGGAGGGCGATGCCGAGGGGGACGACGCCCGCGAGGAGGAAGACGACGTTCCAGTTCACCGCGTCGTACGCCTCGTTCGGCGAGAGGACGCCCGAGACGACCATGGCGACGACGCCCGCGAGGGCGGCGACGGCGATGGGCAGCACGTCGAGGGCGGCGAGGCCGACGACGCCGAACAGGACGGCGAACGCGACGGCGGCGGTCCGACTCACGCCGCCCGCCCGCGCCCGTTCCATCACCTCGTCGAACGCCTCGTTCGTCACGACGAAGTCGTCGTTCTCCGCGAGGAACTCCGCGGCCTGCTCGGTCGTCCGCAGCAGCAGGGCGTCGCCCCCGCGCAGTTTCGTCGCGCCGACGCCGTTGCGGACGAGTTCGCCGCCGGCCCGCCGCACGGCGAGGACGGTGGCGTCGTACCGCTCGCGGAGGCGGGCGCTCTCGACCGTCTCGCCCGCGAGCGCCGACTCCGACGGGACGACGAGTTCGACCAGCGTGCTCCGCTCGGGGTTGTCGAGTTCGGCGTCGGTCACCGTCGCCCGCGGCAGTCGGCGCAGCGAGGCCAACTCGACGAACCGCTGTATCGTCGCCGGGTCGCCCCGGACCGTGAGAACGTCTCTGGCCCGCAGTTCCCGGTCGGAGTCGGCGGCGACGAAGTGCTCTCCGCCCCGCACCACGTCCAACACGTCCAACCCCAAGTCGCGGCGGGCGTCCTCGACGACCGCCTGCGCGAACGCGCCCGCCAGCGGCGACCGGGCGGTGACGAGGACGCGCGCGAGGTACGGTTGCACCTCGTATCGCTCGGTTCGCGACCCCGGCGGGACGCGGGCGGGCAACAGCCACTTCCCGACGGTGAGCAGGTACGCCGCGCCGACGAGGAAGACGACGACGCCCACCGGCGTCAACTCGAAGACGCCGAACGGCCGGCCGAGGAGGTCGGCCGACAACTCGGAGGCGACGAGGTTCGTCGCGGTGCCGAACAGGGTGAGCGTCCCCGCGAGCATCGACGCGTAGGAGAGGGGGATGAGCAGTTTCGACGGGGAGACGCCCGCCTCGTTCGCCAGGTCGGTCACCATCGGGACGAAGACGGCGACGACGGGCGTGTTGTTGACGACGCCGGCGATGGGACCGGTGAGGCCGATGACGGCGGCGAGGAGTCGGTTCTCGCTCCCGCGCGCCGACTGGGCGACTTCGACCCCGAGTCGGCGGATGACGCTCGTGCGCCGGATGCCGTCGCTCAGGACGTACATCGCCATGACGGTCACCGTCGCGGGACTCGAGAACCCCGACAGCCCCTCCGCCGCCGACACGCCGGTGTACGGTTCGAGGGCGACGAGGACGACGATGACGGCGAGAGCCGTCACGTCCGGCGGTATCGCCTCGGTGACGAACAGGACGACGGTGCCGAGGACGACGGCGGCGACGACGAGGACGCCGAGAGGGAGGTCCGCGCCGAGGAGTCCGACCGGGGGCGCCGTCGGTACCATACCTCCCCCTCTCCGTCCGCCGGGTTAGCCGTGTCGCCGGGTCGCCGGTCGGTTCCGGCTCTCGCCCCCGTCCGCCCCTCGGTCGCTCCCGGCGCCGACCCCCCTCGCGCGCACCGAGACGCTTTTTCCCCCGGCCGGCCATCGCACGGACGATGCGACTGGGAATCATCGGGACGATTCAGCTCGCGGCGACGCTGATATTCGCCGTCCCCCTCGGTATCTTCGGGCTGAACGCGTTCCTCGACGGGCAGCGACTGCTCGGCGGCGGCCTCCTCGCCGTCGCGGTGCTGATGGTCGTCCTCCCGCGCATGGTGACGACGCCCGGCGACATCCCCTCGAAGGTGGCCGAATCGGTCGTCGGAAAGGCCGTGAAGACGCCGGACGACGAGGAGAAGTAGACGCGGCCGGGGGCGCCGGCCCCGCGTTCGATTCCGCTACTCCGCCCGCGGCGCGAACGACCGGGGGTACTCGTGGAGAATCTCGTACCCCTCCTCCGTGACGGCGACCAACTCCTCCAGGCGAACGCCGCCCTGTTCGGGGTCGTAGACGCCCGGTTCGACGGTGAACACCATCCCTTCTTCCAGTTCGACCGAATCGCGGAGCGACGGCGCCTCGTGGAGGGAGACGCCGACGCCGTGGCCCGTGCCGTGGGTGAACCCGGCCGCGCCCTCCTCGGCGTTCGGGTCGAACCCGTGGGCGGTGAGTTCGGCGGCGGCCTCGCGGTGCACGTCGTTCGCGCGGGCCCCGGGCGCTATCTCGTCCAGCGCGGCGCTCAGCGCCGCCTCCACGGCGACGTAGGCGCGGCGCTCCCACCCGCCGTCGCTGTCGACGACGTAGGTGCGCGAGAGGTCGCCGTAGTAGCCGTGCGGGCCGCGCGGCGAGAGGTCCAACAGAACGGTCTCGCCGGGCCGGAGGACGTCGGTGCCGGTGTAGTGTAAGTCGGCCGCGGACGGCCCCGCGCCGACGACGGTGTTGCCCGCGTCGCGGACGCCGTAGGCGGCGAACTCGGCGTTCACCCGCCTCCGGAGGCGCTCGGTCGACAGCGGCGCCCCCTCCCACAGCAGTTTGTCGCCGTCGGGGTCGGCCGCGGCCAGAATCTCCTCGGCGCGCGCCATCCCCCGGACGGCGGCGCGTTGGACCCGGCGGAGGCAGTCGACCTCCTCCTCGGTCTTCACGCGACGCGCGTCGGCGACGGCCGTCGTCGATTCGAGGTCGTAGCCCGCGCGTTCGAGGTGGACCGCGGCGTCGTGCGGGATTCGCTGCGGGACGAGCACCGTCCCCGAGTCGACGCCGAGCGCCGAGAGTGCGGCCGCCGCGCGGACGCCCGCGGGGTCGGTCGCGTCTTCCGTTCGCACCGTCCCGTCGAACTCCCGTTCGGCCTGCTCGGCGAACAGGCTCGGCGCGCAGAGGGCGGACTCGCCCGCCGCGCGGACGAACGCGTAGTCGCGGTCCGGCCCCGAGAAGCGGGTGAGATACCGCAGGTCGTCGTCGGAGCGGTCGCCGACGGCGACGAACGCCGCGGCGTCGGACTCCGAGAGCGCCACGTCGAGGAACGAGGCGTCCGTCGACGGGGCGGGGAGGGGGTCGGATGCCTCCATGCCGTCTCGGTTACGGGTCCGGTTCGGGCGCCGGCGCGTCGCCCGTCTGCGCCTCTTCGAGCAGTTCCTCCAGCGGCGTGTCGCGCACCTCGTTGTGCAGGAGGACGCTCACGGGGAGCGTCGGCGCTCCCTTCACGAGGTTCTCCAGGATGACGAGGCGCTCGCGGGCCCGCGACATCCCGACGTAGAACACGCGGCGCTCGTTGTCCGTGAGGATGGGGACGGGGTCCGTCGTGGAGGTGAACTCCTCGACGCCCTCCACTTCTTCGTCGTCGACGGAGGCGGCCATCTGCTCGACCACCTTCTCGGTCAGGTCCGTGGAGACGAACACGTGGTCGGCCTCGCGGCCCTTCGCGGAGTGGATGGTGCCGACGCGGACGCGGTTGGGGTCCATGCCCCGATACTCGCCCTCGAAGTACGCCTCGACGGACTTGCGCTGGAACGAGGTGACCTTGCGGACCATGTCGCCGGCGGCGGCGCCGTCGGGGACGAACGGCGCGTGGTCCTTGATGGTCTCCGGCGTCACTTCGAGGTCGGTCAGGTCCTCGACGCCTTCGAGTTCCTGCAGGTCGTCGATGTAGTCGAACAGGTCGTCGCGCTCGTTCGACCCGAACGCCGACTCCTGCAGCATGTCGGCGAGACGCCGCGCCTCCAGTCCGGTGATGTTCTCGCCCTGGTCGAGTTTCTCGATGGCTTCGACGTACTGGGTGAGGCGGTCGGTCCACATCCGCTGGTCCGTGAGGACGGAGAACGGGACGCCGAGCGGCAGGAACTCGTCGATGAACTGGAACATCTGGTAGCGCGCCCGGAACAGCACCATGATGCTCTCCTCGTCGTCGTCGTTCTCGATGGTGTAGCGCACGTTCCGCGCGAGGTCCAGCATCGACGGATTGGCGACGCCCTCGACGACGCCGCCCTCCTTGCGCGGGTGGAGGTCCTTCTCCTGGCGCTTCTCGATGTGGCGAATCTCCTGATTCACCACGTCCAGAATCTTCGAGGGAAGGCGGTAGGAGTTCGGCAGCACCACGTCCTCGTCGCGTTCGGTGTCGAGGAGGAGGTTCGGGTCCGCGCCCTGCCACGCGTAGACGACCTGGTCGTCGTCGCCGGCGATGAGCACGCCCTTCAGGTGCGGGAGCCACTCCTGGTACACGTCGTACTGCAGCGTCGTGATGTCCTGGAACTCGTCGATGACGAGGTAGTCGACGTTCGGGACGAGCGAGCGCTGCTTCACCCGTTCGAGCATGTCCGCGAAGCCGACGAGGCCGTTGTCGCCCTTGTACTTGCGCCACCCGCGGATGACGCTCGGCACGTCGATGCGGTCGTCGTCGGAGGGCCACGTCGGCGTGTACTTGTTGCCCTCCTGCGCGTTGGGGTCGACCTCCGGCGGGAGTCGGACCTCCTCGACGTCCCAGTTGAACGGCACGTCGTACCACTCGGAGACGTCGCGGCGGGTCCGCTGGAGCCACTGGCTCGTGGCGATGATCTTGTTCCCGATGGTCGTCGACCGGGCGGTGCGGCGGCCGGCGCCGCCGTACTCGTCTTCGAACTCGACGCCGAAGTCCTCGCAGAACTCCTCTTTGTCCTTCTCGCCGACCACGTCGTTGCGCGAGAGGTCGAGCAGTTCGTACGCCTTCGCGTGCATCGTGGCGACGTTCCCCTGCAACGCCCGCGGGGAGACGTCGAGTCGCTCCGCGAGTCGCTCTCGTATCTCCGCGGCCGCGGCGCGGGTGTAGGAGACGACGAGGATGTCCCGAATCGTCACGTCGTCGTCTTCGAGAATCTCCTCGACTCGGTCGAGGAGCGCCGTCGTCTTCCCGCTCCCCGGACCCCCGAACAGACGGGTGACTGTCGCGTCGGAGTCGCTCATTGTACCCGTTCACGCCCTAGTCCCTGATAAACTGCCTGCTTTTGGAGACCGCTCTCATCGTCGGAAAACGCGAGTCAGAAGTCGATTCGCGGAGGTCGAGCGGGGGCCGTCAGGCGCGCGGGTCCCATCCGCAGACGGTACAGTCGACCGCCGCCTCGTCGTGGAGTGCACCGCAGTCCGGACACTGCTTCTTGTTATAGGATGTCTCCCAGTCCTGCGGTTCGGATACGTCGTGACCGCGGTCGTCCAAGAACTGGTCGAACAGCGCCTCGTCGGAGTCGGGTGCTGAGGCCATACATGGTGTGCTACGCCGTACCATTACTTAGGCTTGTTGCCGGTACCCACGCCTCGGGAGCGGTCGATAGTTTCCGGAGACGGACGGGCGTCGTTTCGGGTCGAATTGGACCAGAGGAGCGCGGAGCGCTCGTTCGCTACGCGTCGATGCCGTACAGGTCGCCGTACTTCTCGGTGACGTAGTCGGTGAACGCCTCGGCGGTGAAGTCCTCGCCCGTCGCACCAACCACGAGTTCGTTCGTCTCGTAGCGCGCGCCGTGCCGGTGGACGTTCTCGGTCAGCCACTCGTGCAGCGGTTCGAAGTCGCCCTCCCCGATTCGGTCCTCCAAGCCGTCGATGTCGTCCTCGGCGGCGTCGTACAACTGCGCGGCCATCACCGACCCGAGCGAGTACGTCGGGAAGTAGCCGAAGTTGCCGTGGCTCCAGTGGATGTCCTGCAGGCAGCCTTCCGAGTCCGTCTCGGGGCGGACGCCGAGGTACTCCTCGTACTTGTCGTTCCACAC
The DNA here is from genome assembly GCF_031624635.1 of Halogeometricum sp. S3BR5-2. NCBI lineage: Archaea > Methanobacteriati > Methanobacteriota > Halobacteria > Halobacteriales > Haloferacaceae > Halogeometricum > Halogeometricum luteum. Next base: position 160,443 of record NZ_JAMQOQ010000006.1, on the reverse strand, counting down.
CTCGGGCACCTCCTCGACGTCGATGTCGCCCGCGATGAGCGCCCGCTCTATCTCGAAGCGGACGATGATGTGCAGGTGGTAGGTGAGTTCGTCCGCCTCGACGCGGATGAGGTTGTCCTCGTACACCTGATTCGCCGCCTCGTAGGCCTCCTCCGGCGTCACGTCCTCGGCCTTCGGGAACTGCTCTTTGAACGTCGGGAGCAGCACGTTCCAGAACGCCTCCGAGCGGCCGACGTGATTCTCCCAGAGGCGCGATTGGGACTCGTGGACCGACAGGTCACGCGACTCGCCCAGCGGCGTCGCGTAGTGCTCGTCCGGCAGGCCGTGGGTGTACGTCGCGTGGCCGAACTCGTGGACCGTCGAGAGCAGCGACCCGAGCGGGTCGGACTCGTCGAAGCGCGTCGTCACGCGCGCGTCGAACGTCGTCCCCGTGGAGAACGGATGCGAGGAGGTGTCGAGGCGGCCGCGCTCCCACGGGTAGCCGAGCGTCGAGAGCACGTCGCGGCAGAGTTCCTCCTGTGCGTCCTCGGGGTACTCGCCCTCCCTCGTGAACGCGTCGGTGGCGATGTCGTCGCCCGACTTGCGTATCTCCGCTATCATGGGGACGAGCGTGTCGCGGAGTTCTTCGAGGATGGACTCGGCCTGCTCCAAGGGGAGACACGGCTCGAAGTCCTCGAACAGCACCTCGTAGGGGTCCCGGTCGGGGTCGATGTGCTCGGCGTACTCCCGCTTGAGTTCGATGTGTTTCTCCAGGTGGGGCGCGAACGCCGAGAAGTCGTCCTCGGCCTTCGCCTTCTCCCACGCCGGGAGCGCCTCCGAGGAGGCGGTGGATATCTCCTCGACCAACTCGGAGGGGACGCTCACGGCGCGGTCGTACGCGCGCCGAATCTCCCTGACGACGGCGGCCTGCTCGTCGGTCAGGTCGGCGTCTTCGAGTTCCTCCAGCGCCTCGCCCACCTCGTCGTCGGTGAGCAGTTCGTGCGACAGCGACGAGAGCGTCGACAACTGCTGGGAGCGCGCGGGGGTGCCGCCCTCCGGCATCATCACCTGCTGGTCCCACGAGAGCAGTCCGGCCGCGTTCCGGACGTTCGAGACCCGCTTGTACGTTTCGAGGAGTTCCGCGTAAGCGTCTGGCGCCGACTCGGCGTCGGCCCCGGCGGCGTCAGTGGCCATATCGAATCGAAACACCTCCCGCGTTATCAACTATTGCATGCCGAGGCCGCCGTACCGAGGGGCTACGTCGTCGGCCACGACTCGGCCGCGTCGCGGTATATCTCGTAACACCGCTCGACCACCGACAGCGAGACGCTCTCGGTCTTCGTGTGCGCCTCGCCCGGTTCGGAGGCGCCGCAGACGACGCACGTCGTCCCCGCCTCCGCCAGCCATCCGGCGTCCGTGGCGTGCGGCTTCGTCACCAGTTCCGGGTCGCCCGCCTGCGCCCGCGCGGCCGCGCCGAGGACGGCCTCCGCGAACGCCTCGTCGTCGCATCCCATCGGCGGCAGGTCCTGTTCGACCACCCACTCGACGCCCTCGACGGACTCCACCCGTTCCAAGTCGGCGTAGTCGCCGGGGACGGTTCGCTCGTCCACGGTCACCTCGCAGCGCTCGGGGACGACGTTCCACGCCGACCCGCCGTCAACCTCGGTGACGACGACGCTCCCGGACAACCGCTCGCCGAACACGTCGGCCTCGGGGGCGTCGAGGTCGCGGATCACGTCGACGGCGTCGCAGGCGCGGTAGACGGCGTTCTCGCCCGCCTCGGGTTCGCTCGCGTGCGAGGCGGTGCCGCGCGCGACGACGGTGGAGGCGCGCCGTCCCTTGTGCGCGACGACCACATCGGTCACATCGGCTCCAGAATAGTTCGTCGACCCCTCGCCGACGATTGCGTGGTCGGGCGCGAACCCGTCCGCGATGGCGCCGCGGGCGCCCTCGCCGCCCACCTCCTCGCCGACGAACGAGGCGAAGACGAGTTCGCCCGCCGGGTCGGCGTCGCGGAAGGCGAGCATCGACGCCGCGACGGCGCCTTTCATGTCCGCCGTCCCGCGGCCGTACAGGCGGCCGTCGCGTTCCTCGACGACGTACTCGCCGTCGTCTATCTGGGAGTCGTCCGGCGGCACCACGTCGTGGTGCCCCACGAGGGCGAGCGACGTCCCCTCGCCCTTCCGGGCGACGACGTTCCCGTGTTCGTCCCGCGTCACGTCGGCGTCCGTCTCCCCGCGGAGCCACGACTCGATGGCGTCGCCGCAGGCCGACTCGTCCTCGTGGCTCGGCGTCGAGACGAGTTTCCGGGTGAGTTCGCGCAGTTCTCGCATGCGCGGAGATATCCCGCGGCCGGCATAAGTCTCGGCTCCCCGGTAACGCCGGGGAGCGGACTGAAGGGGTGGGACGGACTCCCGGCCGGAGGACCCTTCCGTCGGCCGACGCTACGGTCGACCGTATGACGGACGACGATACCGACGCCGAGGAGGAACGGCAGGAACAGTACGGCGGCGGCGAGGGCGACGTCGACGCCGTCGAGCAGACGGAGGCCGTCGGGGACGCGGATTCGGATTCCGACGCGGACACGGATTCGGATTCGGATTCGGACTCTGACTCCGACGCGGACGCGGACTCGGACGACGACTGACGACCGAGATTCGGCCGCGGGGAGCGGTCCTCGCGGCGACGCTTCTTCCGGAAGTCGACTCCGAGACGAGCGGCGAGTCCGGCCAAAAAAGAAATCGGCGACGCTCCGTCCGCTCAGTTCACTTCGTTGTACATCTCGTCGATGACCTTCTCGACGTTCGGCGGGCCGCCGTCGGGTTGCTCGGAGGTGTACGAGTACTCCGATTTGCCGTCGTGCGAGGGGCCAGTCGTCCACGGCTGTTCGGGGTCCGCGCGCTCCTCGCGCATCGTGGACATGAACGTGTAGTTGTAGTCCTGGTTCTCCTTCTCCTGCGGGAAACTCGCCGGGACGGGGAGGTGCTCGTCGAAGGAGTCGATGACCGAGTGCCACTGGTTCTGGTGCATCGTGTCGCGGGCGATGAGGTACTCCAGCATGTCCTCCATGCCGGGGTCGTCGGTGAACTCGTAGAGCCGCGTCGCCAGCGTGCGGCCGGTGGACTCGGCCATCACGTTGGCGTACATGTCGGCGGCGAGGTTGCCGCTGGCGACGACGTAGTTGCCGGTGAACGGCACGCCGTTGCTGTCGACGGGCATCGCGTGCAGGCCGGCCGAGAGCGCCTGTCGGGGCTGGCCGCTGCGCATCATCTCGTCGATGACGGCGTCCTCGCGGGCCGACTCGCGGGCCTCGGGGGAAGCGCCTTCGAGGTTCTTGGCGACGGCCGTCGCCAGCATCTCGATGTGGCCCATCTCCTCCATCGCCGTCTCCATGAGGAGCGTCTTGTACTCGCTCATCTCACTGGGGACGGCGAAGGACTGGAACATGTACTGCAGGGCGACGCGCATCTCGCCCTCCGCACCGCCGATGGCTTGCTGGAGCATCTTCGCGAACTGCGGGTTCGGGTCCTCGACTTCGACCTCGTACTGGAGGCCGTTTTCGTGGTAGAACATCGTTACAATATCTCCGACACGCGGTGTACTAAAATAATTTTTTGCCGACAGACAAGTTCTGTACCGATGCAGAAAACGGGAGTCCCGTAAACTTCAAAAACAAAGTCTCATTCGACCGTCATTCCGGCGCTCCGATACTATTCACCGAGCCGTCACGTCGTCGGGGACGGCCGGTCGCCGGTCCGCCGTGATACGTTCTTTTATCCGTCTCCCACGCCAAGCCGGGGCCATGAAGCTAGTGCCGGACACGAGCGCGGTCATCGACGGTCGCGTGTCCGAGCGAGTCGAGTCGGGCGGCGACGCGGAGACGGTGTGCGTGCCCGAAGCCGTCGTCGGCGAACTCGAATCGCAGGCGAACAGCGGTTACGACACGGGCTGGGAGGGTCTCTCCGAACTCCAGCGACTCACCGAACTCGCCGACAAGGGGTCGGTGACCGTCGAGTACGTCGGCCGGCGGACGAAGCCCAGCGAGGCCACCGGCGCCCACGAGGGCGACATCGACGCCCTCATCCGCGACATCGCCGAGGAGCGCGAGGCGACGCTCCTGACGAGCGACCAGGTGCAGGCCGAAGTCGCCCGCGCGAAGGGCATCGACGTGGAGTTCGTCGAGGCGCGCGTCCGCGGGTCCGGCGGCCTCGTCATCGAGGAGTTCTTCGACGACGAGACGATGTCCGTCCACCTCAAGACCGGCACGAAACCGAAGGCCAAGCGCGGCGCCATCGGCGAGATGCACTACCAGACTATCAGCGAGGAGGTGTCCGACGAGGAGACGATGAAGGCGTGGGCCGACGACATCGAGAACTCCGCCCGCGCGAGTCCGGACGGCTTCGTCGAACTCTCCGAACCGGGGATGCAAATCGTGCAGTTCCGCGACTACCGCATCGCCCTCGCCCGCCCGCCGTTCGCCGACGGCATCGAGATAACCGCCGTCCGGCCCATCGTCAAGACGGAACTCGACGAGTACGAGTTCGCCGACGAACTCCGCGACCGACTCAGCGAACGCCAGCGCGGCGTCCTCATCTCGGGGGCGCCCGGCGCCGGCAAGTCCACGTTCGCGCAGGCCGTCGCGGAGTTCCTCAACGACAGCGACTACGCGGTGAAGACGATGGAGAAACCGCGCGACCTGCAGGTCGGCCCCGAGATAACGCAGTACACCGCCCTCGACGGGCAGATGGCGAAGACGGCCGACTCCCTCCTCCTCGTCCGCCCCGACTACACCATCTACGACGAGGTGCGCAAGACGGACGACTTCGAGGTGTTCTCCGACATGCGTCTGGCCGGCGTCGGCATGGTCGGCGTCGTCCACGCCACGCGCGCCATCGACGCCCTCCAGCGACTCGTCGGCCGCGTCGAACTCGGGATGATTCCGCAGGTCGTCGACACCGTCGTCTACATCGAGGACGGCCGCGTCGACACCGTCTACGACGTGCGGACGGAGGTGAAGGTGCCCGAGGGCCTCACCGCCGAGGACCTCGCCCGCCCCGTCATCCAGGTCACCGACTTCGAGACGGACACGCCCGCCTACGAGATTTACACGTTCAACCGGCAGGTCGTCACCGTCCCCCTCGGCGACGAGGCGGAGGGACGCGACGAGACGGGCGTGAGCCGACTCGCGCGACAGGAGATAGAGCGGGAGATTCGCTCCATCGCCCGCGGCCACGTCGAGGTGGAACTGCAGGGACAGGAGAAGGCGACCGTCTACGTCGACGAGGACGACATCTCCTACGTCATCGGGAAGGGCGGCGGGAGAATCTCCGACATCGAGGACCGACTCGGCATCGACATCGACGTGCGGACCCACGAGGACAACCCGGCGCAGTCGTCGGCGTCCGGCGGGTCCGGCGACGAGGACGGCGACGTCGTCACCCCCGAGGTGACCTCCCGGCACGTCGTCGTCCGGATGGACGACCACGTCGGCGAAACCGTCGAAGTGCGCGCCGACGGCGACTACCTCTTCACCGCGACGGTCGGCCGCGGCGGCGACATCCAGGTCTCACGGGGGAGCGCCATCGCCGACGAACTCGAACAGGCCATCGACCGGAAGCAGAAGATCACGGTCCACCCGGCGTAGACCGCTCTCCTCCGTCGTCTCCGTCCGCTTCGCCGTCCCCGGAGTTTCGCTCCTCGCGCGTGGTAGTCACACACTCAGAGTGGTAGCCACACCTAAAGCGTGTGATACAAACAGGCGGCGGTCGTGGGCCGGAGTACGATGTCGAGCGAGTCACCCCGCCGACTGCTACTCGTCGCCGCCGCGGTCGGTGTCGCGGCGATTGCGCAGGCGTACAGGCTCTTCCTCGGCGAGGGCGGTGCCTGGGCGCTCGTCGCTCTCGTCGGTTTCTCGCTGGTCGCTCTCGCATCGGGGTGGCAACTGTGGTCCGTTCGTCGCTCGGGAACGACCCGTCGCTGAGGAGCGTCCTCACTCCGCTTCGCCGCGCCGAGCGCCGTCGCTCGCCGGGCGGAAAGGGAGAAGATCGGTTTCCACGTCGTCGCGGAGTGGTCGTGTGTCGGTGCGCGCCGTGGGGTGAGCCGGTGACGTCGTGACGGAGCTATTCCGCGCAGCAGGCTTCCGCCTCGTCGGCGTCGCCCTCCGAGGGCCGCTTCGGGGCCGCGTCGGTGAGTTGGTAGAGATTCTGCCGTGCGTCCGCGAAGTAGACGTCCTCGTCGACGACGCCGATTCCCTCCAGCCGTTCGAGCGCGTAGCGAACCGTCCGGGCCGACAGCATCGACTCCTGGACGATTCCCTTCTGCGTGAGCGGGCCGTTGTATTCGAGTACTTTGAAAACTAACTTCGCACTCGGAGGGAGGTCGTCGAGACTCTCCTGTTCTTGTTCTGCCTCAGCCATCGTTACGAATCGAAACGTCCAATCGGCATAAACCTTCGTGGACGGGCACGGTCGAACGGTCCCGGTTCGCTAGGTGTCGCGGCGCGGCGCGCCGCCCGCGTGCGGGAACGAACGCCTTTTGACGCCGGGTATCGGAGTCGTACCCATGGCAACGGAAACGCAGACGGGCCTCTCGGGTCACATGCGGGGGGTCACGGTCACCACGCTCGCCTGCCTCGCCGGCGTCGCGGCGGCGCTCGCGTCGGGCGCGCTCGTCGGATTGGGGTCGGTCCCCGTCTCCGAGGCGGCGACGAACCAGCAGGCGTTGGCCGTGCTGGGGGCGGCCATCCTCGCGCAGTTTCCCGTCCTGAAGGTCGTCGGCGTCGACGTCTCCGACTTCGGCGCGAAGGACTACCTCTACATCGGCTTCATGACGTTCACGCTGTGGTTCATCTCGTTCGGCATCCTGCTGACCTCCGGAGCGGCACTGTAATCCATGGCGGACGACAGCATCGCGGTCGTCGACCTCGACCGGTGTCAGCCCGACCGCTGTAGCTACGAGTGCGCCAACTACTGCCCGCCGAACCGGACGGGCAAGGAGTGCATCGTCACGCGCGGGGAGCACTACGAGGAGGACGAACCGTACGACGGCGGCCCCGACCAGATACGCATCTCCGAGGAGGTCTGCCTCGGCGAGACCTGCGGCATCTGCGTCGAGAAATGTCCGTTCGACGCCATCGAGATTATCAACCTCCCGACAGAGTTGCAGGAGGACCCGGTCCACCGCTACGGCGAGAACGCCTTCGCCCTCTACGGTCTTCCCGTGCCCGAGTCGGGCGCGGTGACGGGCATCCTCGGCCCGAACGGTATCGGGAAGACGACGGCCGTCCGCGCCCTGGCGGGCGAGATGGTGCCGAACCTCGGCAACTACGACGACGAGGCGACGTGGGAGGCCGTCCTCGAACGGTATCGCGGAACGGAGCTTCAGAACTACATCGAACGCGTCCGCGAGGAGAAAGTCACCATCGCGCGCAAGCCGCAGTACGTCGACCAGATTCCCAAGCAGTTCGACGGCGTCACGAGCGAACTGCTGGCGGCGACCGACGAGCGAGGCAAACTCGACGAGTACGTCGAGCGACTCGGCATCGCCCCCGTCGTCGACCAACCGCTCGACACCCTTTCTGGAGGAGAGCTCCAGCGCGTCGCCCTCGCGGCGACGCTGGCCCGCGACCGGGACTTCTACTTCCTCGACGAGATAACGCCGTACCTCGACATCGGTCAGCGCGTCACCGCGGCGCGACTCATCCGCGAACTCGCCGAGGAGGAGGACAAGGCCGTCCTCGCCGTCGAACACGACCTCGCCATCTTGGACCTCCTCGCCGACACGCTCCACATCGCCTACGGCGAACCCGGCGCCTACGGCGTCGTCACGGACCCCAAGTCGGTCAGAAACGGCATCAACGAGTATCTCAAGGGGTACCTCTCGAACGAGAACATGCGCATCCGGCCCGACGAGATACAGTTCCACGAGCACGCGCCGCGCGAGACGACCAAGAGCGCCCCCCTCGTCGACTACCCGGACCTCTCGAAGTCCTACGGCGACGGGGAGTTCTCCCTCGACGTCGAGGGCGGCACCATCTACCAGTCGGAGGTGCTCGGCATCGTCGGCCCGAACGGCATCGGGAAGTCCACCTTAGCCCAGATGTTCGCGGGGTCGCTCGAACCCGACGAGGGCGAACTCGACTTCCGCCTCGACATCGCGTACAAACCGCAGTACATCGACATCGACCAGCCGATGCGCGTCGACGCGTTCCTCTCCTCTATCACCGAGGACTTCGGCACCTCCTACTGGAAGACCGAAGTCGCCAACCCGCTCCAACTCGGCCGCATCATGGAGCGCAACCTCGACGACCTCTCGGGCGGGGAGCGCCAGCGAGTCGCCATCGCGGCCTGCCTCTCGGAGGACGCCGACCTGTACGTGCTCGACGAACCGTCGGCCCACCTCGACGTCGAACAGCGAGTGCAGGCGACGACGGCCATCCGCCGCTACGCGGAGAACCACGACGCGACGGTGATGGTCATCGACCACGACATCTACATGATCGACCTCCTGGCGGACCGCCTGATGGTGTTCGACGGCGAACCCTCGGAGCACGGGCACGCCGGGACGCCCCAGGAGATGCGCGCCGGGATGAACGACTTCCTCTCGGACCTCGACATCACGTTCCGCCGCGACGAGCGCACCCAACGGCCCCGCATCAACAAGCCGGGCTCGCAACTCGACAGCAAGCAGAAGCGCTCGGGCGAGTACTACTACTCCTCGGAGTAACGGACGCCCGAGGCGCCGCCCGTTCTCCCGTCCGATTCGCCGATTCGGCCTCAAACGTTAACGGGGTTGGCGCTCGATACGGAGTACATGAAACAGCAAGTGCTGAAGCAGTTCCTCGGTTCGAAGCGGTCCCGCCAACTCGGCGTCGTCATCCCGCTCGTTCAGGCGGCGATGGCGCTCCTCAAGAAGAAGCCCAAGCGGGCGCTGCTCCTCGTCGGCGTCGCCCTCGTGTCGAGCAGGTCGACGAAACTCGGAACCGTCGCGCAGGTTCTGCTCAAGGTCTTCGGCCGCCGCATCGACGCCTGATTCGGGCGGTCCGACGACTCCGACGGCTCCGACTTTTCGAGACGCCCGCTACCGCTCCAGCGGCGCGGACGCCACCGCGCCCCGGTCCGTCTCCGTTATCTCCAGTTCGTAGCCGAACGCCCGTATCACCGCGGCGTTCGTCCGCACGTGGTCGGTGACGCGCGGCGTCCGCACCGCGCCGCCGGCGAGGGCGACCCACGGGAGCAGTTGGTCGCCGAGGTGCTCGTCCACCGCCGCGCCCGTCGCCCGCCACTCGCGGAACGCCTCGACGGCCCGTTCGGCCACCGATTCGCTCGGGACGCCGCGCTCCCCGAGGACGCCGAACCCCGCCCGCGAGTCACAGCAGTCGGCGACGAGGGTGAGGACGGCCCCCGGCGACGACGTCTCGGCGTACGCCGCGGCCGTCTCCGTCGGCACCGCGGTCCGGTCGTCGACGGTCTCGCACATGCGCTCGGCCACCGACGCGGATTCGAGGGAGTCGGAGGCGACGGCGCGGGCCGAGAGCCCCTCCACCGGGCCGCGCTCCCGGAGGTCGACCGCCGAGAGCGTCGACGGTCGGAGCGTCAAAGAGAGCGTTCCGCCGCCCGTCGGGTAGAAGCCGCGGCGCTCGACCGCGACGTCGGCGTCGACGCCGAGACCGCGCAGAAGCGGCAGTTTCGCGTGCAGGAGGTAGTCCGCCGGCGGCGACCACTTCACGTCCGTGCCGCCGCGAATCCGGACCGACAGCGGTTCGTCGAGGGCGACGGCGAGGGGCAGGAGGGCGTCGCAGACGAGGGTCGCGCTCCCGGCCGTCCCCACGTCGACGGCGAACTCGCCGCCGGGCGGCGCGGTCGGTTCGAAGGTGAAGGCGTCGCCGCCCTCTTCGACGCCCTCGACGGTCGCCTCCGTCGCCGCCGCCACGGCCTCGATAGCGGCGACGTGCTGGGCTTTCAGCCCGGGGTCCGGTCGCTCGGCGCGGACGTTCTCGACGCGTATCGACCGCCCCTCGACGGCGGCCAAGGAGAGGGCGGTCCTGACCTGCTGGCCGCCGCCGGCGCCGCCGTCGAGTTCGAGCATTCGATGAATCGTAGCCGAGTTCGAATCGTGTCCTCGCTCTCAGTGGACCAGCCGACTGCAGGTGCCACAGAGGTTCTCCTCTTTGACGTCGACTTCGCGGACCGTGGGGGAGAACGACATCACGCACTTCGAGTTGTCGCAGTGCTCCAGACCGAGCGTGTGGCCGATTTCGTGGACGACTTCCTTGCGGACGCGGTCGGCGAACACTTCCGATTGGGGCTTGGTCGTGATTCCGCCGTCCGAAGAGGTCTGGAGGCGGTACGTGGAGATGACGGAGCCGTTGCCGTTGAGGTAGGCGAGACCGAAGACGTAGTTCCGCCGGCGGTAGTAGAGGTCCTGGGCGGTGATACCGATGTTCTTCTCGCCGCTGCCGACCCGACTCGCGAGCTCGATGAACTGCTCGGCACGGTACTGGTTGCGCCCGCGGTCGAACGCGCCCTCGGGAATCGACTGCTCGTTGTGAACCGTGACGTCGCAGTCGTAGACGCCGCGGAGGGCCGCAGATGCCTCGCGCTTGACCTGCGCGGGAAGGTCCCCGATGGGCACGATGTCGACAAGCATGAAAGTTGTTAAGCGGGGCGGTGCCATAAATATCCCGCCGTGGAATCCGAAATTACGGCGGCTCTCGCTTCGCGTCTCGGACGTTACAAGGCGCTGACAGAGGTCGGCGTGGGTCGGCGCCCGGCGGTCGCCTTGGCGCTCCGAGACGCCGGACGGGACGTGACCGTCACGGACGTTCGCGCCGTCGACCTCCCCTCGGAACTCCGCTTCGTCGAGGACGACGTGGTGGCCGCGAGCGAACGCGCCGACCCCGGCGACGCGTATCGTTCCGACGCCGTCTACGCGCTGAACCTCCCCGGGGAACTCCACCGCCCGGTCCGCGACGTGGCCGCCGCCGTCGGCGCCGACTTCCTCTTCACGACGCTCGGCTTCGACTCCCCGACGGTCCCCTGCGAGTCCGAGTCGTTGGCCGGCGGGAGGGAGACGCTGTACGTCGTCGCGGCGTCCGGGACCCCGTCCGACCGCCGCGGCCCCGCGGGTCGCCGCTCCGAAGGACAACGCTAACGGTGCCGTGCCGCCGTCTCCCGGTATGCACGCAGACGCAGTCGTCCTCGACGTGGACGGCGTCCTTGTCGACGTGGCCGACTCCTACCGGCGCGCCATCGTGGAGTCCGTCGCGCGCCTGTACGACCGGACCGTCGACCGCTCGGAGGTTCAACTGTTCAAGGACGCCGGCGGCTTCAACAACGACTGGGAACTGACGTACGCCGCCGCGCTGTACGTCCTCGCGGACGACCGCGAACCGCTCGATATCGCCGCGTTCACCGACCGAATCGCCGAACGGGGCGGCGGCCTGTCGGCCGCCGAAGCCGTCGCCGAGGACCACCTCTCCGCCGCCGACCACGACGCGGTCCGCGAGGCGTGGGACCCCGAACGGCTCCGAAGCGTCTTCCAAGCGCTCTACCTCGGCGCGGACCTCTTCCGGGAGTTAGAGGGCGGCGACCCGCCGTTCGAGGCGCCGGGCTACATCCACGACGAACCCGTCTTGGTGACAGAAGAGACCCTGGACTACCTCACCTCGCGGCACCGCGTCGGCGTCCTCACCGGCCGCCCGGCCGCCGAGGCCGACATCGCCCTCTCGCGGGCGCACCTCGCCGTCCCCGAGGACCACCGGTTCACGATGGACGACTGGGAGGAGGGGAAACCCCACCCCCGCGCGCTCGTGACGCTCGCCGAGCGTCTGGACGCCGACACCGTCGCCTTCGTGGGCGACACGCTCGACGACGTGCGGACGGCGGTCAACGCCGCCGAGGAGGACGGGTCGCGGACCTATCGAGGAATCGGCGTCCTCACCGGCGGTCTGACGGGTGAGGCGGGCCGCGAGAAGTTCGAGTCCGCGGGCGCGTCGGCCGTCCTCGACTCGGTGAACGACCTGCCCGAACTCCTGTCGGACGACGAATAGGTTTAGTCGACGGCGCACAGACTCTCTCGCGTGGACGCGCACCGACTCGAACGCCTCGTCTGGTCCGCCGCCTTCGGCTACTGGCTCGGCGTTCCGCTGGCTCTCCGTCTCACGCCCGACGCTTCGGGGCCGGTGTACCTCGCGCTCGCCGCGCTGGGATTCCTCGTCACCTCCCTCCTGGTCGCTCGCGCCCTCGCATTCGCCGAGTCGGAGACGGACCGGCCGGGCGATTCGACCGTGTGGTTCGCGGCGGTCGGCGGCACCGTCCTCGGACTCCACGCGGTACTGAACTTCGTCGGAGTCGGCGGCACCGTCGCGACGTTCGTCTCCATCGCCGTCGGCTACTGGGTGGGCGGCCGGGTCGCTACCCGACTCGTCGCCTCCCGCCGCGACGACGGTCCGCTCTCGTCGTGACTCCCTCGGCGACGCTCGGCGGTCGAGGAACACGCTTAGGTCGCCCGCGCTCGAAATCGCACCCCATGGACGCGCTCCGACTCGAACGACTCGTCTGGTCCGTCCTGTTCGGCCTGTTCGTCGGGACCACGACGGCGCTCCTCTTCGCTCCGGACCCGACGGGCCTCGTCGCGTTCGCCCTCGCGGCCGTCGTCTTCGCCGCCTCGGCCGCCGTCGCGTTCCGCGTCTTCGCGTTCTCCGAGTCGCCGACGGCCGAGGCGGGCGACATGAGCGTCCGGTTCGTCGCCTTCCTCCTCGCCGCCACCGCCCTCCAGTTCGGCCTCGCGGCCGTCGGGTTCGACGGCTTGGTGGGACGGGTGGCCGGGTTCGCGGGCGGGTGGGTGGCGGCCCACTACGCGTCGACGCGGCTGAATCCCCGTCGGTGGGGAAGCGGAGGTGTCGCCCCGTGAGAGACACCCTGCAACACCTCTCGCGGTTCCTCACGGTGATGCTGCTCGTCGACTTCCTCGGCCTCGGCGTTTGGGTCATCCTGCCGGCGTCGGCGGGGTTCAGACAGTACGTTCTCCTGGGGACGCTCGTCGTCGCGCCGCTCATCGCCTTTCTCGTCACCTACGGCCCGGAGTTCGCGGACGCGTGACCGGCCGCACCCGCGTCCCCGACCGCGGCAGGCGTTCGCGGTCACGCAACGCTTTACCCCCCGCCGGCCGCACGCGGTAGCATGCGAATCGCACTCCTCGGTGGGACCGGCGACATCGGCGAGGGACTCGCCCTGCGCTGGGCCTACCACACCGACCACGAGGTCGTCGTCGGGTCGCGCGACCCCGAGAAAGCGCGGGCGAAGGCCGACGAGTACGAGACCGAACTCGAGAGCCGCGGCCGTGAGGTGAAGGTCAACGGCTTCACCAACGAGATGGCGGCCGACCGCGCCAGCGTCGTCGTCCTCGCGGTGCCGCCGTACCACGTCTCCGATACGGTCGACGCCGTCGCCGACGGACTCGACGGCGAGGACATCCTCGTCACGCCCGCCGCCGGCATCAAGCGCGAGGACGACGGCTTCCACTACCACCCGCCGAACGTCGGCAGCGTCACGCAGTTGGTCGACGACGCCGCCCCCGACGGCGTCCCCGTCGTCGGCGCGTTCCACAACCTCGCGGCGGGCCGCCTCGCCAACCTCGACGCCGAGTTGGACATCGACACGCTGCTGGTCGCCGACGACTACGACGCCAAGGACATCGTGTGGCGACTCGCCGAGGACATCGACGGCCTCCGCGCCCTCGACGCCGGCGGCATCTCCAACGCCGCGGAGGTGGAGTCGGTGACGCCGCTTCTCATCAACGTCGCGCAGAACAACGAGGGGATGCACGACCTCGGGATTCAGTTCCGCTGAGTCGGTCTCTCCTCACAGCTCCGAGCGCGGCGCCGTCGCCCCCTCGCCGTACAGCGTCCGCGCGGCGAGCATCCCGACGAGGACGACGAGGGCGACGCAGGCGAGGTACTCGACGCGGAAGCCGACGATTTCCGCCATCGGGACGGCGACGAGGGGACCGAGCGTCGACCCCGTGTCGCCGAACACGTTGTAGACGCCGCCGAGTTTCCCCACGTCGTCCGCGGGGCTGAGGTCGCCGAGGTAGGCGAGCAGCGGCGGGTTCGACCCGCCGACGCCGACGCCGATGAGGGCGACGCCCGCCAGCGCCGACGGGAGCGTCGGCACGAGGGCCAACAGTGCGTACCCGGCGGCGAGCACGCCCAGAGCGGGCAGCGTCAGCGCCGCGCGGTTCGACAGGCGGTCGGAGTAGCGCCCGACGACGAGCGTCGTGACGCTGGAGGCGACGACGCCGACGGCCATCACGACGCCGCTGACGCCCGTCTCCGACAGCAGGCCGATGGTGATGTCGTTCGCCCGCGCGTACAGCACCGCCGTCGAGAGCAGGACGCCCGCGAACAGGAAGCGGACGGTGAAGTTGACGGCGCCGACGGTGAAGATGCGCGCGTCGGCGGCGACCAACCGCGGCACGTCGCGCAGCGAACTCGACGCGCCGACGTCGGTGTGAACGTCCGGCAGGACGGAGACGGCGACGAGGGCGGCGAACAGGCCCGCGCAACCGGCGACGACGAACGCCGTCGCGTAGCCGAACGCGTCGGTGACGAGTCCGCCGACGACCAATCCGGCGGGGAAGCCGAGGCTCTGTCCGCCGCGCATGTAGCCGACCCATCTTCCTCTGTTTTCGGCCGTCGTGACGTGCGTGATGGTGCTGAACGCGCCGACGAACACGAACGCCGACCCGAGACCCCAGCAGGCGCGCGACAGCAGGAACACCGTGGCGCTGTCGAGGGGGAGCGGACCGGGGTCGAGTCCGAGGACGTAGCCGAACGGCGCCAACCCTTGGACGAGGAACCCGGCTATCATCGGCCGGCGCGTCCCCATCGTGTCGAGCACCTGCCCGGCGGGCGTGTTCATCACCAGTCGGGTGAACCGGTTCGTCGAGAGGATGAGACCGACCAGAAACGGCGAGATTCCGAGGATGGGTCCGAGCGTCGGCAGCGTCGGGAAGGCGACGCCGGCGCCGACGCCGCCGAAGAACACGCCGGCGATGAGGCTGCCGGCGACGAACTCCGTGGACGGTTCGTCGCCGCCGAACAGCCGACTCACGCGGCGGGGCTCCGACGGTCGGACGGTCGGCCGCGGGCGGAGAGAGCAGACGACGGCCGGATTCGTGGGGCGTTCACGGACGGGTACGCTGTCGTGAGCGCACGTCCTTGGCGCTTTGCAATCGGGCGTTCTCGGCCGGAAACGGCGGTCGACGCCGCTACTCCGACCGGAGCGTCTCCCGGAGACTCTCGGCCGCCGCCTCGTCCTCCGTCGTCAGGACGAACTCCCCGTCCCACTCGCCTTCGGCCATAGCCGTCGCGAGGTCCTGCGCGATACCGAACCGGTTCGCCTCCTCGCCGCCGCGCCGCAGGACGAACTCGAACTCCTCGGGGTTCTCGTCGACCCCGGCCGCGCTCACCGTGTCGCTGATGCGCTCCGTCGCGTCGTCGTCGAGCGTTATCGGGAGGCCGTACGACGTCTGATAGCGCTGCGCCTCGCCGACGCGCGCCACGTCCTCGCCGGTGAACAGCACCTGCTCCGTCTCGGGACCGACGAGTCGCATCTCCACGGACGCGGGCGCGCCGGCCGTTTCGGACGCGTCGGTCGTCCCCGACGGCTCCGAGTCCGTCTCCGCCCCCGACTCGGAGGTCACCGCCGCGTCGGTTCCGCCGCTTCCGGCGGTGCACCCGGCGAGGAGGGCGACCGTCGCGCTTCCGAGCAGTCCGAGCGTCGCGCGTCTGGAGGGCGGCATAGGTTCGGATGACAGACACGTCGGCAAAGCTCTTGTGCCGCCGGTCCGCGCCGTCCCCGCTCAGAACCGCTCGCGCAGTTCCGCGCGCAGGTCGTCGAGCGAGGCGCCCTTCATCGAGAGGAGGACGAGGAGGTGATACACCAAATCGGCGCTCTCGGCCAGCAACTCCTCGCGGTCGTCGTCCTTGGCGGCCAGAATCGTCTCGGTCGCCTCCTCGCCGATCTTCTCCAACACGTAGTTCTCGCCCTTCTCGTGGGTGAACAGCGTCGTCGTGTAGGAGTCCTCGGGCAACTCCGCCTTCCGCGACTCGACGGTCGAGAACAGTTCGTCCAGCACCTCGTCGTCGGGCGTGTCGGCGTCCATACCGCCCTCTCGAACGAGGCGGGCCAAAACACGCCCGGTTCGGTCGCGGGTTCGCCTCCTCGACGGGCCGGCACCCGGCGCGGCCTCAGTCGGCGGCGTCGGCCTCCACGCGGTCGAAGAACGCCAAGTCGTGCAGGCGACTGTCGGTGGTCAACTCGGGGTGAAAGGAGGTGCCGACGACCGGACCCTGCCGGACGGCGACGGGCGTCCCCTCCCACTCGGCCAGCACCTCGACGCCCTCGCCCACCTCGTCGATGAGGGGCGCGCGGATGAACACCGCCGGGAACGGGTCGTCCATGCCGGTGATATCGAGCGGTGCTTCGAAGCTGTCGACCTGCCGGCCGAACGCGTTGCGGTCGACGGTCACGTCTATCAGGTCGAGCGTCTCGACCCGTTCGTCCTTCGCGTCCGTGGACGCCACGATGAGGCCGGCGCACGTCGCCAGCACGGGCTTTCCGGCGGCGACGTGTTCGCGTATCTCCGCGTCGATACCCTCGCCCCTCAGGAGGCGGGAGATGGCCGTCGACTCGCCGCCGGGGACGAGAAGCACGTCACAGTCGGGGACGTGGCCCGACTGGCGAATCTCGACCACTTCGACCTCCTCGCCGTGGGCGGCCGCCGCGCGGCGGATGGCCTCGGCGTGTTCGGACACGTCGCCCTGAACGGCGACGACGCCTGCGCGTAGCATACGTACCCGTCGGTGGGCCGGGGTGAAAAACCGAGCGTTCGGGAGGACCCGTCCTCAGAAGGCGACCGAGTTCAGGACGATGACGAGGACGCCGAAGAGGAGGCCGAAGGCGACGATGGTCTTGGGGTCGATGCGGATGGCGTTGCGGTCCTCCGCGTCGAAGTACCGAACGAGACCCGCACTAGACATCAAGCCGCCGCTGTTCTGTCCGCTGCTCATGTCACCTTCTGTGAGTGCCCCCGGCCTAAACGTTTCGACTCCGCGCGAACCCGGCGGGGTTGAGAAACCCTTATGCGCGGGGACAGGTTATCACACGGCGGACACCATGACCGTTCGACTCAAGGATTTCTACGCCGATTGGTGCGGCCCGTGTAAGACGCAGGACCCCATCCTGGAGGAGTTAGAGGCCGACTACGCGGACGTCGAGTTCGAGAAAGTCGACGTGGACGACGAACAGGACGTGGCCAACGAGTACCAGGTGCGCTCGCTCCCGACGCTCATCGTCGAGAACGACGACGGCATCGTGGACCGCTTCGTCGGCGTCACTCAGCGCGAAGACATCGAGTCGGCGCTGCAGAAGGCGGGCGCCTGAACGGCGACGCGGCTCTTTCCGACGGTTCCGCTCCCTCCGGAGCGACGGCGCCGGTACCGCCGTTCACCGTCTCGCAAGCGTTATACGGACGGCTGGGGAAACGTCCCGTATGCCCAGCAACGAAGCCGCGACGAAGCGAACGCTCGAGAAACAGGTCTGCATGCGCTGTAACGCGCGGAACCCGCCGCGAGCGGACAGTTGTCGCAAGTGCGGCTACAAGAACCTCCGCCCGAAGTCGAAGGAACGCCGCGCCGCGTAATCGGGCGGCCTCGCCGCTCCGCTACTCCTCGGGATACTTCGGTTCGCGACGCTCGGCGCGCGTCAGCGCCCGCCGTATCACCTCGCGCACCGTGTCGCCCTCCGGTTCGTTTCGGAACACGTCGCCGTGGCCCGCGTACAGTTCCGCGACGGATTCGGGCGTCCGTTCGAGAAGCGAGTTCAGGCTCTCGATGAGTCGCTCGCGCGACTGACCGGACATGTCCGTGCGGCCGAAACTGCCGTCGTCGAACGCGCCGTCGTTGTACACCACCACGTCGCCGCTGAACAGGCGCGTCTCGCTCGCGAACGAGACGTGGTCGGAGGCGTGTCCCGGCGTGTACACCACCTCGAACGTCTCCTCGCCCATCGTCACCTCGTCGCCGTCTTCGAGGGCGCCGTCGCGGCGCGGATGCTCCGCGTAGGCGTACAGGTCGGCGTCGAACCGGTCCAACACGGCGTCGAGTTCCGCGACGTGGTCGGTGTGCTGGTGGGTGAGGACGACGGCGTCCAGTTCGTCGACGTACTCCGCGACGACGTCCTCGACGCCGGGCATCGCGCCGGCGTCGACGAGCACGTTCCGGTCGCCGACCACGAGGTACGCGTTGCAGGTGAACTGCTCGGCCCCCTCGGTCACCGTGAATATCTCCATACGTCCGGTGTGCTCCGCGACGGGAAAAAGTCCCCCGAGTCGGCAACGCACCGGGCGGTCGAACCCCACGAATCGGGCAGAATCGTATCTTTCTTACGTTCGTAGGACGAATATAATCCGAATTAGCGTATCACTTTTCCGTCCGAACCCGCTATGTGAGAGTGTATGGGATTTGGGAGCTACGACGAGTCAGAACAAGAGAGTCAGGACTACGACCAAGATCTCGACGAGAACGACGGCGTTGCGACCTCGGAGAGCGACCACAAGGGTGAGGTGAACTTCGAGAACGGCGCGTCGAACGACGAACTGCTGGACCGCCTCAAAGAGATCAAGGACGACTGACGACCCGTCGTGACGCCGACGCCGAAGCCGGGAACGCGGGCGCTCGGCGTCGCGGAGTCGTACGCGGACCGACGATCCGACGCGAGCGCCCGTCCCGACGCGGAGAGCGTGCTGTGCGGTGCGGTCGTCCGCGCGGACCGCGTCGTCGACGGCGCCGCCTTCGATACCTGCGCCGTCGGCGGAACGGACGCGACGGACGCGATACGCCGACTGTTCTCGGACCTCGGCCGCGAGGACGTGCGCTTGCTGTTCGTCGCGGGCGTCGCACCCGCGTGGTTCAACCTCGTCGACCTCGAACGACTCGCCGACGCCGTCGAGCGACCCGTTCTCTCGGTCTCCTTCGAGGGGAGTTCGGGGCTGGCGTCGGCGCTTCGCGAGCAGTTCTCCGGCGACGCACTCGACGCCCGCCTCGCGACGTACGAGTCGCTGCCGCCGCGGCGACCCGTCGACGTCGGCGACGACACCGTGTTCGTCCGCGCCGTCGGCGTCGGCGACGAGGCGGCGGCGCGCGCCGTCCGCGCGTACACGCCCGAGGGGAGCGGACGCCCCGAACCCCTCCGCGTGGCGCGCCTCCTCGCCCGGTCCGGCCGGCGGTGGCGCGAGGGAGAGCGGTAGGGAGAGACGAGCGAGGCGCGCCGACCGACCGCCGCCGCTAAGTCGCCCCGGCCCGCCCCTCCGGTATGAGCGACGACGCGATGGACGGCCTCTGCGTCCGCGAGTGCGAGCGGTGCCCCGCCCTCGTCGAGTCCCGGAGCCGAATCGTCAACGGCGTCGGCCCCGACGAGGCGGACCTCCTGTTCCTCGGCGAGGCGCCCGGCGCGAACGAGGACGAGGAGGGCGAACCGTTCGTCGGCCGGTCGGGGAGCGTCCTCGACGACGCCCTCCGCGAGGTGGGGTTGGCCCGCGCCGACGTGCGCATCACGAACTGCGTCCGGTGTCGGCCGCCGGAGAACCGCGACCCGACGAAGGAGGAACTGGGCAACTGCCGCGGCTACCTCGAACGAGAACTCGAACTCGTCGACCCGGACCTCGTCGTCACCCTCGGGAAGGTGCCCTCCGAACACCTGCTCGACCGCTCCGTCGCGGTGACGAAGGAGGCGGGCGACGTGGCGGACGTGCGCCTCGGCGACCGCTCCCAGCGCACCCTCGTCTGCGTCCACCCGGCCGCGACGCTGTACGACGGGAGCCAGAAGGAGACGTTCTTCGACGCCGTCGCGAAGGCGGCCGACCTCTCGGGCCTCGCCGACGGCGGCGACGGCCAGTCCAGCCTCGGCGACTTCTGAGTTCTGCGTTCTCGCTGTTTTCTCTGATTTCCCCCGAACGCCGTTGTTCGGCCCCCCGAAACGGCAATTGATATAACATATGTTAACGTATGTCGAGATATGAGCGCCGAAGGCCTCGAACGACGAACGCGGAACTACCTGAGCAACAACGTCCCGCAGATACAGGAGCACGGCGGGTTCTTCGAGGTGCAGGACGTCGACGACGAGACGGGCGAGGTGACAGTCGCCATCGGCGGCGCCTGCTCGGGGTGCGGCATCGCCCCGATGACGATGAACGCCATCGAGCACCGCCTGCCCGACGAGATGGACGGCGTCTCGTCGGTGAAAGTGGTCCGCGCGGGCGGCCCGCGGGCGGCGGTCATGCCGACGAAGACGGCCGAGATGGAGTCGATGGAGGAGTACCGGGATTACTCGCCGCCGTTCTGAACCCGGTCCGGAGCGGCGTCCGCATCCCCATCTTCGATCTTGATGCGGCCGGACGCCACGTGCAGCGATGCTCCTGTAGGTGTGCGACCGCGCCGAACCCCGTTTTCGGAGCGACTATCCGAGCGGCGAGCACCGGGAGACGCCCGACGGCGAACGCCCCGGCGGCCGAATCTACCCCGAGGGAAAGCCACTTGACCGCCCTCCTCCCATCTCCGATATGAGCACGACGACGGCCGAGACGCGCGAGACGGTGGCCTCTGTGGTCATGGTCGACTACGGCCTCGGCAACCTCCGGAGCGCGCGGCGCGGCCTCGAACGCGCGGGCGCGGACGTGACCGTCTCGGACGACCCCGAGACGTTCGCCGACGCCGACGGAATCGTCCTCCCGGGAGTCGGGGCGTTCTCCGAGGGGATGGAGAACGCGGGCCCGTTCCGCGAGGCCCTCGCCGAGGCGGCCGACCGCGGTCAGCCGATTTTCGGCATCTGCCTCGGGATGCAGATGCTTCTGACCTCCTCGGAGGAGGCCGCCCACGCCGGCGAGGGCGAGGTGGAGGGACTCGACCTGATACCCGGACGCAACGTCCGCTTCGACGAGGGGCAGAAGGTGCCGCACATGGGCTGGAACGAACTGGACGTCGAGCGTGACCACCCCCTCGTCGAGGGCGTGGACGGACAGTACGCCTACTTCGTCCACTCCTACTACGCCGTCCCCGAAAACGCGGACGCCGTCGTGGCGACCACCGACTACGGCGTCGAGTTCCCGGCCATCGTCGCGAACGAGGCGGGCAACGTGTTCGGCACGCAGTTCCACCCCGAGAAGTCCGGCGAGACCGGACTCCGAATCCTCCGGAACTTCGTCGACTTCTGCGCGGAGCGGTAGGACCCCGTCAGGACAGCGTCACGTCGTCTATCGCCCGCGCCACTTCCGTCTCCCAGACGACGCTGACGCCGACGGCGACGATGCCGACGTCCTCGGCGTCCACCTCGTACTCGTATCGGTTCCACCCCGCGCGGTCCTCTATCGCCCGTTCGGTGTCGAAGTCGGCCTCGCGCAACCACCCCCGCTCGGGCCGCGGCCCGGCGTAGACGGCGAGTCTGGTGATGGTGTTGAACGACTCCTCGGGCGAGTGGACGGACACCGAGAGCGTGTCCACTTCGTCGAAACGAGCGGCCTGCTGAGCCCAGATGACGCCGTCGTCCTGCAGGCCGTTGATGAACAACTGGAGGGCGGCGTCGCCGGAGGCGACGGGGTCGTCGACGACCCGCGCGGCCGATTCGACCGGAAGGCCCGTGTTCGGGTCCGTCGGCAGGTCGCGGCCGATCAGCCACCCCCGGAGCCCCGACTCGAATCCCGGGTTCACTATCTGTGCGCTCGGGTCCGTCGTCCCGTCGTCGACGACGGGCGCGTTGCATCCCGCGAGGGCGGCGAGACCGGTGCCGCAGGCGGCGAGGTAGCGTCTTCGGTTCACGAGTACCCGCCACACGGGGCGAGACGATATACCCCACGACGACGGGACGTGCGAGGAAGCGCGACGGGCGCGAGTACACCCGAGAGCCTTTTACAGGGGGCTGGAGAACGTCGGTCCATGCAGGCAGTCACGCTGGGTCCGGCCGGGACGTACTCGCACCGCGCGGCGCGCGCCGTCGCCGACGACGTGGCGTTCCGCGAGTCGGTGTCCGCCATCGTCGACGCCGTCGACGCCGGCGAGTACGAACGCGGC
Organism: Halogeometricum sp. S3BR5-2; assembly: GCF_031624635.1. Lineage (NCBI taxonomy): Archaea > Methanobacteriati > Methanobacteriota > Halobacteria > Halobacteriales > Haloferacaceae > Halogeometricum > Halogeometricum luteum. The sequence goes on along the minus strand of NZ_JAMQOQ010000006.1, from coordinate 138,338 downwards.
GTCGTCCCCATCGAGAACAGCATCGAAGGCAGCGTCACGGAGACGCTGGACGCCATCGCCTCCGCGAACATCGCCGTCACCCGCGAGATAGTGACGCCCATCAGACACGCCCTCCTCGCGCAGTCCGAGGAATTCTCCGTCGTCGCCTCCCACTCGCAGGCCCTCGCGCAGTGTCGAACTTACTTGGAGACCAACTACCCCGAGGTGAAACTGGAGGCCGTCGCCAGCACGGCCCGCGGCGTCGAACGCGCCCGCGAGGACTCCTCCATCGCCGGCATCGGCCACCCCGACAACGCCGGCGAGGGTCTCTCCGTCGTCGCGGAGGACATCCAGGACCAGTCCTCGAACGCGACGCGGTTTTTCGTCATCGCGCCCGAGTCCGCCCGCTCGGACGCCGGCGGGAAGTCCACCGTCGTCGTCTACCCGAACGCCAACTACCCCGGATTGCTGCTCGAACTGCTCGAGGCGTTCGCGGAGCGGAACATCAACCTCTCGCGCATCGAGTCCCGCCCCAGCGGCAACCGCCTCGGCGACTACCTGTTCCACGTCGACTTCGAGGCCGGACTGTACGAGGAACGCGCGCAGGAGGCGCTCGACGCCGTCGAGGAGATAGCCTCGCGCGGGTGGGTCAAGCGCCTCGGCTCGTACGACACACAGCACGTCCTCTACTGAGCGGCGGCGAACGGACGCCGGTCGAACCGCGCTCGCGCCCGCAAAAACCTTGATGCCGGGACGGGACGAACTCCAACGCGATCATGACGCGTCAGAACCCCTTCGACGAGATAGAACAGTTCTTCAAGCGGATGGGACGCGAGTTCGAGGAGTCCGGCCTCGCCTCGCTCCGGGACGTCTCGGTGGACGTCTCCGAGACGGACGACACCATCGTCGTCACCGCGGACCTGCCCGGCTACGAGAAGGAGGATATCGACATCTCCGCGTCCGGGCGCGAACTGACCATCAGCGCGGAGCGAAGCGCCGCCGACGAGGAGTCGGGCGACCGGTACATCCGCCGCGAGCGAACCCGAAGCAGCGTCGAGCGCTCGCTGACGCTCCCCGAGGAAGTCGTCGAGGAGGAGGCGTCCGCCACGTACAACAACGGCGTCCTCACCGTCACACTCCCGAAGGAGTCGGCCGACGAGGACGACGAGTCGACGGATATCGACGTCATCTGAACGGGCGGCGAACGCCCGAGGTTCGATTCGTTCAAACGACTAATTCGGACGGCTCGGGACTCCTGCCGTGCGAACTGTCGTCTCGCGTCCCGCGATATTTATCTCCTCGAACGGCGTTATAGCGCTCGGTGAATTACCAATGATGCGACGTTCCAACCCCTTCGAAAACATGGAATCGATGTTCGAACGAATGTCCCGACAGTTCGACGAGATGAGCCGTCAGTTCGACGACTCCCACTGGACCGGTTCCTCGACCCGGGGCATGGAAGTCGACGTCCGCGACGGCGAGGACGAGTTCGTCGTCGTGGCCGACCTGCCCGGGTTCGAGAAGGAGGACATCGACCTCTCCATCACCGAACGCGCGCTGACCATCTCCGCCTCCCGCGAGACGGCGACGGAGACGGACTCCGACGGTGACGCCGACGGCGAGTACCTCCGCCGCGAACGGCGCCACGAGTCGATGCGCCGCACCTTCCGCCTCCCCGGCGACGTGACGGCCGACGACGCCTCCGCCTCCTACAAGAACGGCGTCCTCACCGTCACCCTCCCGAAGGTGACCATCGACCGCGAGGACTCCCGTCACATCGACATCGAGTGAGCGGTCGACCGGGCCCGCACACCTCGAAGACGTACCGCCGCCGCTGAGGCCTCCGGGTCTCGACGCTTCGCTTCGTTTCTCCGCGTCGTTCGACCGTCCGCCCCGCCTACCGGTCGGACTCGGACGACGCCGGCCGTTTCGCCCGTGCGGTGTTTTCTCTCTCGACTCACTGTTCCTGCGTCGCCGCGGCGTCCGAATCGACGGCTCCGAAAGTCGGGTATAGGAGTTAATTTATGCGCGCATCCTGTCCCAACAGACATGGAATACGACCCGCAGGAACTCGAGGAGCGCTGGCGGGAGCGGTGGGCCGAGACCGGTCGGTATGAGGCCGACCCCTCGGACGCCGACGAGGACCCGACGTTCATCACGGTGCCCTACCCGTACCCCAGCGGCGGGATGCACATCGGCCACGCGCGGACGTACACCGTCCCCGACGTGTACGCCCGATACCGGCGACAGCGGGGGGACAACGTCCTGTTCCCCATCGCGTGGCACGTCACCGGCACGCCCATCATCGGCGCCGTCGAGCGCCTGAAGAAAGGGGAGGAAAAGCAGCTCTCGGTCCTGCGCGACACGTACAACGTCCCCGAGGAGACGCTGACCGACCTGGAGACGCCGATGGGCTTCGCCCGCTACTTCATCGAGGAACACTACAAGCGCGGGATGAAGTCGCTCGGCCTCTCGGTCGACTGGCGCCGCGAGTTCACGACGAACGACGAGCGCTACTCGAAGTTCATCACGTGGCAGTACGAGACGCTGCGGGAGCGCGAACTGCTGGAGAAGGGCCTCCACCCGGTCAAGTACTGTACGAACGAGGAGCAACCCGTCACCACGCACGACCTGCTCGAAGGCGAAGAGGCCGAGTTCCAGGAGTACACGCTCGTCCGCTTCGGCCGCGGCGACACCGTCGTCCCGATGGCGACGCTGCGCCCCGAGACGGTCCGCGGCGTGACGAACGCCTACGTCAACCCCGACGGCGACTACGTCTACGCCGACGTCGACGGCGAGGAGTGGTTCGTCTCGGCGAAGGCGGCCGAGAAACTGCGCCTGCAGGCCCACGACGTCGAGGTCCGCGAGGAGGTCACCGGCGCCGAGTTGGTCGGCGAACGCGTCACCAACCCCGTCACGGGCGACGACGTGTTGGTTCTGCCCGCGGAGTTCGTCGACCCCGAGAACGCGACGGGCGTCGTGATGTCGGTTCCGGCGCACTCGCCCGACGACTACGTGGCGCTTCAGGAGGCGAAGGACGACGACGCCCGGATGGAGGAGTACGGCATCGACCCGGCCGACGTGGCGGCCATCGAGCCGATTCCGATTCTGACCGTCGAGGGCTACGGCGAGATTCCCGCGCGGTCCGCCGTCGAGGAGGCGGGCGTCACGAGTTCCGACGACCCCGCCCTGGAGAAGGCGACGAAGGACCTCTACAACAAGGAGTTCCACGCGGGCCGCATGAACGACGACTACGGCGAGTTCGCCGGCGAACTCGTCGAGGACGTGCGAACGAGATTCCGCGACGCCCACCGCGAGGAGGGCGCCTTCGGGACGATGCAGGAGTTCTCCGAGGACGTCGTCTGCCGGTGCGGCGGCGACGTCGTCGTCGCCGAACAGGACACGTGGTTCCTGCGCTACGACGACGAGGACTGGAAGGCGAAGGCCCACGAGGTGGTCTCGGAGATGGACGCCATCCCCGAGAACACCCGCGGGGAGTACGACCACACCATCGACTGGTTGAACGAGTGGCCGTGCATCCGCAACTACGGACTGGGGACCCGCCTGCCGTGGGACGAGGACTTCGTCATCGAACCGCTGTCGGACTCCACCATCTACATGGCCTACTACACCATCGCGCACCGCCTGCGGGACGTGCCGGTGGAGGAGTTAGACCGGGAGTTCTTCGATACGCTCTTCTACGGACCGGAGGCCGTCGACGACGCGCCCGAACGCGCGGTCGAACTGCGCGAGGAGTGGGACTACTGGTACCCCGTCGACTACCGCTTCTCGGCGAACGACCTCATCTCGAACCACCTGACGTTCTACCTGTTCCACCACGCCGAACTGTTCGACCGGCCGAACTGGCCGCAGGGCGTCGTCATCATGGGGATGGGGCTGTTGGAGGGCGAGAAGATGTCCTCCTCGAAGGGCCACGTCGTCCTCCCCGGCGCCGCCATCGACGACTACGGCGCCGACACGGTGCGCTTCTTCCTACTCAACTCGGCGGAACCGTGGCAGGACTACGACTGGCGGGACGACCAGGTCGAGTCGGTCCGCACCCAACTGGAGCGCTTCTGGAACCGCGCCGACGAGATAATCGAGTCGGACGCACCCGCGGAGCGACCCGAACTGGCGCAGGAGGACCGCTGGCTCCTGTCGAAACTGCAGGCGACGGTTCGGAAAGTGACCGAAGCGATGGAGTCCTCGGAAACCAGAAGCGCCAGTCAGGCGGCGTTCTACGACTTCGAGGAGCAACTGCGCTGGTACCGCCGCCGCACCGACACCGACCGCCCGGCCGCGCGGTGGACCCTCCGGGAGGTCTTGGAGACGCGTCTGCGCCTCCTCGCGCCGTTCGTCCCGTTCATGACGAACGAACTCCACGAGCGGTTGACCGGCACGCCCGCCGAGGACGCGCCGTGGCCCGAGGCCGACGAGTCCGTCGAGAGCGACGCCGTCGAGGCGAGCGAGTCCCAGATAGCGCGGCTGACCGAGGACATCAAGGGCATCCAGCAGTCGCTGGCGAACGCCGACGAGGACGTGCCCGAGGCCGACCCCGACCGAATCGTCGTCACCGTCGCCGCCGACTGGAAGCGCGAGGTGTTCGCCGCCGTCGCCGAGGAGGGGGCGGACCAGGGCGCCGTGATGGGAACGGTGATGCAAAAGCCCGACCTGCGCGAACGCGGAAACGAGGTCAACGACCTCGTGGGCGAACTCGTGGAGTTCGCCCGCGGCCACGACGACGAGGAGGTGACCGCCCTCGCGGAACTCGACGAGTACGAGACGTACGAGGCGGCGACCGAGTTCCTCTCGCGGGAGTTCGACGCCGCGGTGGAGATTCGACTCGAGGGCGACGACGCCGAGGCGACCAAACGGGCGATTCCGTTCCGCCCGGCCGTCGAACTCGAAGTCGAGTAACGACTCACTCCTCCTCGCCGGACTCGTCGGACGCCTCCGATTCATCGGGTCCGCCGGACAGGTCGAACAACCGCTCGCGGTTCAGGTAGCCGACGGCGGAGACGACGACGACGGCGGCGACCAGCGCGATTGCGGCCCAGTATCGCTCGGTCCCGAGGAAGTCGCCGACCACGTTGACGAGGAAGAACGCCGGCGCCCGTCCGACCGCGGCGATGACGACGAGTTGCCACAGCGGAATCCGGGTGAGGCCGCCGGCGAAGCAGAGCACGTCGTCCGGCAGGCCGGGGAAGAGAAAGAAGACGAACAGCACCGTCCGTCCGTAGCCGTCGCCGAGGGCGTCGAACCGCGCGAGGGCGTCGGCGTGAACCATCCGGTCGACGTACGCGCGGCCGAACCGCCGCGAGAGCCAGAAGGCGACGGTGCTGCCGAGGGTCACCCCGACCAGACTGTAGACGGTGCCCCACCAGGCGCCGAAGAGGTAGCCGGCGACGACGGCGAGCACCTGCCCGGGGAGGGGGGCGACGACGACCTGAAGCGCCTGCAGGGCGACGAGCGCCGCCGGCCCCCAGACGCCGTACCCGCGGACGAACGCGCGCACCGCCCCCGGGTCGGCCAGAAACGCGAGGTGCCGTCGGGCGAGGGCGACGGCGACGACGAGGACGAGGGCGGCCGCCGCCGCGTGGACGAGGAATCGCCGCCGCTCTCTGGCGGACGCGAACACCCGAACCTCGTCGACCCGCGAGCGAACCAGTTCCAACTGTCCCCTCATCTCTCTGTCATCGGTTCGGACGGCGCCCCGGAACTTAGGTTTGCGATCCGACCGTCGTGGCCGCGAACCGCTCGTCTCCTTTTCGCCCGCCATCGACGCGCCGCGGAGCGAACGTATTTTCGTGCCGGCGGGCGTTGGTCCGACCATGGCAGACGAAGAAGAATCTCCGGGCGCACTGCGACGCGCCTACCGGACGGTGACGCCGGGGTACAAATCGCACACCGACAGGGAAATGAACTCCGTGGGCTGGATCATCTTCCTGGTCCTCCTCGCGCTGTTTCTCCCCCTGCTCCCGTTCTTCCTCGCCGTCTGGGCCCTGACGAAACTGCTCGAGTTCCTCGCGGCGCAGCGGGGACAGAGCGAAGAGGACGAGACGTAGACAGCCGACCGATTCAGCGCTCGTTCCGACCCCGACCGGCGAGGCCGAGCAGGTCGAACTCGTAGCCGTTGTCGTTCTCGTCGGCGTGTTCGTAGACGACGTGCGCCGCGGCCACGTCCTGAATCGCGAGGCCCGTCGAGTCGAAGACGGTGATGCCGTCCTCGGCGGTGCGGCCCGCCTTCTCCCCGACGACTATCTCGCCGATGGCGCCGTAGATGTCCTCGTCGGTGAGCGTCCCCGCTCCGTAGGGGACGTTTATCTCGCCCGAGTGGGTGGTCTGTTCGTGGTCGTCGATGACGAGTTTCGAATCGAGGAGCACCTCGTCGGCGAGTTCGTGTTTCCCCTCCGCGTCCGCGCCCATCGCGTTGATGTGGGTGTGCTCGCCGACGGCCTCGCGCGGGACGATGGGGCTCTCGACGGGCGTCACCGTCGAGAGCACGTCGCAGGCGGCGGCCTCCTCGACGGACCCTGCCCGCACGTCGAACTCGTCCTCGAAGGCGTCGAGAAAGCGCGCGACGCGTTCCTCGTCGAGGTCCGAGACGACGACCTCTCGGATGTCGCGGACGGTGGAGATGGCCTCCAACTGCGTGTACGACTGGACGCCCGCGCCGACGATGCCGAGGGACGTCGCGTCCTCGACGGCGAGGTGGTCGGTGGCGACGGCGGCGGCCGCGCCCGTCCGCTTCATCGTCAACTCGGTGCCGTCCATGACCGCGAGGGGGAACGCCGTCTCCGGCGAGGAGTACACCATCGTTCCCATCACGGTGGGCAGGTCGAACCGGTCGTCGTTGTCGGGGTGGACGTTCACCCACTTGATGCCCGCGGCGTCCCAGTCGCCGGCGTCCATGTACGCCGGCATCGACCGGAAGTCGCCGTTGTACTGCGGCAGGTCGATGTAGGACTTCGGCGGCATCTGCGCGTCGCCGCGTTCGAAGGCGGCGAACGCCTCCTCGATTGCGGGGACGAGGTCACCCATGTTCGCGTTCTCGTGGACGTCGTCACCGTTCAAGAGCAGCGTTTGCATCTTACCGTCCTGTTCCGCGGTACATTACTTAGTTCATGGTGAATCAGAACGAACTCCCACACCGAACCAGATATTCGAATAACTTCTCTTTACAGAGCGAAAATTGAAATAATATTCGAACATCCCCGTCCGCCGCCGGTTGTCCGAACCGAACTGGTCGAGAGACCATGGAATAATTTCAACCACTTTTCATTTTTGCGAATTAGAGCGTCTCGGCGGTCTGACACTCCCGAAATACGCAGAAGCGGTTTTCTACGCTCCCCGTAATGTGTACTTCGATGTCAGATCCAGACACCGCCTCGGACGGCCGGACAGACGCTGAGACGACGCCCGACCCGCGGGACGGGTTCGCCCTCCGGCGCCGGACCCTCGTGCGCGCGGCTGGTATCGGCGCCGTCGCCGCCGGCGGCGTCGGCGCGTGGGGGATGGCCGCGGCGGCCGACGACGAGGACGGTGGCGAGGAGTACGAGGGGGACGCCGAAGACGACACCGACGACGGGACGAACCAACCCCCCTCGGCCGACCCGGTGTTCGGATACGCGTCCATCTCGCCGGACGTGACCCCGCCCGTCGAACCCGACCACGAGGTCGAGTTGCTGGTCCGGCCGGCCGAGGGACGGGAGATACCCGAGTTCTACTACGACCCCTGCGGTCTGTACGTCGACCCCGGCGACACGGTGAAGTTCTCGTACACGACGCCGCACCACACCATCACGGCGTACCACCCCGCCCGCGGCGAGATGCGCCGCGTCCCCGAGGGCGTCCCGCCCTTCTCGTCGCCCGTGCTGAACGCCGGGGCGTACTGGCTGTACACGTTCGAGATACCCGGCGTGTACGACCTCTACTGCGGCCCGCACGAGGCGTTCGGCCACGTGATGCGCGTCGTCGTGGGGACCACGGAGGGGTACGAACCGCTCCCGGACCCCTGCGCGGCGCCGCCCGAGGAGACGGAAACTGAGACCGAAGTGCCGACCGAGACGGAGACGCCGACGGCGACGATGACCGAGACGTCGACGGAGACCGCCACGGAGACGTCGACGGAGTACGGGACGCCGACCCCGACGGAGATGCCGACCGAGGACGGAGGTGAGGTCGAGGGCGGCGAACCCGAACTGCGCCTCCCCCTGTTCACCGGACTGACCGTCCTGCGCGACCCCGCTCTCGACCCGGAGAACATCGTCGCCGACGGCGAGGTCCACTGGGACGACCTCGCCGCCGAGAGCAAGCAGTTGTTCCTCCGCGTCGAGGGGTTCCCGCCCTGCTCGACCGACGAGGAGAGCGAGTAACCGCGCCGCTCGGCTTTTTGTACAGGTGACGGAGCGGTCGCTCTCGGGTCGGCGTCGAAAGAAAATCGGGTTCGGCCTGCGGGCCGACGGTTGCGCGGCGATTCGAGGTCGGAACGGGGTGTGAGTCGGGTTGTTCCCTACTTCACATCGCGCCGCCCATGCCGCCCATGCCGCCCATGCCGCCGGCGGGGGCGCCGCCCTCGTCGTCGCCGCCGCTGGTGCTCAGGTCGCCCGCGGCGATGATGTCGTCGATTTTGAGGACGAGGTTCGCGGCTTCCTGTGCGGAGGAAATCGCCTGCTCCTTCGCGTGAGCGGGTTCGACGATGCCCGCCTCGAAGGTGTCCTCGACCTCGCCGGTGAAGACGTTCAGCCCGGCGTGGGTCTCGCCGTCCTCGTGGGCCGAGCGCAGGTCGACGAGCGTGTCGATGGAGTCCAGCCCGGCGTTCTCGGCGAGGACGCGGGGGACGAGTTCGAGTGCGTCCGCGAACGCCTCGACCGCGAGCTGTTCGCGGCCGGAGACGGAGTCAGCGTAGTCGCGGAGGCGCGAGGCGAGTTCGACCTCGATGGCGCCGCCGCCCGCGAGGACGCGGCCGTCGGAAACGGTCGTGGCCACCACGTCGAGGGCGTCCTCGACGCCGCGTTCGAGTTCGTCGACCACGTGGTCGGTGGAGCCGCGGAGGAGCATCGTGACGCCGTGGCGCTCGTCGCCGAGGCCCTCGACGTAGAACAGGTCGTCCTCGTCGTCGCGGCGGACCGACGCCGTCCCGAGGTCGGCGTCCGTGAGGCTGTCGAGGTCGGAGACGATGGAGCCGCCCGCGACGTTCTTCAGGAACTTCATGTCGGACTTCTTGGTCCGACGGACCGCGAGGATGCCCTCCTTCGCGAGGTAGTGCTGGGCCATGTCGTCGATGCCCTTCTGGCAGAACACGACGTCAGCGCCGGAGTCGACGATCTTCTGGACCTTGTCCTTCAGCTGTTTCTCCTCCTGGTCGAGGAACTTCTGGAGCTGGTCCGGCGAGTCGATGCTGACCTGCGTGTCGACGTCGGCCTCCTCGACCTCGATGGGCTCGTTGAGGAGGAGCACGTCGGCCTCGTCGAACTCGGTCGGCATGTCGTCGTGGACGGGGTCCTTGTCGATGACCGCGCCGTTGAGCAGTTCGGACTCGCCGGCGGAGCGACCCGTCTGCGTCTCGATGGAGACGTTCTCCAGGTCGACCACGTGGGAACCGTCGTTGGCCTCGACGGTGACGCCGTTGACGGCCTCGACGATGAGTTCGGCGAGGAGCTCCTTGTTGAGTTCGGAGCTCTTCCCGGTCATGGAGGTCTCGGCGACCTTCTTCAGCAGTTCCTCGTCGCCGGGGTCGACGGACTCGGCGACGTTGTCTACTTCCTCGCGGGCCTTCTGGCTGGCGAGGTGGAAGCCCTTGATGATGGCCGTCGGGTGGATGTCCTGTTCGAGGAGGTCCTGCGCGTTCTTCAGGAGTTCGCCGGCGATGGCGACGGCCGTCGTCGTGCCGTCGCCCGCCTCGTTCTCCTGCGTCTCGGCGACTTCGACGATCATCTCGGCCGTCGGGTTGTCGATGTCCATCTCCTGGAGGATGGTGACGCCGTCGTTTGTGATGGTGACGTCGCCCATCGAGTCGACGAGCATCTTGTCCATCCCTTTCGGGCCGAGTGTGGAGCGTACCGCTTCAGCGACGGCGCGGGCGGCGTTGATGTTGTACTCCTGCGCGTCGCGGTCCTTCACGCGCTGAGCGTCCTCTCCCATGATGATCATGGGCTGTCCCTGCTGCATTCGCTGACTCATAGTCACCGCAGGATTGTTTGTGATTCTATATAAAAGCTTCGCTACGGTCGCTCGTGAGGGGTGTCACCACGAATCAGGGAACCTCCCGAAAATCAGCCCGCGTGTCGCGTTTCCGTCGTCGCCGCCGTCCGCCCGTCGCGCGTGCGAACGCGGTGTCGAAACGCGATGTGCGGGGTTGTTTATATACTCTCGAACGGTGGAACGAACCCGCGGCCCGAACGCCGCAGTCGCTAGCGAAGGGACGCTCGCCCACCGAACGGAGCGACGCCGTCGCTCGGGCGTCGGGACGCGAAGAAAGGGTGTCGTGGAGGTCGGCGGACGGTCAGCGTCTGTCGGGAAGCTCGTCCGCGAGGAACTCCGATTCGCGGGACCGGTCGGACTCGAACGGTGGAAGCTCGTCCTCCGTGTCGAGAGCGTCCATCTCTTCGGTATAGAGGCTCTCTTGGAGCTGACTCTGCTTGTTACGACCTTTGCGCTCCCTGCCGTTCTTTGTGTCTGGCATTGTCAAACACACGTACTCGCGGTGTGAACATCAATCTTTGGGATAGGTTCGCACGGTGAAGTCGGCGGCTCGCTGTCCGACTCGTGTCGTTCTCGTCCGAGCAGCAGGGGAGGTCGGGACAGGGATTTGAACTCACTCGTACCGCTTCGCGGTGCTCGCTGCACAAACCCCTTCGTACCTGTCTAGACTCCATCGCTGTCGCTCGGCGATGAAACGCTTCGCCGGAGGGTAGAGTCAATAGAACGCCGGGACAGGGATTTGAACCACGGTCGCTTCGCTCCCTGATTCAAATCCCCTCGGCGTCGCTTCGACGCTCGCGGCGACGAGCACACGCTACGCGGTGCTCGTCGGGTAGTCGCGTCAGAAACGCCGGGACAGGGATTTGAACCCTGGATCCCAAAGGGAACACGCTTTCCAGGCGTGCGCCTTACCACTCGGCCATCCCGGCTCGATTCGAGGTAGCCCGGTGATGCGTTTAAGTCCTTCCTTTCGCGCTGAGACGGTGCTCGGTGGCGTACGTCGCGGCGGTGACCACGAGTCCGACGAGGACGGCGACGGCGGCCGTCGCGCCGAACCCGATGCCCAACGGTCCGACGAGGAGGCGGTAGCCCTGTACGAGGACGAGAAACGACAGCGTCCCCACGAGACCCCACAGCGCCGCCGACCGGGCGCGCGGTGTCACTCCTCCGACACGTCGGCGATGGCCTCTATCTCGACGCTCGCCCCCTTCGGCAGGGCGCCGACTTCGAGGGCGCTCCGGGCCGGCGGTTCCTCCTCGAAGTACGTCGCGTACGTCTCGTTCATCTCCTCGAAGTCGTCGATGTCGTCGAGGTAGACGTTCACCTTGAGCACGTCCGAGGCGTCCGCGCCCTCCGATTCGAGGATGGCCATCACGTTGTCGAGCGACCGCTCGGTCTGCGTGGCGACGTCCTCGTCGTCGAGGAGTTCTCCGTCCGGCGTGAGCGGAATCTGCCCGGCCGTGAACAGAATAGAACCGTTCGTCGTCGCCTGACTGTACGCGCCCACCGCCGCGGGGGCGTCGTCCGTGCTGATAGTTCGCTTCACACGCGCTGTCTTACCCTCGTCGGACTTAAAACCGAGAGAACTGCGGGTTTACTTTCCGCGTCGTCTCGGCGGACCCCGGCCGCGACTCAGACGAGAACTTCGACCGCGTAGCCCCGTTCGCGGAGGGCCGACAGCAGGTCCTCGACGTGGTCGTGCCCGCGCGTCTCCAAGTCGAGTTCCACGTCCGTCTCGTTCATGCCTATCTCCCGGGAGGTCCGGTCGTGGCGGATGGCGTAGATGTTCGCCTGTGCGTCGGCGATGACCGACAGCAGGTCGTGGAGGGCGCCCGGTCGGTCCCGGAGCACCGTCCGCACCTTCAGATATCGGCCCGTCTCGACGAGGCCGCGCATGACGACGGTGGTGAGTTGGTTCATGTCGATGTTGCCGCCGCAGAGGGCCGGCACGACCACCTCTCCCTCCTCGTAGTCGAACTTCTCGAAGACCAGGGCGGCGAGGGCGACGGCGCCCGCCCCCTCGACCAGCGTCTTCGAGCGTTCGAGCAGGTAGGTGAGCGCCACGGCTATCTCCTCGTCGGAGACGGTGACCACCTCGTCGACGCGCTCTCGGATGACCTCGAACGGCTTGTCGCCGACGCGGCGCGTGGCGATGCCGTCGGCGATGGTGTTGACGCTGTCGAGTTCGTGGACCGACCCCTTCCGGAGCGACTCGGCCACGCTGGAGGCGCCCTCCGCCTGCACGCCGACGACGCGCGCGTCGGGCAGTTGCGCCTTCACCGCGGTGGCGATGCCGGAGATGAGGCCGCCGCCGCCGATGGGGACGACGACGGTGTCCAGGTCGGGGCAGTCCTCGACGATTTCGAGGCCGATGGTGCCCTGCCCGGCCATCACGTAGTCGTCGTCGAACGCGTGGACGTAGGTGCGGCCCTCCTCGGCCTCTATCTCGTGCGCCCGCGCCTGCGCCTCGTCGTAGTCCGCGCCGTGCAGCACCGCCCGTCCGCCGTACCGGCGCGTCGCCTTCACCTTCGAGATGGGGGCGTGCTCGGGCATCACCACCGTCGAGTCCACGCCCGTCCGGGTCGCCGCGAGGGCGACGCCCTGCGCGTGGTTGCCGGCGCTGGCGGTCACGACGCCCGCCTCCTTCTCCTCCTCGGAGAGCGTCGCGATACGGTTCATCGCGCCGCGTATCTTGAACGACCCCGTCCGCTGGTTGTTCTCCAACTTCAGGTGGACCGCCGCCCCGGTCATCTCCGAGAACGTGTACGAGTAGTCCAGGGGCGTGCGCTTCGCGACCTCCTCGACCCGGTCGCGCGCCGCCTCGATGTCGGCAAGCGAAATCATACGCCGCGGTTCCGCGGCCCACCGGGTAAGCGTTCGCATTACGCTTTCGGAGGCGACAATTTGTGCGCCGGCGGGAACTCAACCCGGCGTGCGCTCCCGGGCGCGGCGGCTCGGAGAAGTGTAAGGGGGAATGCACGCGCGTGACGTGCAGTTGTTCTACCGACCGGCTGCTACATAAACGTCCCCCAGGCGCGGTGAAAGTAAAATCGGGAGACGGAGGCGCCCTGAACTCCGCGTCTGACGGCCGTCGTTCGTCCGTCTTATCCTGATTCTCCCGTTTCGACCACAACTCTGTTCTCTGACAAATACTGCTCGACGCGGGTCCGCAGGTCGCCGTCGCCGGGCCACTCGGCGTCCGCGTTCAGGCGGGCGGCGTCGCCGACGTAGGCGAAGGCGTGCTCGCCGTCCGTACGCGGGAGTTCGACGCGGACGTACAGGCCGGAGTCGACGCCCTCGTAGGCGTCCAGCGTCGCCGCGTCGTCGGTTTCGAGCAGGCGCCCGGAGACGGACCCGCCGGGCGCCAGCGTCGGGTAGCGCCCCTCGGCGCGGTGAAGTCCGTCGACGCGCGCGTCGGGTCCGAACGACCACTCGTCGAGGAGACGGTCCACCTGTACGCGGTCGGTCAGCGTACCGTAGACGAAGAACGACGGCATGGGCGGCCGTTCGGCGCCGAGACACCTTCCGTTTCCGGTATCGTCAAGCGCGCCCCGCGACTCGTGGCCGCATGAACTGGGGGCGACTCCGCGGCGTCTGGCGACGCGTGTTCTCGCTGGCGTGGCCCGTCATGGCCGAGCAGACGACGCGGACGCTCATGCGCACCGTCGACGTGCTGGTGACCGCGGCGCTGTCGCCCGCCGCCGTCGTGGCCATCGGCCTCGCGGACCTGTTCGCCCGCTTTCCGCTCCGCATCGGCCTCGGCCTCGGCGGCGCCGCCATCGCCCTCTCCAGTCAGGACACCGGAAGCGGCGCCGACGCCAACCGCAACGAGGCGGTGACGCAAGCGATACTCGTCGCCCTCCTCGTCGGCCTGCCGTTCGTCCTCGCCGGCTTCCTCGCCGGCGACGTCCTCGTCGGTCTGTTCCCCGCCAGCGACCGGGCGGTCGAACTCGGCGGCACGTACCTCGCGGTCATCTTCGCCACCGCGCCCGCCCGACTCGTCGTCCTCGTCGCCGCGCGCGCCCTGCAGGGCCTCGGCGACACCCGCACCCCGATGTACGTCAACGTCGTCGCCAACGTGCTCAACGTCTCGCTGTCCGTCGGCCTCGGGTTCGGACTCGCCGGCCTCCCGCGACTCGGCGTCTTCGGCGTCGGCCTCGCCACCTCGGCGGCCAACGTGCTCTCGGCCGCTCTCCTCCTCGCCGCCACTTACCGCCCGTCCTCGCCCGTCGCGTTCGCGCGGCCGACGGACCCTACGGTCGGCGCGCAACTCGTGCGCGTCAGCCTCCCTCGGATAGCCGAGGGGTTCACGGCCGAACTCGCGGAGTTCCCGTTCAACGCCCTGCTGCTCTCGTTCGGCGACGTGGCCAACGCGGGGTTCCAGATCGGCCGGCGCGTCTACCAGCAGGTGACGGGACCGCTCGTCCGCGGCTACAACGTCGCCGCGAGCGTCCTCGTCGGGCAGGCGCTCGGCCGGGAGGACCCGGCGACGGCCCGGTACGAGGGGTGGGCGACGGCCGCCCTCGCCCTCGGCACCGTCGGCGTCATCGGTCTCCTGCTCGTCGCCCTCGCCGACCCCGTCGTCGCCGCCCTCGGCTTCGGCGGGTCGACCGCCGCGCTCGAGTACGCCGCCGAGTTCGCCGTCGTCTACGGCCTCTCGGCCCCGCTCTTGGCGCTGTTCGTCTCGCTCTCGGGCGCGTTGCAGGGCGCGGGGGCGACGCGGCTCCCCTTCCTCGCGCGGCTGACGGGGATGTTCGGCTTCTTCGTCGGCTTCTCCTACCTCGCCGTCGAGCGGTTGGGGATGGGGCTGTTCGGCGTCTACGTCGGCGTGTTCCTCGCGTACGCGTGGATGAGCCTGTTCGTCCTCGTCGCCTTTCGGTACGCCGACTGGACGGGGACGGCGGCGGGCCTCCTGCGCGAACGGGGGAGCGTCGAGGGCGACGACTGAGCGCCGCGGCGGGGTTTCGTTCTCGACGCGACGGATGGATTTTTCCGCGAGCGTCCGTAGCCGAACGCCATGGACGATTCACCGGACGACGAGACGGTTCGACAGGCCATCGAGCGGTCGCGGCGCGGCGCGCCTGCCGTCGGCGGCGTCGTCAGAGACCAGTTCGAGACCCACGAGGTGTTCCAGCGAATCGTCGCCGCCGCGGACGAGGAGGCGACGACGGGCGTCCGGGAACTGTTCTTCAGCGCCCTCGCCGCGGGGTTCGCCATCACCGTGACCTACCTCCTGTACGCGTCGATGACGGCGGCGACCGGCCGCGACCCGGTGCTGAGTGCGCTGCTCTACCCGCTCGGGTTCGTGTTCATCATCATCGGGGGGTACCAACTGTACACCGAGAACACGCTCCCGCCGGTCGTACTCGTCTTGGAGCGACTGGCGAGCGTCCCCCGGCTACTCGCCATCTGGTCCGTCGTCATCCTCGGTAACTTCGTCGGCGGCGGCCTCGGAGCGCTCATCCTCGCCCGGACCGGCGTGCTCTCGACCGACGCCGCGGCCGCCGCCGCCTACCTCGCGACGAAGGGCGTCGAGACGCCGTTCTGGGACCTCTTCTACAAGGCGGCGTTCGCCGGCCTCATCGTCGCGGGCGTCGTCTGGTTGGTGTACGCCGTCAACGACAGCACCACGCGATTCCTCGTCGTCTACGTCGCGTTCCTGGCGATACCGTTCGGTAACCTCTATCACTCCGTCGTCTCGTTCACGGAACTGACGTACCTCGCCCTCGTCGGACAGGTGGCGTTCCTCCCCGGTTTGGCCGGGTTCGTGCTCCCCGTCCTCCTCGGGAACACCCTCGGCGGCGTCGTCCTCGTCACCGTCGTCAACTACTTCCAGACGACGGAGGAGCGTCTCGACATCGCCCGCAGGGACGGCGCGGAACGGAAGCTATCGACGAGAGAGTGGCTCTTCGGACGCGGGAACGGTCGGTCGTACGTCCCGGTTCGAGACGAGAAAGAGGAGAAGTAACGCGGTCGTACGGCCGGTTACCGCTCGTCGACGGGTGCGAACGAGCGGTCCTCGTCGCCGACGTAGCGGGCGCGGGGACGAATGAGACGGTTGTCCTCGTACTGTTCGAGGACGTGGGCGACCCACCCGCCGACGCGGGACATCGCGAAGATGGGCGTGTAGATGTCGACGGGGATGCCCATCTGGTAGTACGTCGACGCGGAGTAGAAGTCGACGTTCGGCGCGAGACCCTTCTCCTCGGAGATGTACTCCTCGATGGCGACGGAGTAGTCGTACCACTTCATGTCGCCCGCGGCCTCCCCGAGTTCCTCCGACTTCTCGCCGAGGATGACGGCCCGCGGGTCCTTCACGTTGTAGACGCGGTGACCGAACCCGGGCACCCGGCGGCCGCCTTCGAGGGCGTCCTGCACCCACTTCTTGGGGTTTTTGTCGCTGTCGTCTATCTCCTTGAGCATGTTCATCACGTTGGCGTTCGCGCCGCCGTGCAGCGACCCCGCCAGCGTCCCGACGGCCGAGGTGACGGCGCTGTGCACGTCCGACAGCGTCGACGCCGTGACCATCGCCGAGAACGTCGAGGCGTTCAGCCCGTGGTCGGCGTGCAGGACGAGGGCCATGTCGAACGTGTCCGCGAGCACCTCGTCGGGTTCCTCGCCGTTGAGCATGTAGAGGAAGTTCGCGGCGTGCCCGAGGTCCTGCCGGGGGCTCACGACCTCCTCGCCGTTTCGGAGGCGGTTGAACGCCGCGAGCGCCGTCGGTATCTTCGCCGTGATGCGGCGGCCCTTCCGGACGTTCGCCTCGCGGTCGGTCACGTCCTCGTGGTCGGCGTCCTCGTCGTACGCCGACAGCGACGAGACGACGGTTCTGAGCGCCGCCATCGGCACCTCGTCGGCGTCGGCGAGTTCCCGAATCTCCGCCAGCACGCCGTCGTCGAGTTCGCGTTCCTTCGACATCTGCTCGGAGAACTCGTCGAGTTCCTCGCGCGTCGGAAGATCCCCGTGCCAGAGGAGGTAGACGACTTCCTCGTACGACGCGTCGGGCGCGAGGTCTTCGATGGCGTACCCGCGATACACCAGCTCTCCGGCGTCCCCGTCGATGTGGCTCAGTTCCGACTCAGCAACGAGAACGCCTTCGAGACCCCGCTTTAACTCGTCTGACATACTGTTATCGTTCCCGTCCGTCTCAAAAAAGCGTTATCGTTCACCCCAAGAATTTTTCGACAGTCGTCGAATAATAATTCGACGGAACCCCGGTCCGTCGCCCGTTCGCGAGCGAGCCTCCGCCTCCTCGAAACGCGATTCGTTCGGTTCGGCGTGTGTCAGGGCCTCTCGCACCGGCACGGAGATATAGCCGCTTCGCGTAAGAGATTCGACAGACGTTGTCGCTAACAAACCTTTTCACACGACGGGCAGAAGGTCGTCTCATGAACCCCGAGGACGTGGAGTACGAACCGGTCAGCGTGAAGGAGGTGCTGGCCGAGATGAAGGACACGGCCGAACTCCTCATCGACCTCTCGTTCTCCGCGGTCCTCAACGGGAGCGACGACATCGCCCGCGAGGTGCTCGAACTCGAAGCGCGCATGGACGTGCTGCAACTGCAGGGTCGGATGAGCCTCCTCATGGCCGCGCGGACCCCCGAGGACGCCGAGCAGCTCGCTCCCGTCCTCGGCGTCATCAGCGCCGCCGAGAAGATATCCAACGCCGCGGGCGACATCGCCAAGGTGGTCCTCGAAGACATCGGTCTGCCGGACGCCATGCGCTCGGCCCTCCCGGAGGCGACGGAGATGCTGGTGCGCGCCACCGTCGCGGACGCCTCGGCGTACGCGGGCCGTTCGCTCGCCGAGATAAACATGGAGACGGAGACGGGCGTCCGCGTCATCGCCATCCGCCGCCGGTCGGCGACGGGCAAGCGCCGGTGGATAACCAACCCCCACCACGAGACGACTGTCGAGGGGGGCGACATCCTCCTCCTTCGCGGCCCTCAGAGCGGCATACGGACCGTCTTCGAGGCGGCCGCCGGCACGCCGTTCGAACTCCCCGAAACGCACGATTCGCCCATCGAGGACCTCGAACGCGCCGTCGACTCCATCATCCTGATGAAGGACATGAGCGAACTGGCCGTCGACCTCGCGTACGGGTCGGTGCTGTTCGACTCCGAGGACGTGGCCGAGGAAGTATCCGAGTTGGAGGCGGAGGTGGACGCCCTCAAGTCGCGTTTCGAGGCGTGGGTGCTCCGCGCCGCCGAACGCGTCGACGACCCCGTGCAACTGCGCGGCCTCGTCCACATCGCCTCCGCGACGGAGGTCATCTCCGACGCCGCCCTCGAAATCTCCGAGGGCGTCCTGCGCGGCATCGACGCCCACCCCGTCGTCGCCGCCGCCGTCGAGGAGTCCGACGAGATAATCGTCCGCTTCCGCGTCGGTCCGGACAGTTCGCTGGCGGGCGAGACGCTGGGCGACCGGATGGTCAAGACGGAGACGGGGATGCGCGTCATCGCCGTCCGCCGCGCCGACGGCAGCGAGTGGGTCGTCCAACCCGGTCCGACCACCGCGCTCCGCCCCGAGGACGTCCTCATCGCCAAGGGAACCCGCGCGGGCGCCGAACGCCTCGGCGAACTCCTCGACGACCCGCAGCAGTTCGAGGCGTGAGGCGACCCCGCCGGAGCGGACGCTCCGAACGTTTCGGAATCGACTGGTATCTCAGGTAATCGGTTCGACAACAGTTATCCCGCTCATTTCCGATACCCAGACGTGAGTCTCGTCGCGGAGTTCTCGCTTCCCCGGACGGATCTCCTGTTGGGTCGAGTCCCGACCGACTGGACCGGCCGCGTCGAGTTCGAACGGGTCGTCTCCGCCCCGTCGACCCCGCTCTCGCTCCTCCGCGTCTCCGGCGACGCCGAGGCGTTCGCCGCGTCGGCCCGCGCGGACGCGGCCGTCGAGTCGCTCGTCGAACTCGACGACTCGCCCGCGGGGACGCGGTATCGGCTCTCGTGGTCCGCCGCGGCGGAATCGGTCCTCCGACCGCTCCTCCGGGAGGCGACGGTGGTCGAGGCGGCCGCCGGCCAGCGGTGGCGGTTCCGCCTCCGCTTTGCGGAGTTCGACGACCTGACGGCGTTCCGGCGACGGGTCGACGACACCTGTACCTCGCTCGAACTCCGGCGCCTCCGCGACGAGTCGCGCGCCGAGGAGACGAAGACGCGGATAACTGAGGTCCAGCGGCGGACGCTGACGGTGGCGGTCCGCGAGGGCTACTTCGAGGTGCCGCGGTCGGCCACCCTGTCGGACCTCGCCGCGGAACTCGACGTCTCCAAGCAGGCCGTCTCCGAGCGCCTCAGACGCGCGCTCTCGCCGCTGGCGGCGGACGCCGTCGGCGGTACGACGCGCCACTCTTAAATTCCCGGACAAATCAACGTAGAGACTCATTCCTGTCTCCGTGGTGGTCTGTAGCACGAATGTGTGGAGTGGCGCTTTTCGACGACGACGCGGCGGACGCGCCGACCGAGGGGGAGTCGGGGGGACGGCCGTGACGGCCGACGCGTCCGGCCCGCCGGACGGAACCGACGACGGCACGGGAGAGCGGTTCGAGGTTCGACTCGTCAGGGCCATCGCCCGGACGCTGGACCGCGACCCGCTGGACCTCCCGCCGTTGGCGCGAGAGGTGGACGTAGAGGCGCTCTCGGCGCTGGCGGGGAACGGCCGCACCGTCGTCTCCTTCGAGTACGAGGGCTGCGACGTCGAAGTCGGTCCGGGCGGCGCCGTCTCCGTCGCGCCCCCGGACGAGGCGCGGTCCGGCGACGGCGCCGCGCCGCCCGCGGAAGACGCCGACGCCGCGTAACCCCGTCAGACCTCTTTGGCGAGTCGGTACGCCGAGACGAGCGTCAGCGCCGCGGTCACGAGGAGCGCCGTCGACGACGCGAGGACGAACGCCAGCACGGCGAACCAGCCCTCGGCGCCGAGGAGCGGGTACTGTTGCGTCCCGGCGAACGGGCCGAGCAGTTCGAGGACGCGGAACAGGTAGGCGAGAGCCGCGAGGCCGACGCCGACGGCGGCGCCGGCTTTCGCGTTCCGCGGGACGTGCAACGCGTGGACGAGTCCGCCCTGCGGCGGCCGCCCGGGAACCTCGTCGCTCACGACTCTCACTTCTCTCTCCGGGCGCATAGCCTCGTCGGAATCCGCCTCGTTCAGGCGTACGCGTCGAACTCGCGGCCGAACGCGAGGAAGTAGCCCGTCCCGAGTACTCCGACCGCCGTGGCGACGAGAAACGCCGTCTCGGGGTCTCTCGCGTAGAGCCAGCCGCCGACGGCCGCCGAGGGGATGGTGATGGTGTTACGAAGGAGGTAGTAGGAGCCGACGACGCGCCCGCCCGCGTTCTCCTCGGCGGGGCCGACGATGAGCGCCTTGTGCGCGGGTAGGCCGGCGAACCGGAGCCCCGAGAAGGCGAACAGCAGCGTCACGACGAGGGCGCTGTCGGGGGCGTTGACGAGGAGGACGGGGAATATCGCGTAGACGGCGAAGCCGACGGCGACGACGGGTTTGAGGCCGACGCGGCGGGCGAGTTTCGCCACCGGCACCATCGTGAGGAGGGCGACGGCCATCTCGACGGCGAGGAGGACGCCGAAGAAGGCGTCCGGCGAGAGCGTCACGCCCAGCGGGGGAACCGAGAGGCCGACGCCGAGGAACTCGACGACGACGATGACGAAGAAGACGTACACCATGCCGTTGGCGAAGCGGACGAGCGTGTCGCCGACGAGCAGCGGTCGGAGGCCGGCGGGCATCCCGCGCAGGTCCGAGACGACGGTGGCGACGCCCTCGAAGGTCTTTCCGACGCTGTCGCCCTCGGCGTCGTAGAGGACGTGCTGGGCCACCGTCGCCGCGGCGGCGAACAGGGCGGCGACGACGAGGACGATTCGAAAACCGGTCTCGAAGGCGAACAGCGAGAGGACGCCCGCGGCGAACAGGGGGCCGAGGAGGAAGGCGGTCCGGCGGAACGTCTCGGTGCTGGCGAACCCCGTCGCGAGGCGGTCCGGCGGGACGCTCTGCTTGACGATGGCGAACGTCGCGCCGAGGCCGAACGACTTCCACGCCTGCGCCAACAGCAGGCCGACGAAGATGCCGACGGGGAGCAGCACGGGGTCGACGGCGAACGGTCCGAGGGCGAACCCCGGGAGCGTCACCGTCCCGAAGGCGCCCGCGAACGCCCAGACGAGGAAGCCGACGGTGGAGGCGAGACCGAACGCGGTCAGCGACGCCCGCGACCCGATGCGGTCCGAGAGGGCGCCGCCGGGGTAGGGGTAGACGGCGCTGATGAGGTTGCCGAAGCTTCCGTACAGTCCGATGGCGACGCTCCCGGCGCCGAGGACGCTCAGGTACCGCGGCATGTACCGCCCCGTCATCTGGAAGCCGAGGCTGAACGCGAACATCGCCGCCGAGAGGACCAAGACGTCGCCGTCGAGGGCGAAGAAGCTTCGAAACGTCGAGAGCGCGTCGGGGTCGTTCGTCTCGCCGTCTGCCATACGCCCGCATTCGACTGCGAGAAGAAGTCTCTCCCGGTCGTGCGGAACTGCCCCGGGGTGTGCTAAACGTTGACGAACAGGACGTTCGATACGCCTCTACAGGTGGAGCCAGCGCGTCGACCCGTGCTCCGGGAGGTGCCAGCGCTGGTATATCCTGTCGTCCTCGGAGCGGACGTCCACTTGGGCGTCGCAGGACGCCGCGAGCGAGTCCCGGAACGGCGTGTCGTCGGCGTCGACGTGGTAGTAGGCCATGCCGCGGACGCCGACGACGGAGTCGGTGACGCCGCCGAGGAGGTCGACGGTCCGGTCGTCGCCCACCGTCTCCGTGAGTTCCGCCATCGAGTCGACGCTGAGGCGGAGTTCGCCCGGCCCCAGCGACCCCGACGCGTCGAACGTGTCCACGGCGTCGCAGACGGTGTCGCGCAGGCCGTCGGCCCCGTCCTGCGGCGTCGACGCCTCGTCGAGGATGCCCCGGAAGTTGACCACGGAGACGGACTCGCTGCCGGTGTCGACGCCGCGGGGCAGTCGCTCTCGCAGCGTCTCGTCGTCCTCCTCGGCCGTCACGACGACGCGCGGGTACTCGGGGAGCGAACCGAGCGTCCGGCGACTCGCCCGCTTCGTACACAGGTCGTCGTCGCAGCTAACGAGGATGGAGCAGCCGCCTTGCTTCATTCGGAGAAGCGCTCGTCGGAACGTCTCCGGTTTCAATTCCGCGGACATAGTGTCGGTATATACCCATATTTTTCAGGGCTTCTCATCTTGTTATTATCTACGGACCCTGATAACTGTTGTTTCCGGATGGGTACCGCTTTTCGTTTCGTCGGGGGAGAGAAACCCCCTGCCGCGACGCGCGAGGAGGTCCGTCGTCGGGACGTTCGCCCGCAGGCGAGGGTGGAGCGATACCGAACGGATAAAGGGCGGCGCATCCGACCGTCTTAGTAATGATTTCGCTCGGCAGTGCGAGTGCGGCCCCCGGCGAGGCGGACACGGGCCGCCTCGAAGTGGGTGAGATGCGCGACGGGACGCCCGTGGGCCTCCCCTGCGCCGTCGTCAACGGCGCCTCCGACGGCAAGACGCTCTACCTGCAGGCGGCCTCCGACGGGGACGAACTCAACGGCGTCGGCGTCATCCAACGGTTGTTCCCGCAACTCGCCCCCTCGGAGCTCTCCGGTCAGATATTCGTCGTCGGCATCGTCAACTTCCACGCCTTCCAGGTGGCCCAACACCGGAACCCGATAGACGACACGAAGATGAACCGGGCGTATCCGGGCGACAGCAACGGCACCTCCTCCGAACGCATCGCCGCGGCGACGTTCGACGTCGCCCGCGAGGCGGACCTCATCGTCGACCTCCACCAGGGCTCTACCTCGCAGATGATAGACGAGGTTCGCGTCCGGTGCGGCCGCCACCACCGCCTCCACGGCGACTGTCTCAGCCTCGCGAAGACGTTCGGCTGCGGGTACGTCTTGGACCAGAAGGGCCCGGACGGCCAACTCGCCCGCGCCGGCCCCGACGAGGGCGTCCCGACCATCGACCCCGAACTCGGGGGCTGCGTCGGGTGGGACGAGGAGAGCATCCAGAAGGGCGTCCGCGGCGTCGAGAACGTCCTCCGCGGTTACGGCTTCCTCGACGGTTCCGTCGAGACGGAGCGACAGACCCGCGCGAGGGGGTTCGACCAGTACGGCGCGCCCGCCGGCGGCCTCGTCCGCTTCCAGAAGAGCCTCGGCGAACGGGTGTCCGCCGGCGACGTGGTGTTCGAGGTGACGGACGTGTTCGGCAGCCTCAAGGCCCGCGTCACCGCCGACGGCCCCGGCGTCTTCTGGCGCTCCCGACGCCTCCCGCAGGTCGCAACCGGCGAGTACGTCTGCTCGGTCGGAACCGACGTCGACAGCTTCTGATGACCCTCTCCGCTCTCTCCCTCCGGTGTTCGGCGTGCGGCGAGACGTACGAGACCGAGTGGGCGTGGCGCTGCGACTGCGGCGCGCCCCTCGACTTCCTCGCGGACCCGCGCCCCTCGCGCGACGCCCCCGACCCCCGCGGGTTCGATGACCGACGCGGCCTCTGGTCGTTCGCCGACTTCCTCCCCGTCGGCCCGCGCGTCACCCTCGGCGAGGGGATGACGCCCCTCGTGGACGCCCCCGAGTGGGACGCGTCGTTCAAACTGGAGTACGTCTTCCCGACGGGGTCGTTCAAGGACCGCGGCGCGACGACGACGCTCTCCGCCGCCGCGGAACTCGGCGTCGAGAAGGTCGTCGAGGACTCCTCGGGCAACGCGGGCGCCGCCATCGCCACCTACGCCGCCCGCGCCGGCCTCGACGCCGAGATATACGTCCCCGCGTCGGTGAAAGAGTCGAAACTCCGCGCCATCGAGCGCGCCGGCGCGACGCCCGTCCGCGTCGAGGGGTCCCGCGAGGACGTGACCGACGCCTGCGTCGACGCCGTCGAACGCGGCGAGGGCTGGTACGCCTCCCACTCGTGGAACCCCGCGTTCTTCGCCGGGACGGCCACGTTCGCTTACGAAACAGCTTACCAGCGCGGGTGGTCCGCGCCCGACGCCGTCGTGACGCCCCTCGGCCACGGGACGCTGTTCCTCGGCGCCTACCGCGGCTTTCGCGCCCTCCGCGACGCGGGCTGGATAGACGAGATGCCGAAACTCCTCGGCGCGCAGGCGGCCGGCTACGCCCCCGTCGCCGAGGAACTGCACGGGCCGACCGAGGGGATGAACGACGCGGCCGACGGCATCCAGATACGCGAACCGACCCGCCTCGGGCAGATTCTGGCCGCCGTCGACGCCACCGACGGCGACGCCATCACGCTCTCGGAGGCGGCGGTCGAAGCGGAGTTAGAGAAACTCCACCGCCGCGGCTTCTACACCGAACCGACGTGCGCCGTCGCGCCCGCCGCCCTCCGCGAGTACCGCGAGCGCGGCGTGCTGTCCCCGGACGACGACGTGGTGGTACCGCTCACGGGGAGCGGTCTGAAGGGCTGAGTTCGCTTCCGCGACCGACGACGAAACCGACGAAAAATCGGGTTAGCTCGGCCGGCCGGCGTCCCGGCCGGGGGTCTCCGCGTCCGCCTTCGCCTCACCGCGGTACGTGTCGATTCCGAGTGCGCGGTTGAGCGGGCACTTCTGCGCGACGCCCGTCACCGCGAGGACGGCGCCGACGACGAGGGCGATTCCCGCGAGGGCGAGACCGAGCGTCCCGGCCGCGACGGTGATACCCCCGCCGAGCGCCGCAGCACCGAAGACGACGAGGAGCGGTCCGACGACGAGTCGAGCGATGCGGTCGTAGCCACCGACGTTTTTCTGCATGTCTTTCCTCGGTATCCCCTACGTCGCGCGAGCGCATAGCGAACGTCCCCGTTTCTCGAAACCGTAGAATCGAGCTACCGCTCGTACCGCCGCCGCCGCCCGCTCAGCCGCTCGTCCCAGTCGATCCACTCCTGCTCCCATCCGGTCGGTGCGAAGTAGCCCGTCTCGTCGCTGTCGAACTCGGCGTCCTCGCGCATCGTCCGGTTGCGGGCGGGGCCGCTCCGCTGCTCGCCCTCCACCAGCAGGGGTTCGAAGGCGACCGGACCGTGCTCTTCGACCACCTCGCCCGCGGCGTCGACGCTCGCGAGCGTCTGCGAGGGGCCGCCCAGCGGCAGGACGAGTCGCCCGTCGGGTTTCAGTTGGGAGACGAGACGCTCCGGCGGGCCGATGGCGGCCGCCTCGACCAGAATCCGGTCGAACGGGGCGTACTCCGGGAGTCCCTCCGCGCCGTCGCGGCAGTCGACGAGGACGGCCGAGGCGCCCGCGGACTGGAGGTTCTCCCGCGCCGCGTAGACGAGTCTCCGGTCGATGTCGACGGCGTGGACGTGCGTCTCGCCGACGATTTCGGCCAGCAGCGCGGCGGTGTAGCCGACTCCCGCGCCGACGACGAGCACGTCCTCCTCGGGGTCCGCCGAGAGCGCCGAGAGGAGGCGGGCGACGTTCGCCGGCGAGAGGACCGTCGAGCCCTCGAAGTCGTCGGCGCGGTTCTGGTACGGGGCGTTCTCGACGAACTCGTGTCGCGGGACGGTTCGCATGGCGAGGGCGACGGACTCGGCCACGTCCATACCGTGTTCGAGGCCGTCGACCATGTCTTCTCGCAGTACCGCGGGGTCCATACGTCCCTTCGGAATCCCGCACTAATCAACCGCACGCTCGGGGCGGCGCGCGACGACGGCCGAGCGGTCGTCGCCGGGCACCGCCCGCACCGTCGCGTCGACGAACCCGGCCGCGTCGAGCCACGAGCGGTACGCCTCCTCGGTGTAGGCGTCGCCGCGGCCGACGCCCAGCGCCCGAACCCGCGCGTCGACGGCCGCCCGCGACCCGTCGCGCAGGGCGTCCACGAGGACGAGCGTCCCGCCCGGTTCGAGGGCGTCGAACGCCGCCGACAGGAGCGTTCGGTTCTCCCCGGGGTCGAACCGACTCGTCGCGTCCGCCGCGAACGCGAGGTCGAACCGCCCCGCGCCGAAGTCGGCCGCGCAGGGGACGTCGGCGGCGACGGTCCGCACGTCCCTGTGAGCGAGCATCGGACCCGCGGCGTCGACGGCGGCCGGTTCGTCGACGAGCGTCGTCTCGAAGCCCCGCGCGGCGAACTCGGTCGCGTACGCGCCAGAGGCGCCGCAGACGTCGAGGACGCGGTCGGCTTCGGGCGCCTCGCGCACGGCGGCGGTGACGCGCCCCCGCACCCGCGACTCGTCCGTCGCGGCGTGCGCGCCGAGTCGGTTCCGCGTCCACTCCTCGGGAGGGTCGGGCGCCTCGCCCGTCCGCATCGTCTCCGGCAGCGCCGTCCACAGGTCGAACAGGTCCAACGCGTGCGGCAGGCGCCCGATGGAGCGCACGTCGCGCTTGGCGAGGAAGCCGAGGGCGCGGTTCGTTATCTCGTACTCGCCGCCGACGCGGCGGAGGTATCCGAGGTCCGCGAGCGACTCGACGACGACGCGCGCGGCGGGTTCGGTCACGCCGGCCTCGGCGGCCGCCGCTTCGGCCGTTCCCGCGCTGTCGAGGAGCGCCTCCAAGACGCCGCTCCGCCGGGCGGCCCACAGGACGAACAGTTCCTCCGCGTCGAGCGACGACCGGTCTCGCGTCGGCATACCACCCCCGAGGGCGGGACGCGTAAAATCGCCTCCGTTCCGCTCCGGTCGCGCTCTACCACCCATCGAAACGGACGCATAACGTTCCACGTACGCTGACTGTTTCGAACAGTTTCACCCGTGAAACCGGCAGACTGCGGCCGAATCGGTCGGCTCCGTTTCGACCCGTCACCCACCGGAACGTACGTGATAGTTTATACATCCCCGGTGGCACCCTGCTCTCACGATGGGTACCCGAGAAACCCCCGCGTACGACTCGGCGTACGACTCTCACACCTCCGCGGTCCGAACCGACGGCGACCGCCCGGCCCGACGTGCGCGCATCTCGCGCGACGAGGCGTTCCGCGTCCTCCAAGACGACCGCCGCCGCGCGGTCCTCCGCTTCCTCCTCGCCGAGGGGACGAACGACCCCACCCCGCTCTCGACGCTCGCGGCGTTCGTCGCCGCCGTCCAGTGCGACGGGGAACGGGCGGTCGTCGGCGAGGTACAGGAGCGGGTGCGCGTGGCGCTCCACCACTCGCACCTGCCGATGCTCGCGGACCACGGCCTCGTCACCTACGACCACGCGACGCGGACCGTCGAGCCGAAACCACTCCTCGCGGCCCTCGACCCGTTCCTCGAAGACGGACTCGGCGCCGAACGCGACCTGACGGTCGACCCGGACCGGGTCGAGGGGCGCGGACCCGGCGACGCTCGCTAACCGCGCCGACTGCTCGATGCCCGACGGTTACCTACCGTTCCGTCCGGTCACCACGCCGACCACGCCGAGGTGGTCTTGTCGGTGCCGTACAGGCGGTTGACGTCCTTCGCGTACACCATGTCGCCGTCGTGGTCGAGTTTCCCGTGGCGGTACTCCGGCGCGTCGTCGCGGACGTGGAGGGCCTTCACGAGGAACTCCTCGTCGCCGAACGACTCCGTCTCGCCGACGGTGAACTCGTAGTCGCCGGGGACGTTCACCTTGAAGCTCCGCGTCTCCTCGCGGAA
This sequence comes from Halogeometricum sp. S3BR5-2, assembly GCF_031624635.1. Classification (NCBI taxonomy): domain Archaea; kingdom Methanobacteriati; phylum Methanobacteriota; class Halobacteria; order Halobacteriales; family Haloferacaceae; genus Halogeometricum; species Halogeometricum luteum. The sequence goes on along the minus strand of NZ_JAMQOQ010000006.1, from coordinate 110,575 downwards.
GCCCGTCCCCTCTTTCGGGTTGACGGTGACGCGCACGGAGACGTTGTCGACGGCGCGGGTCCAGATGGTTCGCGCGTCCTCGACGGTGGCCTCGTCGACGCGTTGCTCCGGGCCGACTTCGATGCCCGTGATGCGGACGAGCATGATGGCCTCGGGCGTGTCGACGATGAACTCCTCGCCGGCGGCGATAGTTTCGGTCGGCGGCGCGTCCACCATGGTGGTGAACGACTCGCCGTCCTGCGAGACGACGACCTTGCGTTCGACTTCGCTCTCCTCCTCGATTCGCACCTTGTGGACGTGGCTGCACTCCGTACAGCGGACCGTGGCGTGACCGCCCGGTTTCAGCACCTCGTGCACCGTCTCCTCCGCGGGCGAACAGGAGGGACAGGCGACCGCGATGCGGTCCTGCGTGTTGCTCATACGGGCCGTTATCCCGTCACGCCGTAAAAATCCGCGCTTCCGTCACTCCTGTGGGACGGTGTCTCTGTCACGGCCGAACGAGACGGTAGATTGACATCTCCGGAACGCGACCGGACGATATGGTCTCGGCCGACACGAAAGTCACCGTCGCGTTCGTGGTCGTCGCCTTCCTGCTGTGGCTTCTCGCACAGCGGTTCACCGACAGTTCGTGGGTTCTCTTCGGTCTCCTGCTCGGCGTGGGCGTGGTCGTCCCGACGCTGGTGAACGAGGTGCGGAGTCGGTAACTTAGGGCTCGGGCTCGACTACTCCGGGCTCGGTAGCTCCACTTCTTCCCCGTCTCGCGGCTTCACCGCTCGACCGAAGGGAGGTCTACGACCTCTCCGTCCGCGTACACCGTCGGGTCCTTGATGATGCCGTCCAAATGCAGGGGCGCCTCGGTGTCGCCGCCGATGCCGGCGTCGTCGCCGATGGCGACGTGCACCGTGCCGGCCGCCTTCTCGTCTAAGAGCACCGACCCCATGAGGTGGCCGACGCCGACGTTCGTGCCGATGCCCAACTCCGCGAGGTTGTAGGCGTCGCGGCCGACTTCCTCCGCCCCCGCCTCCACCTGTTCGCGCACGCTCTCGTCGGAGATGTCCGTGACGTAGCCGTCCTCCACGTCGAATCGGAGCTGTTGGCCCCCCTCCAACAGGCCGTGCGGCATCATCGTCCCGTCGACGACGTAGGTGCCGTCTGCCGTCACGGGCGAGACGAACACCTCGCCCGCCGGGAGGTTCGAGAACCCGCCCGCCTCGTGGACGATGCCGGTGTCGGCGCGCCACTCGCGCGCGCCGGGTTCGAAGGTGATGTCGGTACCCGACGGCGTCTCCACGCGGATGACGCTGGCCTCGGTCACCTGTTGGAGCACGTCCAGACAGTGCTGGGAGATGGCGTCGTAGTCGGCGTCCAACCCGGCGAGGAACACGTCCTCGGTGATACCGGGGAGCGTCGCGCCGCGCGCGCCGCCCTCGCAGGCGTCGCTGCGGGCGCGGGTGTGGCTCAGGCTCTTCGTCGTCGGCGCGAGGAACACGTCCGCCGCGGCCATCGCGGCGGCGACGGCGGCGGGCGGTTCCTCGCCGTGCTGGTTCCCCGGCGGGTAGCGCAGGAGCGTCGCGTCGTCGGTCACGTCCGAGGCGGCGTCGTAGAGCGCCTCGCCGATGCTGAGACGCTTGTCGTCGGTGACGACGACGCAGGACTCGTCCGGTTCGATGGCCATGCACTGGCCGACGGCCGTCTCCGCGGCGTCGCGCAACTCGTCGTCCGTCATGCCGCGAACTGGGTCGGCCGACCGGTTAGGCGTTCCCATCCGCCCCCAGTCTCGCGGTACCGTCCGATTCGACGAACGCGCGAGTAGTAACTCGCGCGCGTGCGAATCCTCCGCGTTACTCGCCGCAGAGTTAATTTCCGCCAAAAAATCCCCGAAATAACTATTGTCCTCGGCCGTCGAGACCCCACCGATGATACGAGTGGGTGTCAACGGCTACGGCACGATCGGCAAGCGAGTGGCCGACGCCGTCGACGCACAACCGGACATGGAACTCGTCGGTGTGGCGAAGACCCAACCGAACTTCGAGGCCCACACCGCCGTTCAGCGAGGATACTCGATGTACGCCGCGATTCCGGAGCGGATGCCGCTGTTCTCCGAGGCGGGTATCGACGTCGAGGGCGCCGTCGACGAGATGGTCGCCGACGCCGACGTCGTCGTCGACTGCACGCCGTCGGGCATCGGCGCGAGCAACAAGTCCCTCTACGAGTCGCACGACACGCCCGCCATCTTCCAGGGCGGCGAGGACGCCGACATCGGCGACGTGAGTTTCGTCGCCCGCGCGAACTACGACGACGCTCTCGGCGCCGACTACGTCCGCGCCGTCTCCTGCAACACGACGGGGCTCTCGCGCATCATCGCCCCCCTCAAAGAGGAGTACGGGGTCGAGAAGGTGCGCGCGACGCTCGTCCGCCGGGGCGGCGACCCCGGGCAGAACTCCCGCGGCCCCATCAACGACATCCTCCCGGACCCGATCCACATCCCGAGTCACCACGGCCCCGACGTGCGGACCATCTTCTCCGATCTGAAGATAGACACGCTGGGGCTGAAGGTGCCGGCGACGCTGATGCACGTTCACAGCCTCAACGTCACCCTTGAGGACGACGTGACGGCGGCGCACGTCCGCCAACTGCTGGAGGACGAGTCGCGCGTCTTCGTCGTCTCCGAGGGGATGGGCATCGACGGCGCGGGCAAACTGAAAGACTTCGCGCACGACGCCGGCCGCCCGCGCGGGGACCTCTGGGAGAACTGCGTGTGGGGTGAGTCCATCGCCGTCGAGGGCCGCGACCTCTATCTGTTCCAGGCCATCCACCAGGAGTCCGACGTCATCCCCGAGAACGTCGACGCCGTCCGCGCGATGACCGAGTCGGCCAGCAAGGCCGAGAGCGTGGCGACGACCGACGAGTACCTCGGCGTCGGCATCACGGGCGACCCCTCCGGGTTCGACGGCGAGGACCGCTCCGACCGCGTCCCCGGCACGGAGACGGCGGACGACTGAGAACCGGGACTCACACCTCGTAGAACGCTACTTCCCTCTCTTCGGTGTCCAACAACGCCACGTGGTAGGTGTCGTCCGCGCCCGGAATCGGGAGTCCACCGGGGTTGACGTGGACGGTCTCGCCTCGCTCCTCGTACGTCCGCTGATGGGTGTGTCCGCGGAAGACGTAGTCGTACGTTCCCGAATCGACGAGTCCGTCGACCAGCGTCTCGTTCGTCCCGTGGTACACCGCGACCGATGTCCCGTCGAACTCGAACGTCGCGCACTCGCCGTGGTAGGTGCCGAACGACTCGATTATCGACTGGAGATTCCACTCGCCGTCGTTGTTGCCGCGGACGGCGTGAAAGTCGAAGTCGGCGTCGAAGACGTTCGCCGTGAACGGCGAGACCACGTCGCCGCAGTGAAGCACGGCGTCGACGCCGGCCTCCTCGAACGTCTCGACGGCGCCGCGGGCGAGGTCCAGGTTGTCGTGCGTGTCCGAACAGATGCCGACTCTCATGGCTCCGTGTTCGGCGGACGCGGGCAAGAAGGTTGGAGGTCGTTGGCAGTCGACGCGGCGGAGGCGTCGTCGGTCCCCGCTCCCCGTCACTCAGTTCCGTTCGAGCACCTCGACGCCGACCAGCGACGCGCCGGTCAGCGCGCGGATGTAGGCGCCGCCGGCGATGGAGACGTGGCCGAAGTCGTCCTCGTCGAGGCCGTACATCTCGATGGCGCGGGAGGTGTCGCCGCCGCCGACGACGGAGAAGCACTCCGTCTCCGCGATGGCGCGCAGGACGCCCACCGTCCCGTTCGAGAACCGCTCGTCCTCGAACAGTCCCAGCGCGCCCTTCACGAAGACGGCCTCGGAGTCGTGGATGACGGGTTCGTACTCGGCGACGGTGTCCGAGCCGATATCGAGGTACGAGCGGTCCTTCTCGTCGATGTCCTCGACGCTCACTTCCGCGCGACCGCCTTCGGGACCTTCGTAGGCGAGGTCCGCCGCAAGGGAAATCTGGTCGCCGCGTTCCTCGATGAGCGACTCGATGGTCTCGTGGTTCTCCTCCCACTGGTCGTCGAAGAGGTCCGCGTCGTCCACGTCGAAGCCGACGTCGTGGCCGGCGGCGCGGAGGAACAGTTCGCCCGCGATGCCGCCGAGGAGGAACCGGTCGACTTTCTCCCCGAGATTGTTCATCACGTCGATGACGTCCGTCGCCTTCGTCCCGCCGACGACCATCGTCACCTGCCCGTCGAACTCCCGCGTCGCGATGGCGGAGTTGGCCTCGTACTCCGTCTGCATCACGCGCCCGGCGTAGGCGGGCAGTTCGAGGGGGAAGCCGACGAGCGAGGCGTGCGAGCGGTGCGCCGCCGAGTAGGCGTCGTTGACGTAGGCGTCGAACAGGGGGGCCAGCGTCTGGACGAACTCGGTCTTGGCCTTGTCGTCGGGGTGCTCCTCCGGCAGTTCGTCCTCGCACATCCGGGTGTTCTCCAAGAGGAGTATCTCCCCGGACGCCAGCGATTCGATGGCTTCTATCGCGTCGTCGCCGTCGGTGTCGGCGACGAACGACACGTCGCGGCCGACGTGCTCCGCGAGGATGTCGGCGTGCTGGTCGAGCGAGACGAAGTCGTCGTCGCCGGGTCGTCCCTGGTGGGCCATCAGGACGACGCGGTGGCCGGCCTCCGCGAGTTCGCGGACGGTCTCGGCGTGGCGCTCGAAGCGGCGGTTGTCCTGCACCTCGCCGTCTTCGACGGGCGAGTTCAGGTCGAGGCGGACGAGGACGCGCTGGTCGGGGTCGAGGTCGTCGAGGGTCTTGAACGTGGACATGGGTGTGGGTGTGTCGGGTCGAAAGACGGCGAGGTGTTACTTAGTGGTGGTTGGACCGCGAGTCGCTCCGGACGTTCACTCGTAGGTGACGTACTGCGCCACGTCGAGCATCCGGTTCGAGAAGCCGTACTCGTTGTCGTACCACGTGAGAATCTTGTACAGGCCGCCGTCGTTGACCATGTTGGTCGACTGGAGGTCGACCGTCGAGGAGAACGGCAGGCCGACGATGTCCGAGGAGACGACTTCGTCGTCGGTGTAGCCGAGGACGCCCGCGAGGGGGCCGGAGTCGGCGGCGTCACGGAAGGCGTTGTTTACCTCCTCGGTCGAGGGCGTCTCGTCGAGGGAGACGACGAGTTCGGTGATGGAGCCGTTGGGGACGGGGACGCGCATCGCCATCCCGTCGAGTTTGCCCTCCAACTGCGGCAGAATCTGTGTGGCGGCCTGCGCGGCGCCGGTGGAGGTGGGGACGATGTTCTCGGCGGCGGCGCGGCCGCGGCGCTTCTTCGATTTGGGGCCGTCGATGAGGTTCTGCGACCCGGTGTAAGCGTGGACCGTCGTCAGGAGACCGGAGTCGATGCCGAACTCCTCGTCGAGCACCTTCGCGACCGGCGTGACGGAGTTCGTCGTACAGGAGGCGTTCGAGACGACGTCCTCGCCGTCGTACTCGTCGTGGTTGACGCCGTAGACGATCTGTTTTATCGGGTCGTCGCCCTTCGGCGGCGCGGAGATGAGCACCTTGTCGGCGCCGGCTTCGAGGTGCGCGGAGGCGTCCTCTTTCGTGCGGAAGATGCCCGTACACTCCAGCGCCACGTCGACGTCGAGTTCGTCCCACGGCAGTTCGGCGGGGCTCTGGACGTTGTAGAGGGGGACGGAGCTATCGCCGGCGACGAGTTCCTCACCGTCGAGCGACACGTCGTCCATCCGACCCATCACGGTGTCGTATTTCGCGAGGTACTCCATGTCCTCGAAGTCCATCACGTCGTTGACGCCGACGAGTTCGACGCTCGGATTCTCCATCACCGCGCGGAACACGTTCCGCCCGATTCGGCCGAACCCGTTCAGTCCGACGCGGACCACGTCGTCCGCGTCCTCAGCCGAGTCGAAGTACGACTTTTCACTCATATCCGAGTATCGGCGGCCGAGCTACTTGAATCCCTGTGTCTCCCCCCAGGGGCGGAAACCCTCGAAATCGGTGTCGTAGGTCGTCGCCACTGTCGTTTTAGCCTGAACGATGATTGAGGACGCGACGCGGGAGGGCGCGGCGACACGAACAGAGACGAACACCGGCGTTCATCTTCGTGCAGCGGTTCGACCCGATGCGTTTCGAGGCGGACCGCGCGTCGACGCGGCCCGCGCCGCCGCCGGGGGAGAAGGCTTTTGATGAGAACACACTAAAGAACTCCTGCATGAGAGATGAGCGCGACGATCCGTTCGACAACATCTTCGACGAGATCGAACGGATGATGAGCGAGATGACCGGTGGCGACACCACCGGATTCGCCTCGGAGACCCACATCGACGTCTACGATGAGGGCGAGGCGGTTCGACTCGTCGCGGACCTGCCGGGAGTGGAGAAAGACGCCATCGACCTGAAGTGCGACGGCGAGACGCTCACCGTGAGCGCGGCGAGCGACCGGCGCGAGTACGACGAGCGGATTCGTCTCCCCGTTCGTGTAGACGAACACTCCGCGTCGGCGTCGTTCAAGAACGGCGTCCTCCAAGTCACGTTCCAGAAGGCCGAGGACTCCGCCGCCATCGACGTCGAGTAGCGCGTCCCGCGCGAGGACCGACCGGACTCGGATTTTCGCGGTTTCGGTTTCTGGCGCCTACCGGTCGGGCCGCCCGGCGGCCCGCCGTATCAGCGCCGCCAGTCGGTCCCAGAAGTCGTCGTCGTACTTCTCGTGGTCTATCGTCGCCCGAGCGTTCGTCTCCGAGACGAGCGTCCGGTCGGGCGAGACGAGCAGGTCGACGCCGAGGTAGTCGATTCCGAGCGTCTCGGCCACCGAAACGGCCAGTTCGCGGTGTTCTTCGGAGACGTCCACCGCCGTCGCTGTCGCGCCCCGGTGGACGTTGTGTTTCCACCGCCCCTCGCCGAGCGACTCGGGGAGTCGGCGCTCGACGCCGCCGACCACCTCGCCGTCGACGACCATCACCCGGTAGTCGCGCGCGTCGGCGACGAACTCCTGTACCAGGTAGGATTTGTCGCCCGTCGACCGGAAGTCGTGGACGAGGTTCAGGTAGTCGACGACGCCGAGTAGCGAGTCCGCGTCGGCCACCTTGGCGACGCCGACGCCGCGCGTCGCGGAGTTGGGTTTGACGACCAGTGGGTAGGAGAGGTCCGCGACGGCGTCGAGGACGACGCCCTCGTCGACGGGGTTCGAGAGCATCCGCGTCTCCGGCACCGGCAGGCCCGCCCGCGAGAGGGCGGCGACGACGCCCGCCTTGTTCCGGGATGTCAGTACCGCATCGCGTCCGTTCACCCACGGTATCGGCGCGCGGGCGTCCAGCGCGCCGCCCTCCATCAGCCGCGTCGGGTAGACGAAGCCGACGTCGAACGACTCGCCCGTCCCGGCCAGCCGAATCGACCGCTCCTTCGCCGGGAGGTGTTCGACGGCGATTCCGCGCGCTTCCAGCGGGTCGCGCATCCGCTCGAACGTCTCGCTGTCCGTCGTCACCGCCAGTCGGAGCATCCGCTCCGAAGTCGGCGCGTCGAGAGTAAAAGTGGGCCGGGTCCCGGTTGGGTCGGACCGACCCTGACCCGCGTTCGCGTGTTACTCAGTTACGAGACGAGCAGTTCTTCGCCCTTCTCCACGTCGATGCGGCAGGGCGGCGACATCTTGTTGTAGGCGCGGCGAAGCGCGTCCTTCGCGATGGCCGCGTCGTCGACGCTGCAGTAGATGGTGAACACGCGCTCGTTCTTGTGGATTCGCGCGGCGGTCCCGACGACCTTTCCGAACGACTGGCGCATCCCGTCGGAGACGCGGTCCGCGCCCGCCCCGGTCGCCTGCTTGTTCTCGCGCAGGACCTGGTGGGGGAACTTGCGGAGCACCATCTTGTAGTTCTCCTGTCCGACCTGCTTGAGCATCACGCGGTTGGCGGACAGACGCGCCGATTCGAGCGACCCGTGGCGGACCTGACAGTCCTCTTCGAGGCGGAGACTGATCTGGACGGGGTAGTCCTGCGGACCCGTCTGCAGGTTGCCCATGTTGTGCTGTGCGATCTTCGAACCGGGGATTCCGGTGATGTACTCGCGTCGGGTGTACGACGGCTTGTCGATGTTGCGGTACATCGAGGCGGGTTTGTCTGCCATGGTTACTTGTGCAGAAGAACGGTCATGCGGCCTAAAAGCGCTTCGAACATCGACCGCCTCGGCGGCCGTGTGCTCCGTTCGCACTCGTCGCCGTCGCCACCGACGGATTCTCCTCGCGCGCCGACGAGTGTCGCGCATGATACTCGTCCTGGAGAACGAGGTGGACCCGCCCACGCGCTACTTCGTCCCCGAGATTCGCCGCCTGCTCGAAGCGGCCGGCGCGACGGTCCGCGTCTACCCCTACGCCGACCGCGGGGGCCGGCCGGACCTGCTGGACGAGGCGGACGCCGTCGTCCTCTCCGGAAGCACCGCGGGCGTCTACGAGACGGAGACGTACCCGTGGATGGACGAGTTACGGGACCTCGTGCGCGAACTCGTAGAGGCGAGAACGCCGACGCTCGGCGTCTGCTTCGGCCACCAACTCGTCAACGACGCCCTCGGCGGAGAGGTGGAGCACCGCGGCCTGCACGCCGGCCTCGACCCGGTCCGCTTCGCCGACGACCCCCTGTTCGACGGCGTCGGGACGCGCGTCCCCCTCGTCCACGGCGACTTCGTCACCGAACTCGGCGAGGAGATGGAGGCCGTCGCCTCGGCCGACTACTACCCGAACCTCGCTAGCCGGCACCGCGACGCGCCGCTGTGGACCGTCCAGTACCACCCCGAGTTCACGGAGCGCCTGCTTCCGAACATCGAGGAGGACCTCGAGTGGCCCGACGACCCCGCCCACCGCGACTTCGGCGGCGTGACCGCCGCGCGGACGTTCGAGAACTTCGTCCGCCTCGTCGACGCGGAGCGGTAGGCGACAGAGTCCGCTCAGGTCGCTTCGTCGCCGCCTTCCTCCTCGTCCGCCTCCGCCACGGGTTCGGCGGCGACGAACGACAGGCCCTTCTCGTCCAGTAGCTCTCTCGTCCGGTCGGTCACCGACGGCGCGACGAGTATCCCGCGCACGCCCTCGTCGGGGAACTCGGCGTCGACGGCCTCCACGTAGCGCCGGAGTTGGCTGGCCGCCGAGGGACCGACCCGTCGTCGCTTCAACTCCACGACGAGGGGACGGCCCTCGGCGTCCTCGCCGAAGATGTCGACCGGCCCCGCCGCCGTCTCCCGTTCGGTCGCCCGCGGGACGAACCCCTCTTCGACCAAGGCGGGGTCGTCCAGAATCCGCTGCCGCAGGTCCTCCTCGCTCCCCGTGAGGCGCAGGTCGCTCCGGTCCGTCACCTCGTAGGCCGACACCTGTTCGAGTCGCTCGAACCGCACGTCGAGGCGCTCCGTCGGCGTCGAGCGCTCGCTCCTGACCCGCAGGCGACCGTCGCGGACGCTCGCGCGGTGGGTACACCCCGGCGGCTGCCAGTTCACCGGCTTGCGCTGCGAGTCGGTGTGCACGAGGATGGTCCCGTCGGGTTTGCAGACGACGAGTCGGTCGCCCGGCCCGAGACTCGACTCGGCCCGGCCGTCGTACTCGACGGTGCAACGCCCGAACATCGTCACCATCCGCCCGTCGCCGAACGCCTCCTCTAACAAGGCGAGGGCGTCGCGGTGCGTCGGGCGGTGGAGCGTCGTGACCGTCATCGGTGCTGTCTGCCCGAGGTTCGCCGTCGCCGCGTAAAAAGAGCGCGTCGGCGGCGACGGTTCGAGAATCGGAAAGAAGCGACAATATTTGCTGGTTCGGGTCGTAGCGTGACGCATGGTGGTGAGAGATGCGGACGAGTTCGAACCGCTTCAGGGCGACCCGATGGACGACGAGGAGGTGGACGCGTTCCTGCGCGAACACGGCGTCGGCGTCCTCTCGCTCGCGGACGGGGGCGACGCGTACGGGGTGCCGATATCGTTCGGCTACGACGGCGAGCGCCTGTACTTCGTGTTCCTCCGCGGGGAGACGAGTCGGAAGGAGTCGTTCGCCGAGGCGACGGGGAGAGCGACCCTGACGGCGTTCGACGTGGCGGGGCGCCACGAGTGGGAGAGCGTCGTCGTCGCGGGACGTCTCGAAGCGGTCGAAGAGGGCGAGTGGGGTGCGCTCGTCGACGCGATGGAGGACAACGCGTGGTTCCCGAGCCTGTTCTCCGAGTCCGAACCGATGCGGGGCATCGCCGGGTGGACGCTGGAGATAGACGCGGCGACGGGACTCCGCAATCGGTCGTGAGCGCCCCTCGACGGTCGGTTGAGGGGTCGACGCCGTTCGCTCCGTCCGGTCCGGATGCGGGGTCCGTCAGCCGCGCTCGCTCGTCCGGAAGCGCCCGAGGACGGCGTACGCCGCCGCGCCGATGACCGCCCCGACGGCGTTCGCCGCGGCGTCCGCGAGGCCGGCGTGACGCGCCGGGAGCGTCGCCTGCAGGAGTTCCACGCCGCCGCCGAGGGCGACGGCGACGAAGGTGGCGAGCGCCAGTCCGCGGGCCGTCCGCGCGCGGAGGGCGAACGCCGCGAGATACGCCGTCACCGCGTACGCTCCGAGGTGGACCCACTTGTCGACGCCGAGTCCGAGCGGTGCGGCGCTCAGTCCGTCGCCGGGCGGCGTCGCGGCGGAGGCGACGACGACGCAGAGGCTCCAGAGGAGGAGGGGCGCGACGCGGCGGCGCCGTTCTGCGACCATGGGTTCCCTCGTCGCCGCGGCCGCCTCAGCGTTTCTCTTTTCTTTTCCTCTCGACTACCGCAGCATCCCCTTCACCATCGACGCCCCCGTCTTCAGCAGCGAGGGGCGGGTCACCTCGTCCACCTCCTCGCGAGTGAGTTTGAAATCGAAGATGGCGAGGTTGTCCGCGAGGTGCTCGCGGCTCGTGGACTTCGGGACGACGGCGACGTTCCGGTGCTGGGTAGCCCAGCGCAGGGCGACCTGCGCGGGCGTCTTGTCGTACCGCTCGCCTATCTCGCGGAGCGTCCCGTCGTCGACGAGTTCGCCCTGCGCCAGCGGACTGTACCCCGTGAGTAGCAGGTCCTCGGCCTGACAGTACCGGAGGAGTTTCCGCTGGGGTCGGTGCGGGTGGAACTGCACCTGGTTCGTGAGTACCGGAACGTCGGACACCTCGCGGGCCTTCTTCAGCATCGGCACCGGGAAGTTGCTCACGCCGACGTGGTGGACGCGCCCCTCGTCGACCAGTCGCTTCATCGCGTCCATCGTCTCCTCGATTCGGACCAGCGGGTTCGGCCAGTGGAGGAGCAACAGGTCGACGTACGGCGTGTCGAGACGGTCGAGGCTCGCCTTCGTCGACTCGACGACGCCCTCCCGGTCGGCGTTCCGCGGGTTCACCTTCGTCGTCAGGAACACGTCCCGCCGGTCGACGTCGGCGTCGGCCAGCGCTCGACCCACCTCGGTCTCGTTGTCGTACATCTGCGCGGTGTCGACGTGGCGGTAGCCGAGTTCCAGCGCCGTCGACACGGCGTCGTAACACTCCTCGCCCTCCATCCGCCACGTCCCGAGGCCGACTTTCGGGACGCGCACGCCGCGCACCTCGCAGTACTCCATCTCGTCGGACATACCCGAGTCTACGTCAGAGGGGGGCCTGAACGTACTGGCTGGCGGCGCGACGACCGAACCGCACGGCTCAGAAAGATAGGTAGTTCAGAGAACTGCCGCATACGGACCGAACTCAATCGACCGCGGCGTCGTCAGCCTCCGTCCGCTACGTTTGATGTCTGCGTCGACTTACAGGCGGGTGACGTTCTTCGCTCGGGGACCCTTGGGGGCGTCCTCGATCTCGAACTCGATCTCCGTACCCTCTTCGAGGTCCGGGCCGCCGACGTCTTCCATGTGGAAGAAAACGTCCTCGTCGTGGTCCTCGGTCTCTATGAATCCGTAGCCGCCCGTGTCGTTGAAGAAGTCGACTTTGCCTTTTGCCATAGCCTCTGGATTAAGCCGCGCCCCACTGATAACCCTTCCGAGACCGAACGCTCGCTCGAGAAAACCCGAATCGGTGCCGTTCGGGTCCGTAGGGCCGGATAACGGGCGAATCGAGTCTCTGTAGTGTGGTGTCCGACCGCACGGTCCGCGGCGGTCGCGTCGTCGGCGGACGGTCCCGCCCGCCTCAGGCCGCGCCGTCGACCGGACCGAGTCGGACCTGCAGGACGCCGTTGTTGAACGTCGTCTCGGTCACCTCGACGGGGTCCCACGGGAGGGGCACCCGCCCGGCGACGCGCCCGTCGACGGCGACGACGAACTCGCCGCGGTCGGGGTCGATGCCGGCGGTCACGTCGTCGCGCGCAGCGTCCGCGAGGTCGGCGACGACGGTCAGTTCGTCCCCCTCGCGGTGGTGGTCGACGCGGTAGTCGGCCCGCGCGTCCGCCCCCTCGGGGTCGGCGCTCCCGTCGGGCTGTCGCTGCGCGCCGGGTCTCCCGCGACTCGGCCGACCGCCCGGTCGTTCGCTCAGCGACCGGCGGTCCGAATCCCGCTTCGCCTCGCTCAGCAGGTCGCTCAGCAGGTCGGTCACTGAGAGGTTGATGTCGATGCGCGTCCGCGGTCGCTCGTCGTCGGGTCCGTGCTGGTCGTCGTCGTCTCGGTGTGAACGTGTCATAATGTCGAACCTCGCCGACCGCGCTTCGAACGGTCGTAGACCCCGCGGGCGGATAAGCGCGATGCCCGTTGACGAGGGGCGCGGACGACCGCGCGGAAACGCCGGGCGGCGCGCCCGCCTCCCTCTCGCCTCCGCCCGCACCCGACGTGTGTAGCCCCAACGGCTACTCGCCGAGGACCGGTACCGACGCCTATGCTCGGAACCATCCGCTCGGCGCTCCGCGGCGTCATCAATCTGATTATTGCCATCGTCACGTTCCCCCTCCGACTGCTCCGGTCGCTCCTGTAGTTCCCGTCGTCCCCGAAGCCGCGGCGACCGGGCTTTCGTAAGTAGTATTCGAACGGTATCCCACGTCTATTGCACCCGGAATCACTACATCACCCGCCCAGACGGCACTATCTTCACATCCTCTCTATCTCGAACTGCCCGTATTTCTCATAGAATTGCGCAATTCTCACAAGTCTTATTCCGTTCGGAGACGAATCGTGGGGACGAACGATGTACGCGAAGATCACCGCTCGCGAACTCGCGGACGCAATCGACCGAGGGGAAGCGGGGACGATACTCGACACGCGCCCGGCGGACAGTTACGAGGCGTGGCGCGTCCCCGGCGCGGTGAACGTCCCGTTCGGACTGAACGAGACGCTCGACGACGAGCGGAAGTCCGAGATAGACGGCCTCACCGACGGCGGACCGATAACCGTCATCTGCGGGAAGGCCGCCACCTCGGCGGCGCTCGCCGCCGAACTCGACGCGGCCGGCTACGAGGACGTGCGGGTCGTCAAGGGCGGGATGCGAGACTGGAACGGCCTGTACGAACGCGCCGACGTGGCCGTCGGCAACGGTGCCGAGAACGCCGACGTCGACGTGGTCCAGTTCCAGCGGCGCGGCAAGGGCTGTCTGAGCTACCTCGTCGGGTCGGACGGCGAGGCGGCCGTCGTCGACCCGACGCGGCACGTCGAGCAGTACGTCGTCGCCGCCGCGGAACGGGGGTGGGAGATAACGCGCGTCCTCGACACGCACGTGCACGCCGACCACATCTCCGGCGGGCGCGAACTCGCCGACCGGTTGGACGTGCCGTACCACCTCGGCGCCCGCGCGGCGGACCGCGACCTGGCGTTCGACTTCGACGCCGTCGAGGAGGGCGACGCCCTCCCCGTCGGCGGCGTCGACCTGACGGTCCTCGCGGCGCCCGGCCACACCTCGGAGATGGTCGCCTACCGCGTCGGCGACAGGGCGGTGCTCACGGGCGACGCCCTGTTCCTCGATTCCGTCGGTCGGACCGAACTGGAGTTCGGCGAGGAGGGGGCCGAGGAGGGCGCGCGGATGGCGTACGACACGCTCCACGATACGCTGTTGGACCTGCCCGAGGACCTGACGGTCTTGCCGGGTCACGTTACCGTCGAGAGCGACGGGGAGTACGCCAACGGGTCGCCCGGGGAACCGGTCGCCGCGTCGCTCGGCGAGGTGGCGTCGCGCCTCGACCTCCTCGGACTCGACCGCGAGGCGTTCGTCGAGCGCATGGTCGAGAACGTCCCGGAGAAACCCGCGAACTACGAGACGGTCATCGCCATCAACACCGGTCGCGAGGGGTACGAGAACGACCGGAAAGCGACGGAGCTGGAGACCGGCGCGAACAACTGCGCGGCTTAGCTGGCCGAACTCAGGTCTCGAACACGCGCACCTGGAACGGCGCCAGCGACATCGTCGCCTCGCCCGCCTCGGGGTCGAACTCGGGGGCCGACCCGCGGATGGACGCGCCGCGTTCGGTCGCGTCGTCCCACTCCCACGGCAGTTCGTACCCGTCGAACTCCTGCGGGCCGAGGTTGGCGACGACGACCACCTGCCCCTCGCCGCCGAGTTCGCGGCCGGCGGTCCGGCAGTAGGCGAACACGCGGGACGCGTCCGGGTCGTCGAACTCGTGGTGGGTGTAGAAGAGGTCGGTCTCCTCCCGTTGGAGCGCCTCGGTCGAGGTCCGCAGGTGGATGAGGTCGCGGACGGCCGACAGCAGGTCGTCGTGTCCGGGGTACTCCCGGCGGTGCCACCGGATGGGGTCCTCCATCTGGCGCTGCCAGTGGCCGTAGTCGAGGTCGTGTATCTCCCCGAACTCCTCGCCCGCGAGGAACATCGGTACGCCGACGGACGTGAGGAGGAGCGCGAACGACCCGCGAACCCGGTCGAGCGCCTCCGTGTGAGCGTCCATCCGCACGCTCGGTCCGGCGGTGGCGACGTCGTCGAGGAGGTACCGGACGTTCTCGACGGAGCCGTCTCCCAACCCCTCGGATTCGATGAGGTCGCCGAAGAAGAGGTTCATCAACCGCCGCTCGTGCGGTTCGCCGATGTCGTGCGAGGTGAGGTAGTTGACCGCCTTCGAGAGGTCGCCGAACCCGTCCTCGAACGCCCGTTCGCGGTCGTCCCACGTCCGGTCGCCCGTCACGAGGGCGCGGACGCGGTCGGTCCGCGTCGCCTCCTCGGGTTCGCTCTCCACGTCGTCGCGGAGGAACCGGCGGGCCTCGTCACGGTAGTCGAAGTTCCACATCCCGTCGACCACGTCCCGGTCGTCGGGGTTGGCCTCGTCGTCGCGGACGATTTCGGTCCGACCCCACGAGTCCTCCGCGACCACGAAGAACGGGCGGTCCGGAAACGCCTCCTCGTGGACCGCCCGCGCCCGGTCGCGGAACTTCTGGACGAACGCGCGGTGGTCCATCCCCTTGAACTCGTCAATCCGGAAGCCGTCGACGTGGTACTCCTCGATCCAGAAGGCGGCCATCCGGTGGCAGAACTCCCGCGCGGGGTGGTAGCCGTCGACGGACGCCTCGAAGTCGAACCGGCGGCCGCCCCACTGGGGCCGGTCGGGTTTCTCCTCGGGGTCGAGGAAGAATCGGTCGCCGGCCAGCGTCACCAGGGGCGTCTCGGTGGCGTGGTTCATCACCACGTCCATCAGCACGCGGATGCCGCGCCGGTGGCACTCCTTTATCAGGAACTTGGCGTCGACGGGACCGCCGAAGTCGAGGTCGGGCGCGAAGAAGAAGCGCGTCCCGTACCCCCAGTTGATGCTGACGGGGGCGTCCTGTATCGGCAGCAGTTCGATGGCGTTGACGCCGAGGTCCGCGAGTCGGTCGAGGTGGTCGGTCAGGAGCGTCTGGAAGTCGCCGTCGGGCACGTCCCGCCGGTGCTCCCCGGAGGCCGACGCCGCCCACCGGAGCGGCAGTTCGTAGACGACCAGTTCCTCGTTCGCCGGTAGCGAGCGCTCCTCGCTCTCCTCGCCGTCCGGCGGGGTCAGTTCGTCCTCCCAGGAGAACGGCGGCCGGAACCGCTCGCCGTCCCGGATGCGGAACGCGCCGCGGTGTCCGCGGAAGCGGGTTATCTCCTCGGCGAACGGGTCCGCCGCGACGACCGGTTCGTCCTCGCCGTCGCGGTGGACGACGAACTCGTACTCGTAGCGCCCGTCCGGGAGGTCGAGGTCGGCGAGGTCGATTCGGTACCACTCGTCCGCGTCGGGGTCGGCCGAGAGCGCCTCGCGCCGCCACTCGCCGGGGTCGAACCGGTCGCGCGCGAGTATCGGGGCGAACCGCATCTCGACCCGCTCGGCGTCCAGCGCCGGCACACGGAGGACGCTTCCCTCTCGAACGTCGGGAAATCCACTGCTCATGTAATCAGTCACTCCCGACTACCCGGAAACGAGGAAAAAGCGTGCCGGCCGATTTCCTCGCCGTAGACGCGCTGACGCCGCATCTGACACGTTCTTTCGGGTCAAACGTCTCGTTGAGCGGCCTAAACTAACAGTTAAGGATTGTGTCCGTTCGGATATGTAACCAGTAACTAACCGGTCATGTCATCGCGGTTAGGGCAGCGGTAACCGGGCCGGGTCGACCCGCGCGGTTCCCGAACCAACCCAACCCATGTCCAACGAACCCTACCACGCGTCCGCCCCCGCGGACGGCGTCGACCGCCTGCGTCGCACGGTGTCGGAACGCTACCGACAACTGAAAGACCTCCTCGTCTACGGCTCCCTCTACCTCGTCGTCGTCGCGGTGGCGGAGGTGCTGACCGCGATGGTCGCGCTCTCGCTTCCCCTGTCTCTCGCACCGGTCGTCGTCGGCCTCGTCACGTTCGCCGTCTACGTGGGCGACCGAATCGCCGACGCGGACACCGACGAACTGTCGAACCCCGAGCAGTCGGCGTTCGTGCGCCGACACGGACGGACGCTCTCGACGCTCTCGGCGGCGGCGTACGGCCTCGCGCTGGCGCTCTCGCTGACGGGCGGACCGCTCGCCCTCGCCATCGCCGTCCTTCCCGGCGCGTTCTGGGTGCTGTACGCCTCCGATTGGCTCCCCTCCGCGGGCGCCCGTCTCACCCGACTGAAGGACGTCCTCCTCGTCAACTCCGCCGTCGTCGCCGGGGCGTGGGCCGTCGCGCTTCTCGGCCTCCCCCTCGCCTTCGCCGACGCGGCGCTCACCCCGACGGTCGCCGTCGTGTTCGTCTACTTCTTCGTCGACACGTTCGTCAACACGG
This sequence comes from Halogeometricum sp. S3BR5-2, assembly GCF_031624635.1. Taxonomy (NCBI): domain Archaea; kingdom Methanobacteriati; phylum Methanobacteriota; class Halobacteria; order Halobacteriales; family Haloferacaceae; genus Halogeometricum; species Halogeometricum luteum. Next base: position 93,448 of record NZ_JAMQOQ010000006.1, on the reverse strand, counting down.
AGATTCCGAACGTCGGCGACAGGCACGCCGACGCGGCCATCGGCGTCTCGACGCTCCCGGTGGTGTTCGGCGTCGTCCGCACCCGGCGAATCCTCTACGTCGTCGTGGCGTCGCTGGGCGCGTTCGTCGCGTGGGCGTTCTCCGAGGGACTGCTCTCCGGCCCCCTCGCCGGCGGCGTCCTCGCGGGTCTGGCGTACACACTCGTCGTCACCGCGTTCGTCGGCCGCACGGAGAACTACGGGCGCCTCGCCATCGCCGGCGAACTGAAGGCGCTCGTCGTCCTGACCGTCGCCGTCGCCCTCGCCGTCTGAGTCCCGGCGGAACTGTCGGCGGACAGCCATTTTAGATCGTTCGCGTGAATTTCCCTCCTCGCCGGATACTTCATATGGCCTGAACGGGATGTGTGCGGTATCGAGTTCCCGTGAACCCGCTCGTCCCCCTCCTGTTCGTCTCCGTGGCCGTCGGCGCAGCGGCGGCGGTGCTCGCGTGGCGAGAGCGACCGGAACCGGGTGCGACGCCGCTCGCCGGACTGCTGCTCGGCCAGTGCGTCTGGTCGGTGTCGATAGTGTTCCAACTCCAGGCGACCGACATCGCCTCGAAACTGTTCTGGTCGCGCTTCAGTTGGGTCGGCGTCGTCGTCATCCCCGTCGCGTGGCTCCTGTTCGCCCTGGAGTACACCGGCCGCGACCAGTTCGCCCGTCCCCGCTACGTCGTCCTCCTCTCTCTCGTCCCCGCCGCCACCGTCCTCCTGGCCGCCACCGGCGGCGTCCACGACCTGCTGTACGCGCGCGTGTACACCACCGCTTCCGGCGCCGTTGAGATTCGAGAAGGGGGGGTCTGGTACTGGTTCATCGCGGGGTACACCTACCTCCTGGGGCTCTCCGGCGTCATCCTGCTCGTCGACCTCCTCGCCAGCGAGGCGGTCACGTTCCGCACACAGGGGTTCGCCCTCGTGGTCGGTCTGCTCGCCCCGTGGGTCACCAACGCCCTCTTCATCGTCGGAGTCCTCCCCGTCGGCGCCGTCGACCCGACGCCCGTCGCGTTCTCGCTGTCCGGCGTCATCTACCTCGGCGCGCTCACCCGGTTCCGCCTGCTCGGGACGAGTCCGGCCCCGAAGAAGCGCGCCCGCCAGTTCCTCTTCGACCGGATGCAGGCGGGGGCCGTCGTCGTCGACATCAACGACCACGTCGTCGACATCAACGACAGCGGCATCGAAATCCTCGGCGTGGACGCCTGCGAGGCGCTCGGCTCCCCCGCGGAAACCGTCATCCCCGAGTACGAGCGCTTCCCCGAGGAGGGGGCGCTCTCCGGACACCTCACCGTCGGCGACGCGGCCGGCGGCCACCCGTACGACGTGACGGTGACGCGCATCACCAACGTCCGTGGCGTCCCCATCGGCCGGGTCGTCACGTTCCACGACGTCGGCAAACACCTGCGCCAACAGCAGCGACTCGAAGTGCTGAACCGCATTCTTCGCCACAACATCCGCACGGAGACGAACGTCATCCACGGCTACGTCGACCGCTTCGCCGACGACGGGGACGCCCGCGTGGTCAAGCGCCGGGCGCTCCGGATCGAGGAGATCAGTCGGAAGGGACGGGAGGCCATCGAACTGTTCGACGAGGGGCGCGAGGACGGCGAACCGAAACCGCTCGCCGACCTGCTCGAACGCTGCGTCGACGGCGTCCGCGAGTCCCATCCCGACGCCGTCGTCGACTGCGACACGCCCGACGGGGACGTCGTCGTCGCCGGACTGCTCAAGTCCGTCTTCTCGAACGTCCTCGCTAACGCCGTCGAGCACAACCCCCGCGACCGCCCGCACGTGTGGGTGACGACCCGTATCGAGGGCGACCGCGTCCTCGTTTCGGTCGCGGACGACGGTCCAGGCATCGACGACTACGAACTCCGGGTGCTCGAGGAGGGCACCGAGAGCGCACTGGTGCACGGGAGCGGCCTCGGACTCTGGATCGTCAAGTGGGGCGCCGAGATAGCGGGCGGGGAGGTCCGATTCGCCGAGAACGACCCGGACGGGTCGGTCGTCACCGTCGACGTCCCCCGTCTCGACCGGAGCGCCGACGGCCGGTCCGCCGGGGACGCGCCGCCGGAGGTGTGAACGGTTATGCCGTCCGGCGGAGATGCTCTACGGTATGCAACCGACCGCGCGGTCGTCCGGCCCCGCGCGGCGCCGCAGACGGGTCCGCGCCGCCGCCGAGGGCGTCCGCAGGCGCCCGCCGACGCCGTCCGCCCGGCAGAGTGACCCCGAACTGCTGGCGCTCTCGGCCGAACCCTACGCCGACGCCGACGAGGCGCACGACCGACTGCGGGCGCTCTGCGCGGCGTTCGAGGCGCGCGGGGACCGCCGGGCCGCGTTCCTCTCGGTGTACGTGCGGATGACCGGCGCCGTCGCGGAGCGCATCCGACGCGGAGCGTTCGAGGACCCCGAGTGGGTCCACGACTACCTCGTCGCCTTCGCGAACCTCTATCGAGTCGCCGTCCACGACTACGAGTCGGGGAACTTCGCGTCGCTGGCCGACCCGTGGCTGCTGGCGTTCGACGCCGCCGAACGCGGCGACTCGCTCGTCGTTCAGGACGCGGCGCTCGGCGTGAACGCCCACATCAACTACGACCTCTCGCTGGCCGTGGCCGCCGTCGACGTCGACCCCGACCGGGCGATCAAGCGCGCCGACCACCGCGCCGTCACCGACGTCATCCGCGACGTCGTCGACGCGACGCAGGACGCCCTGGCGGCGCGGGACGCCGCCGGACTCCGGGCGCTCGACGAGTCGCTCGGACCGTTCGACGAGCGGTTTCTCGTCTTCACCGTCGACGAGTGCCGCGACAGCGCGTGGCGGACGGCCGTCGCGCTCCGGTCGCGTTCGCGCCTGCGGCGGCGACTGGCGCGCTGGACGAACGCCGTCACTTCGACGGGCGCCGCGCATCTCATCCTCTCCTCGCGGGCGAACGACCGGGTCCACGAGTCGCTGCGGGCGCTCGAACGCGCCGCCGAGGAGGAGCGCTGACCCCCCGCCGCGTTCGGGTCCCCGCGACGGTGTGGTACTGGTGCTCTCGGCGGCCGGTGGCCGAGCCGTTGATATGAGTGCGGTGTTATGGACCGATACTTGAATGTCTGGTTCGGACTCATCCACCCCGTCCCATCCGAGTGCGAAGGAGGCCGGCGAATCCCTCTACGAAGGAACGCTTGACGTGTTGATGCGAGGTATCGGTATCATCATTCCGTTCATCGTCACGCTGTACATCCTCAACGTCGCCCTCGAGTTCGTCACGAACGCTCTCCGTCCGGTCATCGACCTGCTGCAGTGGCTCGGCGTCATCTCGTTCGTCAAGAGCGCCGGGTTCATCCAGTTGCTCATCGAACTGGAGATATACTCGGTAGTCATCGACTTCTTCACGGAACTGGTCGCGATTCTGGTTCTCCTCGGCGTCATCGTCCTCGTCGGCTCCGTCGGTCGGAACCGCTACGGCGAACGCGTCATCAGTTTCGTCGACCTCGCCATCTCCTCTATCCCCGGTCTCGGAACCGTCTACAAGAGTTTCCGGCGGATGGGCGACGTGATGCTCGACCAGGAGGCGGAGAACTTCCAAGAGATAAAACTCGTCCAACTGCTCGGCGACGACGTCTACGTCATCGGCTTCGAGACGGCCCAGTCGCCGACGACGGTCGAGGAGACGACGGGTCACGACGAGATGGTGACGATGTTCGTCCCCCTCGCACCGAACCCCGTCACCGGCGGCTTCCTCACGCACGTCCCGCGAAGTCAGGTGTACGACGTGGACATGACCATCGAGGAGGGCGTCCGGAGCATCCTCACGAGCGGCGTCGCCACCGGCGACAACAGCCAGCAGAAGACCGAACTGACGATGGGCGACTTAGATAAGATCACCGACATCGACAACCTCCAGAACGCCATCGCGCGCGACGAGGAGGATACCGAGCGCGAGAACGAGAGCGAAGATACAACCGGAGACGAACCCCGTCGAGACGGTACCGACTCGAACGGTTCGTAACTCTGCGGAGTTCTTTTCCACCGACGCACTTTGTGTGCCGAGTGGCAACTCAAACCACGGGGGTACTCGGCATCGTTCGGGACGTGCTCTTCCCGGGCACCCGAGTCGTCGGGTTCGAACGGGAGGTTACGACGACTCGCCCGTCGGGTCGGACGCCGGGCGCGCGTACCGCAACGCCCACAGCATCAGGACGCCCTGTAGCGGGAGCCGAACCCACGCCGCGACGCGGGCGACCCCCCGGAAGCGGTCGGGAACCACGTCGCCCAGCGTGTCGTTCGTCGCCATGTAGACGTTCGCCGGAAAGACGGCGAACAACAGGGCCACGAGACCCCACGCCGACGGGCGGCGCGTCCGTCGGAAGAGGACGCCGACGCCGAGAACCACCTCCGCGACGCCGGAGACGTAGACGAGGGCGCGCCGCCGGGGGAACTGCGGCGGGACGATTCGCTCGTACGTCTCCGGGACGACGAAGTGCATCACGCCGGCGAACGCGTAGAAGGCGCTCATCAGGTACAACAGCGGCCGCTCGATCCGAGAGGACGTGGACATTCGTCCGGGGGTCGGAGCCGCGGGTGAAGAGTGTTGTTCTCGCGGTGGTGACTCGGGAGGAGTCGCACGCTCGCCGCGTCCGCTTCGCTCGTTCGCGTCGTCGCCTCCCGGATTCGTATCTCGCTCGTTCACTGCGTTCGCGGCGACGGGGACAGCTCGGCCAGCTCTCAAGTGCAGATCGCGTAGAATCGTGATGTCGCCCCGGATTTGAACCTCACTCGCTCCTTTCAGTCGCTCGCTGGTTCAGAATCCGCTCGGGGAACATTTTCACTGCTCACGACTCGGTCGCTCCGCTCCCTCGGTAGTTCGCAGGAAAATGCCGCCTCCCGGATTTGAACCGGGGACAGCTCGATCTTCAGTCGAGTGCTCTCCCAGTCTGAGCTAAGGCGGCGCGTTTCGAGAGAGGCCGATGATTCAAAAAAGCGTTTCGATGTGCTACCGCCGCGCCCTACGCGACTTTTCGACGTTCGGTGAACGTCTCGCTCCCGCCGTTCCAAGTCACCGTCGTGACCGCGGCCACCGTCCCGCCGTTCCGCTGGATTCGGTAGGCGTCGAGCGGTCCCACTCGCACGCGCTTCGTCACCGTCTTCGACTCGCCGGGTTCCAGCGCCCGGGCGGCGTCGTTCCCCTGCCAGACGACGCTGTTTCCGGCTTTCAGACGCGAGTTGACGCGCACGTTCCGCACCGGGTCGTCTCCGATATTGGTCACCCGGACGGTCACGTCCCGGCAGGCGATTCCGCAGTTCGACGTCCGGACGAGGTCGAAGTCGAACTGCTGTTCGCTCCCCTTCGCCGCCGCGGCGTTCGTACCGCCCGGCTGTCGGGGGGCCTGCTGTGCCGCGAGCGTGGAGGCGTCACTCGACGGGGCGGGAGACGCCGCCGCCACGGACGCGACGCCGCCGACGCCCGACGCGACGAGGAGAAGCGCGATTCCGAGGGCGAGTGATCGGTGCATACGCATCCGGCTACGACCCCGCGACGGGTGTAGTTGTCGGCTGTGTGTCAGAAACGGCGAATGTAGCGCGTCTCCGTAAGTCGCGTCGCTCGTGGATTCTGATCGGCTCGGGCGGAGTCGAACCTCGGTCGCTCCGTTCGCTTCGCTCACTTCGTTCCCTGATTCGACTCGCCCTCGATATACGGATTTGTGACTCACCGTTCGATTCGTCACAAAATCCAATGGGCTCGGGCGGAGTCGAACTATCCTCGTTCCGCTCACTTCGTTCGCTCCACTCCCGAGTTCGACTCCACGTCGCCCATTTCGACTCCACGGACGACTCGCTTCGCTCGTCGCTGCGTGTCGTCAGAAATGGGCTCGGGCGGAGTCGAACCACCGATCTCTTCCTTGTAAGGGAAGCGTCATAACCACTAGACCACGAGCCCGCAACACGAACGAATCCGCACACGCGGATAACCGTTTCCAATCGCCGCGCGCGGGGGAACCGTTAGGTCGGCCGCGTCCGTTCCTCCGGTATGGTCTCGCGGTACTCGCTCGGGTCGGCCGTCCTCGTCGTCCTCGTCCTCGTCTCGGCGGGCGCACTCGCCGTCGCCTCGAATCCGACGCTGCTCCCCGGCGACGGCGGCGACTACAACCGAACCTCCGTCTCCGTCGTCTCCGACGGCGAGGTCCTGACCGAAGTCGACGTGCGCGTCGCCGACACCTACGAGAAGCGTTACACGGGTCTCAGCGACACCGAATCGCTCGGACCCGACGAGGGGATGCTGTTCGTCCACGACTCCGAGGGCGAACACGCCTACGTGATGCGGGAGATGGCCTTCCCGCTCGACATCGTCTTTATCGACGCCAACGGAACTATCACGCGGATACACCACGCCGAACTCCCGCCCGAGGGCTCCGAGGGCGACCTGACGCGCTACCGCGGCACCGGGAAGTACGTGCTCGAAGTGCCGTACGGCTACACCAACGAGACGGGCGTCAGCGCGGGCGACACGGTCAGAATCGACGGTTACTGACGTCCGACCGCATCGCTCCGACCGTACTCCCGCCCGACCATCGCCCGGAAGCGAAACACCGAGGGCCGAGGAGGGACCAGTCTACGTATGAGTGACGCCGCAGACGCCGCCGCACTGGCCGACTTGGAGGGGTGGCGCGCCGAGGGGTTCGCCGCCCGCGTCCACTACCGCGGCGCCGACGACCGATACAGCATCGAGTACTACGAACCCTCCGCGTGCGTCCTCTACTGGAAGGTGAAAGGCGACGGCGAGACGGCGGTTCCCGTCGGCCGGGAGACGGTTCCCGACCCCCTCCGCGCCCGCGTCAGAGAGGACCTCTCCGAGGCCGGTATCGACCCCGAGGTGGAGTCGCGGCAGCTTTGAGGTGCGAAGCGTGGTCCGGGGTCCGAGTACGAGTCGACATCCGGCCCCGTCGGACCCTCCGGGACGCGCCGGATTCCGGAGTGTTTCGGTTCGTAACGAACGCTTTAGTGCGACCGTCCCCTGAGAACTCCAATGGCTCCTCCTGTAGACGAAGACGACCCCTTCGAGGACCAACGGGCGAACGTCGACAACCCGATGGGGCGGCTGTTCGCCGAGTACGGGCGGGAGAACTCGTTCGCGTTCGTCGTCGGTCTGCTCTCCAGCGTCCTCGCCCGCCTCCTCGACCTCATCCCGCCGGTGTTGCTCACCGTCGCCGTCGACGCCATCTTCCTCGACGAGCGGGCGTTCGACCTCTGGCTCGTCCCCGACGCGTGGATTCCGAGCACGCAGACGGGACAGCTCTACCTCTCGACGGCGCTCATCGCCGGCGCCTTCTTCGGCGGCGCGGCGTTCCACTGGTCCCGCAACTGGGGCTGGAACTCCTTCTCTCAGCACATCCAACACGCCGTTCGGACCGATACCTACGACAAGATGCAGCGGCTCAACATGGACTTCTTCGCCGACAAGCAGACCGGCGAGATGATGTCCATCCTCTCGAACGACGTCAACCGGTTGGAGCGATTCCTCAACGACGGGATGAACTCCGCGTTCCGCCTCGGCGTGATGGTCGTCGGCATCGCCGCCATCCTCCTCTACTGGAACTGGCAGTTGGCCGTCGTCACCCTGCTGGTCGTCCCCCTCATCGGCTACTTCACCTACCGGTTCATCCAGACCATCCAGCCGAAGTACGCCGACGTCCGCTCGTCGGTCGGCCGCGTCAACTCCCGACTGGAGAACAACCTCGGCGGCATCCAGGTCATCAAAACCTCGAACACCGAGAGCTTCGAGTCAGACCGCGTCGAGGACGTCTCGGGCGACTACTTCGACGCCAACTGGGACGCCATCGGCACGCGCATCAAGTTCTTCCCGGCCCTCCGCGTCATGGCGGGTGCCGGCTTCGTACTCACCTTCCTCGTCGGCGGCGTCTGGGTGCTCACCTACCAGGCGACCGAGTCCGCGCCGCTCTTCTTCAGCGGGGCGCTCACCCCCGGCGAGTTCGTCGGCTTCATCATCTTCACCCAGCGGTTCATCTGGCCGATGGCCCAATTCGGTCAAATTATTAACATGTATCAGCGGGCGAAGGCCTCCAGCGCCCGCATCTTCGGGCTGATGGACGAACCCTCCCGCATCACCGAGGACCCGAACGCCGACGAACTCGCCGTCGGCGAGGGCGGTGTCGTCTACGACGACGTGACGTTCGGCTACGACGAGGGCGAGACCATCGTCGAGGACGTCTCCTTCGAGGTCGGCGGCGGCGAGACGCTCGCCCTCGTGGGTCCAACGGGCGCCGGGAAGTCGACGGTCCTCAAGTTGCTCCTCCGGATGTACGACGTGGACGAGGGCGCCATCGAAATCGACGGCACCGACGTCCGCGACGTGACCATTCCGAGCCTCCGGCGGGCCATCGGCTACGTGAGTCAGGACACGTTCATGTTCTACGGCACCGTCGCCGAGAACATCAAGTACGGGTCGTTCGGCGCCGACGACGAGGAAGTCGTCGAGGCCGCGAAGGCCGCCGAGGCCCACGGCTTCATCTCGAACCTCCCCGAGGGCTACGACACCGAAATCGGCGAGCGCGGCGTGAAGCTCTCGGGCGGGCAGCGCCAGCGACTCTCCATCGCCCGCGCCATCCTCAAAGACCCCGAAATCCTCGTCCTCGACGAGGCCACCTCCGACGTCGACACGGAGACGGAGATGCTCATCCAGCGCTCCTTGGACCGCCTCACGGAGGACCGGACGACGTTCAGCATCGCCCACCGTCTCTCGACCATCAAGGACGCCGACACCATCCTCGTCCTCGAGGACGGCCGGGTGGTCGAGCGCGGCGGACACGACGAACTGCTCGCCGAGGACGGCCTCTACGCGCACCTGTGGGGCGTGCAGGCCGGCGAGATAGACGAACTGCCGGAGGAGTTCGTCGAACGCGCCAGTCGCCGCGCCTCGCGGACGGCGGTGGAGTCCGAGTCCGGCGGCGACTGACAGCGAAAAGAGTCCGGGACCGCGCGAATCGGGCCGACCGCTCAGAACGAGTCGGTGTCTTCGTCGGGGGCGGTACCGGCGCCGCGTCCGCTGTGACCCTCGTCGGTGGCCTCTTCGCCGACCATCATCATCACCGTCTCGAACACTTCCTCGGCCGACTGGAACTCGTCGACGCCGACGCCTTCGAGGGCGTTCGAGAGGGTCTCCTCGCCGTCGTTGTACTCGACGGTCCAGTCGCCGTACTCCTCGGTCAGTTCCTCGGCGGTCGCGGGGTAGTCGTGATTCTCCAGTTCGTCGCCCAACTCGCCGAAGTCGACGCCTTGGCTTCGTTCGTCGCTCATACTTCCGCGTTCTCGGGCCCGCTTGAATGGTCTTTGGGCCGCCCCGTCTCTCGGTCTCACCTCGCATACGGGGTCGACTCCAAGGCTCCGCCGGTTACAAGCGACTCCGACGCGGACGGCGAAGCATGCGACTCACGGAGGCGACGTGGACGGACGTATCGGACCTCGCGGGCGAGACGGACATCGCCTACCTGCCGGTCGGCAGCACCGAACAACACGGCCCGCACGCGCCGCTCGGAACCGACGCGTTCACCGCCGAAGCCGTCGCCGAGGCGGGGGCGGAGGCGTACGACGGCGAGGTGGTCGTCGCGCCGACGCTCCCCGTCGGCGTCGCCGCCGAGCACCGGCAGTTCCCCGGGACGCTGTGGCTCTCGCCGGACACGTTCCGCGATACCGTCCGCGAGACGGCGACCAGCCTCGCCTCCCACGGCTTCGACCGCGTGGTCGTCGTCAACGGTCACGGCGGGAACGTCGACGCCCTGCGCGAGGTGACGGGGACGATAACGCGAGAGGACGACGCCTACGCCGTCGCGTTCACCTGGTTCGAGGCCGTCGGCGACTACGGCGCGGAGATGGGACACGGCGGCAAACTGGAGACGGCGCTGCTCCGACGGGTCGCGCCCGAACTGGTCCGCGAGGACCGCATCGAGGAGGCGCGCGACGGCGGGAGTCCGCGCTGGGGCGACTGGACCGCCGGGGTCAACCTGGCCCACGACTCCGCGGAGTTCACGGAGAACGGCGTCGTCGGGGACCCCTCGGCGGGGAGCGCCGAGGTGGGCGAGGAACTGCTCGAACTGGCGGCGTCGTCGCTGTCGCGACTCACCTCGGCCGTCGCCGAACGGGACGTCTCGCGACCCGAACGGCGCGAGTGATGCGAGCGAGGCCGCGCGTCCGCGCCCCCGGAGGGACGACTCCGGCGTCAGTCGTCCGCTTCGGCCTCGTCCGCCGACTCCTCGTCGGCGTCGACGTCAGCCTCCGCTTCCTCCTCTTCTTCTGCTTCTTCGTCGTCGGCGTCGGCTTCCTCTTCTTCCTCCTCCCCGGCGTCCGCCTCCGAGGCGTCCTCGGCCTCCTGCAACTGACTCCGCAGTTGCGGCATCGCGCTCGTGAGTTCGCCCACGAGTTCGCCCGTCTCGCGGACGGAGTCGAGCAGTTCCGTCATTGACTCTATCTCCTCTTCTAAGTCGTCGGCGTCCTCGAACGCCTCGGCTCGCTGGCCGATGATGAACGTCTTCTTGGCCTGTCGCAGGTGGTCGTCGGCGTCGCCCACGTCCAGCGAGGAGCGCAGGCCGTTGAGAACGCCGAGAACGTTGTCGGCCTCGGCGTCCCAGACGTCGTCGGCGGCGGGAAGCGCGCTTCGGGCGGCGTCGAGATGGTCTTCGACCTCCGCGCGCATCTCCTCAGCAGCCTCTCCGAACAGGTCGTCATCAGCGAGTGTGCTCTGGCTACTCATACCTCCGCTTCGCGTCCGAGCGGTTTAAATACACGCCCGAAAGTGAAAGTGAAATCCGGTTCGAGGGGGCGTCTCGACACCGATTCACTCTTCGACGGAGACGAGTTTCATCAGCGGGTAGCCGTCCTCCATCTCCATTCGCGTCTCCGCGGTCAGTCCCTCGTACTCGATTTCCATCTCGACTTCGAGGAACCGGCCCGTCAGTTCCGTGTAGTCGGCCGTCGACGCGGCGAGTTCGGCCGCCAGTTCGTCCTCGAGCATCGTCACGCGCACGTCCTCGCAGTGGGGCTGGTTCTCTATCGACTCCTCCATCGCTCGCGCGAGGCTGTCGGCGCTGTCGGGACTGACGGGCGTCCCGGCGAACTGGTGGTACAGCGACCCGAACTTGATTCCCGCCTCGAAGCAGGCGTTCTCGGCGTCGGTGGGCATGCCGGTGGCTTCCGGGGAGCGGGCATAGGTGTGTCGCCTCGCGGCGGCGCGAATCGGATATTTCTTAGCCGTCCTTCGCAGAGTACGTATCGAATGGACGAACCGGTTCTGCTGACAGGGGCTGGCGGGCGTGTCGGACAGGCCATTCTCCGGCACATCGGGGACCGATTCGAGTGGCGACTGCTGGACCGCGAACAGTTGGGGGAGGAGAAACGACCGGACTCGGTCGCCGAGGACGACGTGTTCGCGACGGACATCACCGACGAGGCGGGCGTCCGCGAGGCGATGGACGGCGTCTACGCCGTCGTCCACCTCGCCGGCGACCCGCGTCCGGAGGCGCCGTGGGACAGCGTCCTCCGGAACAACATCGACGGCACGCACGCGCTGTTTCAGGCGGCGGTGGACGCGGGCGTCGAGAAGTTCGCCTTCGCGTCGTCGAACCACGCCGTCGGCGCCTACGAGACGACCGACCGGAAGCCGGACCTCTACCGGCCCGAGGACGAGTTCCGCCTCGACGGCACCGAACTCCCCCGCCCGAGCAACCTCTACGGCGTGAGCAAGGCGACCGGCGAGATTCTCGGTCGCTACTACCACGACCACTACGACCTCTCCGTCGTCAACGTCCGCATCGGCAACCTGACGGAGGGACATCCGCCCATCGACTACGAACGCGGGCAGGCGATGTGGCTCTCCTACCGCGACTGCGCGCACCTGTTCGAGCGCTGCGTCCTCGCCGACTACGACTACGAAATCGTCTACGGAATCAGCGGCAACGACCGCAGGTACTACTCCATCGACCGCGCGCGGTCCGTCCTCGGCTACGAACCCACCGACAACTCCGCCGAGTACGAGGGCGAAGGCGAGAACGAACCCGAGTCCGCCGACGAGGCGTGACGTTTCACTCGAACAGCCCGGACACGTCTTCTTCCCGCCCGCGCCGCCGTTCCGTGTGCTCTCGCAACCGCTGGTAGACGAGGCCGCGCCGTTCCCCGCCGCCGACGAACTCGAACAGCAGGGCGACGAACCGCGTCGTGGAGGCGTCCGCTTCGACCTCTTCGCGCCCGTAGCGCGCGGCGTCTTCGACCACGCCCTCGTCCCACCGCTCTCCGTCCGCCGCGAGGAGTCGCGCCGCCTCGGCGACGCCCTCGAACGAGAGGTCCTCGGCGCGCACGGCGACGCCGCCGACGGTCAGCGGGACGGGCGACGCTCGCTCGGCGAACTCCGGGTCGGCGGCGAGGCGGCCGAGGTACGCTCGAACCGCCCCGACGTTCACCTCGCGGTAGTCGGGCGCCACTCCGCCGAGGTACTCGCCGGCGCTCTCGGCCAGTCCCCGCGCGCCGCTCCAGTTGCGGTTCCGCGCGTGGTACACCGCGGCGGTGTACTGGATGAGTCCGTGCAGCAGTCGCTCGTCGGCGGTCCCCGCTTCGAGCGGAAGCCACTCCTCTTCCCACGCGTCGTGGGCGGCGTGGTGGTCCCCCTCGTTGAACACCGCCGCGCCGACGCGGAGCGCTCGTTCCATGCGTTTTCGAGGGCCTTCCGAACCCAAATACCTCACGCGACCGCCTGCTCGTTCGTTCTCGGTGACAAGCTTATCTACTCCCGGAACATATGTGGCTTGATAGCATATGAACAGACTCCAACTCTCGACTCCCGCGGAGGACGTTGGATGAAACGACTCGCCACCTCCACTTGCATCGGGTGCGGCGACCCGTACCTGTTCACGGGCACGTACAAGGGCAACTACTGCGGCGACTGCCACGAGGCGTGGTCGAACCGGCGGTCCGGTCGCGGGCGGCCGAAACCGCGCCCGATGCGCTCGCGCGTCGTCTCCTCGGTCCGACGCATCGTCGACGAGGACGACGCGCCGTCGCGGTACGACCGGGAGTAGTCGGCGTCGACTTCGTCCGTTCCCGTTCGTCGTGCCCCGCTTCGTAGACTCGCCTCACACCGTGTGAGCCTTGCGTCCGGTCGCTACGCTCGTCGGGTTGCGGTGCAGAGAAGCGTCCTGACGGAGATTTGAACTCCGGTCCCTGGCTCCGCAAGCCAGGAGGATAGTCCACTACCCTATCAGGACTCACTCTTCGATACAGCGCATCCACTTAAGACGGTTACGATGTCGTTGGTCGGTCGTCGAGACGACGAGATACCAAGTCATCCCGTAGAACGCTATGCGGCGGAGTGAGCCCTCACTATCTTGCGGGCCGATTGTTCGGAATTACGAGAGAGATGCACTGCGGGAGACGGTCGTCTGTAACGATGGGGTACTGCCCTGTGGGCCCGCAAGAAAGTGACCGCTGGGGGAACCAACAGGCACGCGGCTCAGCAGGGCCGCCGGCACGCTGATTCGGAACGAAGGTGGACGCGCATCGAACTCCCCGCGCGGCGCTCTTTGCGACGACTGCCGTCCTCGATTCGCGTTGCTCGCGCTTACCGCCTCCATCGGGCGACGTGCGGGGCCCCCGGAGAGCACGAACCACCGCGGACGCGGTATAAGTGGGTTATACGGTTAAGATACAAACCGATGCGGTTACGGGCCGTCCTTCGAACTGTATGACACCGCGAACCCGCGCCGACGAGCGGACCGGAGAGACCGAACCGGAAATTTACCTCCCCGCCGGCTCCGACCCGTCGTTCGTGACTAGTCGACTGGAGAGGATGTGGAAGATACTTTTCACCCGCGGAACTGAGATATAGACGTAGCCGTGGACGAACGCGTCGAAACGGTCGGCTCGGAGGGAGACTACGCTACCTCCCGGCCGACGAACCCGAACCGCTCGACAGATCCGAGACGCGGAGCGTCGACGAAGAGCCTCGTGTTCACGACTCGCGGCCGGCCGGTGCAGGTAAGCCGTTTCACGCCCGGTGCTACGACCCCGGTAGCGAGCACCGCGATGTCGAGTGCCGTCGAGCGTCTCGAAAACCTCCGCGCGACATTCGACACGGTGAAATCGAGACTCCAGAGACCATGACCGACGTCAAAGCGGTCGTCCGAGCCGAGCATCCGGATATCGTCCTCACACAGACCGTCGCACACGACAGAAGCTCGAAGGTCAGGTCGGTGTCCGAGGCGGGAACCGACCCGACGTCGGGGAAGTTCTTCTATCAGATAGAGTCCTCCGACTTCTCCCGGTTCGAGGACGGGTTGCGGGACGACAGCACCGTTCGCGGGTACGAGCGAGTCATCGAAACGAGAGGCGAGAAGGCTATCTACAGCTTCGAGTACACCGACGAAGCGAAGGTTCTCTCGCCGGTAATCTCGGCCGCCAACGGCGTCGTCCTCGACATGGAGAACGACGGAAGCGCTTGGATCCTCACGGTGTGGATTCCCGAGCGAACGGATCTAGTGCACCTCTGGGACTACGCGCAACAGAACGGCATCGACCTCGACCTCCTGCGCGTGAACGAGTACGATAGTTTAGGTAGCACGGACGCCGGATTGACCGACAGCCAACGAGACGCGCTTCTCGTCGCACTCGAAACCGGGTACTTCGAGGAACCCCGGGACGCGACGCTCGGCGAGGTCGCCGCCGACCTGAACATCTCTCAACCCGCAGCCAGCGGTCTCCTCCGACGCGGAATCAGACGACTCATCGTGTCGTCTCTGATGGACGACGGCGAAGCGCCGGAGTGACCGACGGCTACCGGCGCAGTGGCGGCGGCGTATCCCCGATGGCTCGACCTGTGTCGCTTCCGGTGACGAAGTGAGCGTCCTGACGGAGTCTCACACGAGCGAAGCGAGTGTGAGGCACGTCGGGCCGATGGCCCAACGGAGATTTGAACTCACTCGCTCACTTCGTTCGCTCGCTGCTCAAATCTCCGCTGCGTCCGTTCCTGTAGCGCGGCCGACTCGCTACGCTCGTCGGGTTGCGCTGCAGAGAAGCGTCCTGACGGAGATTTGAACTCCGGTCCCTGGCTCCGCAAGCCAGGAGGATAGTCCACTACCCTATCAGGACTCACTCGACTGTAACCGCCACCCCTTGAAATCGGTTCCGATACGGCGCCCCCGCGGGCCGTGCCACCCCGCCGCGCGGCGTCCGTCGAGCGTCTCTCCCGGCGAGCGGTCGTCCGCCGAACGCGCGGTGGCTCTAACTCCGCGGAGCGCGTTAGGTCGCCCATGACCGATAACTCGACGGACGGCGCGGGCGACGCGCCGACGGTTCGGTCCGCGACGCTCTCCGCCCGCGAGGACCGTCCCGACGCGACGATAGAATCGCACGACGACACCGTCGTCTGCCGCGGACACGTCCGCGGGCGCGACGGCGCCGCGATGGCCGCCCTCGGCGGCGCGACGTACGACGCGGAGGCGGACGAACTCCGGGTGGTCGTCGTGACCGAACGGGACCCCGACGCCGGTCCGATGAGCATCCAAGCTATCGCGGAGTTGGGATACGATGTCGCCGTCGAGTTCGCCGGCGGGCTACCGGGGACGGTGACGCTCGTCGAAGACGACGCCGACGGGCGACGGGAGGCGTTCGTCGCGTCGCTCTGAGCGGGCCGGCGAACGTTTTTGTCGGGTGAGGAGGCCAGCCTCGACGTGCCAGACCGAGACGCCGAAATCGGGGGACTGCGGCCGGATACTCCCGACAAGACAACGCTTAAGCGCGGGCCTACCTTGAACCCGTGTATGATTGTGGTCGCTCCGCTCCGAACCCCGGACAGTCCCGTCCGGACCGAAGCGCGTCGCCGGAACCGCGACGGGGGTGCCGCGTAGATGGGTGCCATCGAGGAGGTGTACGACGACCTCGACACCGACGTCCCGTTCGAAGAGTTCGAGGCCGCCGTGAACGACAAGGTCGAACAGATGGGCGGCCTCGCCGACGAGGAGACGGCGGCGATGCTCATCGCCCACGAACTCCGCGACGAGGAAGTCGAGGGCGTCGCCGACATCGAACCCGGCATGGACGACGTGAAGTTCCTCGCGAAGGTGATGAGTATCGGGGAACTCCGCACGTTCGAACGCGACGGCGAGGACGAGGACGGCCGCGTCGTCAACGTCGAAGTCGCCGACGAGACGGGCCGCATCCGCATCTCGCTGTGGGACCAGATGGCCGAGCAGGCCTTGGAGAACCTCGAAGTGGGACAGGTGCTCCGCGTCGCCGGTCGGCCGAAGGACGGTTACAACGGCGTCGAGGTCAGCGTCGACAAGGTCGAACCCGACTCCGAGGCCGAGATAGACGTGCAGACGCAGGACAGTTACCGCGTCGAGGACCTCTCGCTCGGTCTCTCGGACGTGAACCTGAAGGGTCGCGTCCTCAGCACCGACACCGTCCGCACGTTCGACCGCGACGACGGTTCCGAGGGTCGCGTCGCCAACCTTACGCTGGGCGACCCGACGGGTCGCATCCGCGTGACGCTGTGGGACGAGAAAGCCGACCTCGCGGAGGCGTTCGACGCCGGCGTCACCGTCGAAGTCGTCGACGGCTACGTCCGCGAACGCGACGGCGACCTCGAACTCCACGTCGGCAACCGCGGAACCGTCGAAGAACTCGACGAGGACGTGGAGTACGTCCCGGAGACGACCGACATCGCGTCGCTCGAACTCGACCAGACGGTCGACATCGCCGGCGGCGTCATCGAGACGGACCCCAAGCGGACGTTCGACCGCGACGACGGGTCGGAGGGACAGGTCCGCAACGTCCGCGTGAAAGACGGCACCGGCGACATCCGCGTCGCGATGTGGGGCGAGAAGGCCGACGCCGACATCGACCTCGCGGACTACGTCGTCTTCACCGACGTGGAGATACAGGACGGCTGGCAGGACGACCTCGAAGCCTCCGCCGGATGGCGCTCGACGGTCTCGGTGATGGACGAGGCCCCCGAGGGGGCGACCGGCGCCAGCGCTGGCGCCGGCGCCGACAGCGACGCCGGGAGCGGCGGACGGCAGTCGCAGTCGCGCGGCCTCGACGCGTTCGAGAATGGCGCGTCGTCCGCCGACGCGTCGAACGGCGGCGACGCGGGAACGAAGGCGGACGCGACGGAGACGGACGCGGAAGGCGCGGCCGTCGACGCCGGAGACGGCGCCGTCGAGGAGTTCACCGGCACCGTCGTGCAGTCGGGCAGTCCCGTCGTCCTCGACGACGGGACGGAGACGCGGAGCGTCGAGACGACCGAGAGCCTCCAACTGGGCGCCGAGGTGACCGTCCGCGGACCGGTCCGCGAGGGTCGCATCGACGCCACCGACGTCAAGTCGGTCACGCGCTGACCGCCGTCGTCTCCTCCGACCGTCAGTTCGGTGTTCGACCTGTCGTGCGTCCGAGCGTTCGGCCGCGCCCCCGCGAGCGTCCGCGCCGCCACGCCCGCGGAGAGACGCCGAGAGCCGTTACGGAAAGGATTATACGCCGCACGCCCGGCATATGTGGGTATGAGTGTCGAGCTACCGTTCGCACCGGTCGACACGATCATCCGCCGCAACGCCGGTGACCTTCGGGTCAGCGCCGACGCGGCGGAGGAACTCGCCCGCCGCATCCAGCGGCGCGGCTCGGAGCTCGCCATCGACGCGGCCGAACGCGCCCGCGCGGACGGTCGGAAGACCCTGATGGCGTCGGACTTCGGCGTCGAACAGGTCGTCCGGCGGAACGAACTCGAACTCCCCATCGCCCCCATCGACCGCATCGCACGCCTCGACGTCGACGACCGCTACCGCGTCTCGATGGACGCCCGCATCGCCCTCGCGGACATCCTCGAAGACTACGCCGACAACGTCGCCGGCGCCGCGGCGAAACTCGCTCGACACGCCGACCGCCGGACGATACAGGCGGAAGACATCGAGACGTACTTCTCCCTCTTCGAGTAGATGCAGTTCGGCTACAGCGAGACCTGCCTCGCACACGACACCGGCAAGCGGCACCCCGAGACGGCCGACCGTCTCCGGGCCATCCGCCGGGCGCTGGCGAAGCGGCACGGCGCGGAGTACGTCGACGCCTCGCCCGCAACCGACGAGGACGTCGCGTCGGTCCACGACGACGACTACGTGGCGGAGATTCGGGAGTTCTGCGAGTCCGGCGGCGGCAACTGGGACCCCGACACCGTCGCCTCCGAGGAGACGTGGGACGCCGCTCTCGCCTCGGCCGGCCTCTCCCAGTGGGCCGCCCGCACGGCCGTTGAGGGCGCCGACGCCCGTGAGACGCCGTTCGCGCTCGGCCGCCCGCCGGGACACCACGCCGTCGAAGACGACGCCATGGGTTTCTGTTTCGTCAACAACGCCGCCGTCGCCGCCCAGACGGTCCTCGACGCCGACGGGGTGGACGTCGACCGAGTCGCCATCTTCGACTGGGACGTCCACCACGGCAACGGCACGCAGGACATCTTCTACGACCGCGGCGACGTGTTCTACGCCTCGGTACACGAAGACGGCCTCTACCCCGGCACCGGCGAGGTGGACGAACGCGGCGCGGGCGACGGCGAGGGGGCGACGCTGAACGCCCCGCTGGCGGCCGGCGCGGGCGACGCCGACTACCAACTGCTCGTCGAGGACGTGCTCCGACCGACGGTCGAACGGTTCGACCCCGACCTGTTCATCGTCAGCGCCGGGTTCGACGCGCACCGGCACGACCCCATCTCGCGGATGCGCGTCTCCACTGAGGGGTACGCGCGGATGACCGGCGGCGTCCGGAGCATTGCGGACGACGTCGACGCCGGCCTCGCGTTCGTCCTCGAAGGCGGCTACGGCCTCGACACGCTCTCGGAGGGCGTCGCCATCGTCCACGAGACGTTCGACGGCCGGACGCCGTTGGAGTTAGAGGAAGAGCCCGACGAGGAGACTGTGTCGCTGGCCGACGAACTGCGCGACGCGCACGGCCTAGACGACTGAGTTCTCGAATCAGGGCCGCGGGTCGAAGTACCGCGCGAGTTCGACGCCGAACTCGTCGGCGAGTTCTCCGACGTCTTCGTCGGCCAGTATCTCGTATCCGTCCGCCAGCGACGACTCGACGTGCGAACCGAGCCCCACCTCGAACAGCGCCTCGCTCTCCAGCAGGTCGACGGCGTCGGTGAACTCGCGTTCGCGTTCGACGGCGTAGCGGTCGCCGTCGAGGAACGGGCCGTAGGTGTTACTGTCGTCGTCACCGTCTCTTTCTCCGTTACCGTCAGCGTCGCCCGCGTAGGCGTCGTAGAATCCCTCGGCGTGCTCCCGGACGTGCACCGGCGGGCCGCCGTGGCGCTCGACGTTCGGGAGCGTCCGGTGGGCGAGTTCGACGAACAGGACGGCCCGGTCGTCCGCGAACGTCGCCGTCCGCAGGGGGTCGAACCCCCTTCGACCCAGTTCCGATTCGACGCCCGCGATGGACTTGTACAGTTGCGGGTAGAGTTGGTCTTCGACCACGTCGGGGGCGTCGAACGCTATCGCCAGCGGTTCGGTCCCCCGTCGGCGGACGTGTTCGCGCACCTCCTCCGCCGAGAGCGGGTCGGGGTCATCGCTGAAGAACACCTCGACGCGCGGGTCGGCGAGGAACTCGCGCGCGTAGTGTTGCAGGCGGGCGACGTTCTCGGCCGTACAGACGGCGGCGACGTTCCGCGTCGGGTCCGTCGGGTCGACGACGACGAGGGGGTCGTCGAACGACCGCGTGCCGTGTCTCTCGGGGTCGAACTCGACCGGCGGATGCCAGTCGGCGGCGGCCCGAAGCAGCGACTCGAACCCCCCGTGTTCGAGGACGAGCAACTCCGTGAGGTAGCCGGAGAACCCCCGCGTTCGTAGGTCGCTGCCGTACGCGCCGATGCCTTTCAGGAACCGCTTGAACACGCGCACCTCGGCGGCGAGTTCGTCGTCCAAGCGAGCCTCAAGATACCGGTTGTGGTGCGGCGTCCGGTCGACCGCCGACCGGAGCGACGCGCCGTCCTCGACGTCGAAACAGGGGACGAGGTCCACGTCGAACCCCTCGAACTCGCCGGTCACGTACGGGTGCTCGGCGTACTCCTCCCGCCCGTTCGGAAGGACTTCGTTGCCGAGGGCCAACCCGTAGCGCTCTAGCGACTCGCGGTCCGTCTCCTCCGGAAAGCGCACGAACAGGTCGATATCCCTGTCACCGGAGACCCACGTCCCGCGCGCCGTCGACCCCACCTGCACGACGTCGGCCGCGACGCCCAACTCGTCGAGCGCCTCCTCGACGCGAGCGGAGAGCGCGTCGACGGCTTCGGAGAGCGCCGCCCGTTCGGTCGCGTCCGGGTCGATCCGCTCGCGAACGCGGGCGACGACGCGCGAGAGTTCCTCGGTGTCCGACTCGGGCATGTCGCTCGCCGGTTGTCCGCCGGCGGGCGAAAGCGTGTCGGTGCGAATCGCACCGGTCGTACGCTCACACCCCGCATCCGTCGGGTAAAAACGAAAGCCCTATCAAACTTCCTCGGTGTACAACTGAGTGCAGACGCACGCCCGAGCCGTCGTAGCTCAGTTGGTAGAGCACCTCGCTGTTAACGAGGTGGTCCCAGGTTCGAGTCCTGGCGACGGCGTCGTTTCCTCCCGAACCCGCCTCCGAAGCGGTCGCTCCGTCCTGCGGTCGGCCGATGGCAACGGTAACGCTAAAGAGGCGCCCCCGGGAACGTGAGGACGAATCGGGCCCTTAGCTCAGTCTGGTTAGAGCGCTCGGCTCATAACCGAGTGGTCGATGGTTCGAATCCGTCAGGGCCCACTTCTCGACTGTACTCTTCGAATCCGCCGTACTTCTCGACCCCCGTCTTCGGCGCGAGTTTACGGAACGGCTGTCGACAGCGCCGGGGAAGCAGGCTGGGGTCATTCACTCGCCTCACTTCCACCGGCCGGGGTGGCCTGTAGGGTCTCCACTTCGCCGGTTCCCGCGAGCAGAGCCACGAGTTCGGCTTCCGTCACGGGCCGCGCGGCGGCATCCAGTCCGGCGTCGCGGGCCACTCGGACGGCGGTCGGCGGGTGAAGATTCGCTTCCGCCAACAGCGCGTCGTCGTAGAACACCTCCCGCGGCGTGCCGCTCCCGACGACGTTGCCGTCGGCCATCACGCACACGCGGTCCGCGACCTCGGTGACGAAATCGAGGTCGTGGGTCGAGAGGACGACGCTGATTCCGTCCCGGTGAATCTGCCGGATGCGGTCGGCGACCAGCCGGGAGCGCTCGGGGTCGAGTCCCGCGAGGGGTTCGTCGAGTACGACTACGCTCGGGTCTAAGACGAGCACGCCGGCGAGGCCGACGAGGCGTTTCTCGCCGCCGCTCAGGTAGTGCGGAATCCGCTCTTCGAGGTGGCTCGCGTCGACGGTCGCGAGCGCCTCGCGAGCGCGCTGCTTCGCTTCGTCAGCGGGGACGCCGTAGTTCCGGAGACCGAACATCACGTCGTCGAGGACCGTGGGCGCGACGAGTTGCGTGTCGGCGTCCTGAAACACGAAGCCGACTTCCTTCCGCGCGTGAGCCCTGTTGTCCCCGGTAATCGGCGTGCCGTCGACGACCAGTTCGCCGTCGTCGGGGACGAGCGTCGCGTTCAGATGTTCGAGGAGCGTCGATTTCCCCGCGCCGTTACCGCCGACGAGGGCGACGACCTCGTCGGGGTGGATGTCGAACTCGACGTCGTGCATCCCGACCGTTCCGTCGGGATACGTGTGCGCCTCACACCGGAGGCGGACGAGCGGCGTCTCGTCTCGGCTCACACTCCCACCCCGTAGACCGCGACCGCCGCGTAGCCGACGACGGCGACGTACGAACCGACCACGACGAACAGTTCGCGGGCCGGCGGCCGGGGGACGTCGCCGTACAGCGTGATGTCGCCGTTGTATCCTCTGGCTTCCATCGACTTGACGAGCCGTTCGGACTGCTCGATGGCCGACAGCATGGTCATCCCGAGGATCCTCGCGTACAGCCGTTTGTTCGACCAGAACTCCGAGAGGTTCGCTCCCCGAGAGCTGACGGCCTTCACCAGGTCTTCGAGCGTCTCGATCATGACGAACGTGAATCGATAGGTGAGAAGCGCGATCTGGTCGATCGGTCGGGGCAGCAATCGCCCGAGCAGGTACGCGACGTCGGTGTACTTCGTGGTCATCGACGCCGTCAGCGTGAACGTGACGACGACGAGCGACCGACAGCCGAGTTCCGCGAAGAGCGCGAGGCCCGCCCACGTGACCGAGAGTTCGCCGAGCGGCGTCGAGAGCGCGCCGCCGATCGGTACGCCCGGTTCGAGGAACGCCAGCGGTCCGGCGACGGAGACGATGAACAGGAGCGGAAGCGTGTACCAGCCGATCAGGCGGCGGTACGGGAGTCCAGCGAGGCCGTAGACGAAGAGCACCGTGCCGTACAGTCCGGCCAGGAGCGCGAGGCGGTCGAACACCGTGACCGCGAGGACGAGTGCGCCGACGACCCCGACCTTCGTCCACGGGTTGACGCGGTGCAGCGGTCCGTCCCGACGCTCCGCGAACGCGGTGATGAGGCGGGGGTCCGGAACGTGATTCGAGAGTGCCGTCACGGTCACCGGGACGGGCGTTCCCCGTCGTCGAGGCCGCCGTATCGGTCGACGTAGACGTACAGCCCGGCGCCGAGAACGACCAGAACGGCGATGAGTGCCCCGTACTCGAACATCATGCCGCCCTTCCGAATCGGCCCGGCGACGACGACGCCGCGACCGAGGTCGACGAGTGCGCCGCCGCTCTCCTGCACGCCGCGCTGTAGGGCCTGCGCGGAACGCTTCGCCCACGGGAGCGCGCCGCCGGTCGACGTGAAGCCCCACAGTCCGGCGGCGAAACAGGCCGCGAACAGCCCGAGGAGGCCGCCGTACTGCTTCCAGCGCTGCATCAGGCCGTCACCCCGCTCGATTCCTCGCGGGCGCCGCGGTCCGCGAGGCCGACGAGATCGGGACGAACCGACGCGAGGAACTGGACGATGAATCCGGTCAGGATCCCCTCGACGACGGCGACGCCGAGATTGAGTCCGACGAGACCGGCGACCGCGATGGCCAGATCACCGCGAGGCAGCGCGCTCCCGTTCACGCCGCTGACGACGATGATTGCCCCCATCAGGAACGCGCCCGCCGAGAGGCCGAGCGTCGCGGCGCCGGCGCTCGCGGGGAAGACGTCCCAGTCCTGTCGCATCAGCGTCTTGAAGGCGTAGTAGGCGACGACGGCTTCGGTGGCGTTGACGAGCGTGTTCGCGCCGAGGAGACCGACCGCGCCGTGTCCGAGTGCGGCCGAGAAGATGTTCACGACCAGCGCGATGAGCGTGCCGAGCAGCGGACCGGCGAGGATTCCCACGAGACCGGTGAGGTTCATGTGGATGCCGCCCCAGACGGGGATGTTCAACTGGAAGATGGCGAAACTCGCCGCCGCACCGATTCCCGCGAGCGCGATCTGGTGCGTCTTGAGACCGCCCTTCCGGACCCGGTAGACGACGGCACCGACCAATCCGACGCCCAAAAGCGTCCAGAGAATCAGTGCCCAGAGCGGGAACGCCCCTTCTCCGAGATGGATGTGTGCCATGGGTACTTGCTAATAATCCGAGATAGCATAATAAGGTTACCATGGGCTCTTTTAGAAGATAACAACTATGATGGACAACTGGGAATATACTTGGCAGGAAGACCGCCGCCTCTTCGATCGGCCGACTGCTATCGGACACGGTTCACCGATTTCCGCATTCGCCGCGTCGACGGCGCGTCTCGACCGGAATTGACTCGCTTGTCTCCCGACGGTCTCGATACATCGCACGATATCGCCGTGGAAAGCCTCGACGACGACCGGATCAGTCGCCAAGACGGCGCTTGCCGCCGACGTCTGCCGGGCCCCCGAGTTCGTCCCTGATCCTCGCCACGTAGTCGACGAACTCGTGCGCCGTCCGTTCGCGGGGGCGTTCTACGTCGATAGAGAGGGTCGACCGCACGGTCCCCGGGTCGGCGTCCATGACCACGACGCGGTCCGCCAACGTCACCGCCTCGTCGATGTCGTGCGTGACGAACACGACGGTCTGTTCGGTCTGCGCCCAGATGTCGAGCAGTTCGGCGTGCAGACGGTCGCGCGTCCGCGCGTCGACGCTCCCGAACGGCTCGTCCATCAGGAGAATCTCCGGGTCGACGGCGAGGGCACGGGCGATTCCGACGCGCTGTTTCATGCCGCCCGATAGCTCCTTCGGGTACGCGTCCTCGAACCCGTCGAGACCGACGAGGTCGACCAACTCCCGGACCCGCGCCTCGCAGTCCGCACACTCGCAGGCGGGCCGGTCCAGACCGAATCGGACGTTCCCCCGGACGGTTCGCCAGGGGAACAGCGCGTACTCCTGAAAGACCATCCCTCGGTCTAGGCCCGGGTCGGTGACCGGGTTCCCGTCGACGAGGATCGAACCGCTGTCCGGGTCGTCGAGACCGGCGATGGCACGCAACAGGGTCGTCTTTCCGCACCCGGACGGGCCGACGATGCAGCAGAACTCTCCCTCCGAGACCGACAGTGAGACGTCTTCGAGCGCCCGCGTCGACCCGTAGGACTTGCCGATGTCTCGAACGCGTATCTTCCCACCGGACTCCCGGTCTGCGGTCGCTCGCTCGCTCATCGCCACGCGAGCACCCTCCGTTCGACGAGTCGGAAGCCGACGTCCATACAGAGGAACGCGAGGCTGATGAGGAACATGTACGCGACGCTGGTCGCCATCGCGAGGTTGTTCGACGCGTTGATGATTTCGTAGCCGACGCCGGGCGCGCCGAACAACTCGGCGCCGACGACGATCATCCAGCAACGACCGATGCTCGTTCGGAACCCCGTCAGTACCTGGGGGGCCGCACTCGGAAGCGCGACGAGTTTCAGCATCGAGAGGTCGCGTTCCACGCCGAGCGTCGACGCGGCGTCGGTCAGGTCGCTCGAGACGCCTTCGACGCCGCCGTACGCCCCGTAGAAGTTGATCCAAAACGCGCCCACGAAGACGATGAACGCCGCGCCAGTGTGGCCGATGCCGAACCAGACGATGGCGAAGACGACCCAGGCCAACGGCGGAATCGGCCGCAGCACCCGGACCAGCGGGCGTAACCAGTCGTCGAGCGCGCCGTTCCAGCCCATCGTCAAGCCGAGACCGATTCCGCACCCGGCGCCGACGAGGAGGCCGGGGACGTAGTGAAACAGCGTCTCCGCGAGGTGCGCGAGCCCCGTCGGGAGGGTCAGACTCGAGCCCCAGACCGGGACTACGACGGCGGTCGAAGTCGCGAACAGGTCGAGAAACGCGCGCGCGGAACCGAGCGGACTCGGAACCAGATACGACGGCTGGGTCGTCGTCGCGCCGACCCACCAGACGAGGAGGAACGCCAGGAGACCGCCGCATCCGCGGAGGTACCGTTTCGCGTCTCCCTCCGCGGCGGCGACCAGGGCGTCCGAGTCGGTGTCGGTTCCGAGGCTCATCGCTGGAGTGCGTCGTAAGGCCCGAACGCGAACAGGTCCTCGGTCGCGACCGGTTCCTCGATGTTCCCGACGCTCGCGACGAACTCGCCCATCGTCGCGGTCTGGCCGGTGATCGCGTGCGGGTCGGAGATGAACTCGGACGCCCGCGAGTCCATGGCGGCCCTCGCGAGTTGCTCGCTCACTCCGGACCCGATTACGGACGCGGCGTGCGCGGCGGCCGCGTCCGGCGAGTCCGCCGCGAACTCGGTCGCCGCGGCGTGCTGTTCGACGAGCGACCGGGAGAGGTCGCTATCGTCGAGCACCCGGCGGTTCGCGAACAGCACCGTGACCGGGTGATTCTCGAGGACGTCGCCGGACCAGACGAGTTCCTCGAAGCCCTCCTGCCGGCCGATAATCGTCGCGAACGGCTCCTGAACGATCGTCGCGTCGATATCGCCCGACCGAACCGTCTGGACCGCCTTCGCCGGCGGGACGTTCGATTTGCTGACGACGCGCTCCATCTCGCCCGCGCCGAGGTCCTCCTGAATCCAGTATCGAAGCACGACGTCGGGCACGCTCCCGTCCGGAGGGGCGCCGAACCGCACCTTCCGACCGTGTTCGCTCTCGAACGCCTCGAACGCGGTCTCGCCTTCCCGCTCGTACAGGTCGGCGAGTTCGCTCGTCCCCATGATTTTGAACCCGTTCCGCGAGTTCGCCGCGAGGATGCCGGCGTCCGTGCCCTTGTCGGCGAGGACCATCGCGGGAGAGATTCCGAAGAACGCGGCGTCGACGTCGCCGCTGGCGAACGCCTTGACGACGCTCGGCCCCGAACTGAACCGCTCTACCGTGACGTCCGCCGGGACGTTCTCGTAGTAGCCCTCCTCCGTCATCACGTACTGCTGCATGTTCGGATAGATCGGAACGTACGCGACGGTCAGAGAGTCGACTGACCCGTTCCCGGCATCCGACGATTCGCCCGTCGTGCGAGACGACTCGTTCGCTCCGCCGACGCAACCGGCGATTCCCGCGGTCGCGACCGCACTCGCACCCGCCCTCCGGAGCAGCTTTCGGCGCGTAAATCGAACCATCGTGTTGGTAACACTAAGCTAAGAAATAATAACAGTTGTGATTTAGAGGGTAGATTTTAATATTTCACGCTCTACCGCGATTGCCGTCTGGCGGATTAATAATAGAGTTCGACCGTCACTACGACCCGTCAGACGAGAGAGAACCGACCGCTCCGTCGCCTGCCTATCCCGGCGGCCTCCCCCGTCGCTCGTCGGACAGTCGGCGCTCCCGTGCGGAAGCCGCCTACGCGTCCGTCCGGGGTCGCACCGAGGCGCTCGGATGCTCGGGCGAACTCAGTCCATGCCCGCGAGCGGTCCGAAGTCGTCCACGGGCAGCACCGAGTAGTCTATCGTGAGCGTGTCCTTCGTCGCTCTGATCTTCCCGACGAACGTCGATATCTCCTCGAGTGAGCCCTCCAACACGAACAGTTCCATGCAGTGGTGGCCGCCGACGTGGCTGTGGAAGTTCGAGGCGACGATGTCCTCGTGTTCGTGACGGAGGTGCATCATCTTCTCCTCGACGCTCGTCGTTTCGTAATCGAAGACGACCGTGACGATTCCCATCAGTTCGCGGTCCTCCAGTTTCTTGTCCTCGAACTCGCCGAGGAGATTTCGGCTCGCCTCGCGGAGGACTTCGCTCCGCCCGGTGTAGCCGTGGTCGTCCGCGAACTGGTCGATTCGGTTGAGAAGCTCCTCAGGCATCGAAACGCTGACGACCGTCATATAACAACCGAGTCGCCACGATATATTAAAGATTAGTACACGGCCGTTTTCCACCGCGTCTATCGACACCGCACGCCGACGCTCGAACGTCGGGACGGGTTCGCCGCGTCCGTCCGTCCGTCCGAGGCCGTTTCCGGACGGTAGGCGGACAAGGAGTCGACGGAAAGAAAAATGGCGTGGTGCCGCATACCACTGGCTTCGATTATCTCCCCGCCCGCGAGACGGACCCCGGCGCGCTACTCGTCGGTCACTTCGTACTCGACGCCCGCCTCGCTCACCCGCACGAGGCCGCCCTCGTACTCGAAGCCGAGGGAGATGGTGACCTCCGGGTTCGAGAGCACGGTCTCGACGGCCTCGGTGTTCATCACCTCGGCGATGGGGCGCAGGGTCGTCGGGTCGCAGCCCTTCGCCTCGGCGACCGTCGCGACGATTTCGTACATGATGTTCTCGCTGGCGCTTCGCGGACTGGGCGTGACCGTCGAGTGTGTGTCGGACATCGGGAGGGGTGCGGCGGGACCGGGTACGTCTCCGAACGCGTCGCGGGGGGTAGTCCGTGAGGGCTAAAGTGATAGGTGCGGCAAAGCGCTTGGGGCCCCCGGGGATGGGTCCCGAGCGACGAACGGGACCGGTCGTCCGTCCGCGCTCGGACCGCTCCCGTCCGCAGACCGCTTCGCCGGAGCCACCGGATACTTGAGCGCGCGTCCGATACGGACGGCAATGCCACCGGACCACGGCGGTTTCGAACGCGTCCGCGACAACGTCGACGGTCACCCGATGGTGAGCCTCCTCGCCTACGCGCGGACGTACTGGGTCCGGCTGACGTTCGGCGTCCTCGCCGCGTTCCTGACGCGGTTCGCTCGACTCGTCCCGCCCATCGTCGTCGCGGCGGCCATCGACCGGGCCATCCGCCAGTCGGGGGAGACGGGGATGCTGACCGACCTCGGGGTTCTGCCGGCGGCGCAGATAACCACGCAGGCGGCGCGGCTCGCCCTCCTCGAACGCCTCGTCGCCGTCGCCGTCCTCGCGTATCTCGTCCGGTCGGTGACGCGGTTCGTCTCCCGATACCTCCTGCAGGCGACGGCGCAGAAGGTCCAACGGGACCTCCGGAACGACACCTACGACCACATCCAACACCTCTCGATGTCCTTCTTCGTCGACCACCAGACCGGCGGGCTGATGTCCATCCTCAACAGCGACATCAACCGGCTGGAGCAGTTCCTCAACACGGAGTTCCGTCAGCTCATCCGCGTCATCGCCACGGTCGGCGGCATCGCGTTCGTGCTGTGGACGTACTCGCCGAAACTCGCTCTGGTGGCGCTGGCGCCCGTCCCGATAATCGGCGTGGCGAGCGGTCGCTTCCTCACGTGGATCGAACCGCGGTACAAATCCATCCGCGAGACGGTCGCGCGGCTGAATACCCGGCTGGAGAACAACCTCGGCGGCGCGGCGGTCATCAAGGCGTTCGACCGCTACGGCTTCGAGCGCGAACGCGTCGCCGAGCAGAGTCAGGCCTACCACGACGAGAAGGTCTCGGCGCTGCGGATTCGCCGCGGGTTCTTCGCGGCGCTTCGACTGCTCACCGGCGTCGTCTTCGTCGTCGTCCTGTTCGTCGGCGGCACCGACATCATCACCGGCGTGCCGGGCGAGAACGGCGCGCTGACGCTCGGGGGATTCACGCTCTTTTTCCTCCTGCTCCGTCGTCTGTACTCGCCGATGCGCCGGGTCGGCAAGTCCGCCAACAAGTACCAACTCGCGATGTCCAGCGCCGAGCGAGTGTTCGGCCTCCTCGGGCGCGACCCCGAGGTGACGAGCCCCGAGTCGCCGCACCGCCCCGAGACGGTCGCGGGCGACGTCGAGTTCGACTCGGTCACGTTCTCCTACGGCGACCGCGACCCCGTCCTCCGAAACGTCTCCCTCGACGTGCCCGCCGGCGACACCGTCGGCCTCGCGGGGCCGACGGGCGCGGGGAAGTCGACGCTCCTGAAACTCATCGCCCGCTTCCACGACGTCGACGGCGACGGCCCCGCCGACGGCGCCGTCCGCGTCGACGGCGTCGACGTCCGCGACTACGACCTCCAGGCGCTCCGCGACGAAATCGGCATCGTCGAGCAGGACCCGTACCTGTTCTCCGGGACGGTGGCCGAGAACATCGCCTACGGCGACGCCGACGCCTTGGAGGCCGAGTGGTACGGCGAGGACGACGAGGCGACCCGCGAGCGAGTCGTCGCGGCGGCGGAGGCGGCGGAGGCCGACGCCTTCGTCCGCGACCTCCCCGAGGGCTACGACACGCGCGTCGGCGAGCGAGGGGTGAAGCTCTCGGGCGGCCAGCGCCAGCGCATCGCCATCGCTCGAGCCCTGTTGAACGACCCCGCCATCATCGTCTTCGACGAGGCCACCTCCGACGTCGACACCGAGACGGAGGAACTCATCCAGGAGAGCCTCGACCGACTTGTCGAAGAGCGGACCGCGTTCGTCATCGCCCACCGCCTCTCGACCATCCGCGACGCCGACCAGATAATCGTGCTGGAGGAGGGCGAAATCACCGAGCGGGGTACGCACGACGACCTCGTCGCCGCCGACGGCGCGTACGCCGACCTCTGGGGTCGGCAGGCCGACGCGGCGGCGCCGGAGGCGACGGCGGACGACTGAACGCGGCGACGCCGGCGGTCTCTCATCGGAACGAGCGACGGCCTGCCTCGCTCACTCCACGACGCCGTACGGGACGACGGCGACCCGTTCCCCCTTCTCGACGGCCGCGCGGGTCAGGACCACGCCGTCGGCCAGCGCGATTCGCGTGCTCGACGCGACCCGTCCCGGCGCGAACCGCTCCCCGTACAGCGGAAACGACGAGGCGGCGTGTCCGAGGGGGGTCGCCGTCGGCGGGTCCGTCAACTCCGACCCCGCCCCCGGCCCCACCGCCGGACCTGAGCCGTCTTCCAGCGTCACCGGAATGGCGTACTCGTATTCGTTCTCGCCCCCCGGCAGGGTCACTCGCGCCGCGCACGTCGCCTCGACGGTCGGCAGTCGGTCGCGTCCGACGAAGTAGGGCCGGAGCACCAGCGTCGCCGCCGCGTGGGCGGCCATCGGTTTCCCCGGCAGGGCGAACACGGGCGTTCCCCTCACCGTCGCCGCGGCGACCGGTCGGCCGGGCCTGAGCGCGACGCCGCGAAACAGCGTCTCGTGTTCGGCGAGCACCCCGACGACGTGGTCCGCGTGCCCGACGCTCGTGCCGCCGGTCGTCAGCACGGCGTCGTGGTCCGCCGCGGCGGCCTCGATTCCCTCGCGGACCGCCGCCTCCTCGTCGGGGACGGCGTCGAGAATCGCCGCGCGGTGACCCCACCGGCGGACGAGGTTCGCCAGCATCTCCGAGTCGCGGTCCGGTTGCCGCCCCTCGCGAATCTCCGTTCCTGTGGCGAGGACGCCGACGCTCAGGCGTCGCTCTGCGGTCACGGCGTCGGCGCCGACGTCCCGGAGGAGCGCCGCGTGTCGCGGGTCGACGGTCTCGCCCGCCGAGAGCAGACGCTCGCCGGCCGCCGCCGTCGCGCCCGCCGGGTAGACGTTCGTCCCCGACGCGAGCGAGGGACCGGACAGGCGGCCGTCCCCGACGGTCGCGTCCTCGCGCATCAGCACCGCGTCCGCCTCGGGGGGAAGCGGCGCGCCGGTGGCTATCTCGACGGCTTCTCCCCGCCGTATCGTCGGCGCGTCGTCCTCGGGAAACACCTCGCCGACGACGGTCAGCGGGTAGTCGTCGTCGGCCGCGAGGGCGAACCCGTCCATCGTCGCCCGGTCGCGTTCGGGCACGTCACGCCCGGCGACGACCGGTTCGGCCAGCGTCCGACCGGCGGCCGCGGCGAGTTCGACCCGTTCCGTCGGCGCGTCGGGCCGCGCGGCGCGCAGTTCGAGCAGGCGTTCGACCGCGGCCGCCCGCCGAATCGGCTCGGCGTCGCTCACGCTCGCCGCCCGCGCCCGCCGCGCGTCCGCACGGACGCGACTCGTTCGCGGGAGCCTCGCTCGCTCGCGTCGCCGCCGTGTCGTCGAATCGGGGAGTGCATATGACCTTATATAATCATAAGGGCAAAGCATTATAAATACACGCTCGAACCGTTTTCGTGGACTATGATGACACGTGCCAAGAGGTGGCGGTATGGAGTTTAGCGGGACGTTCGAGCTGGAGGGTTCGTCCGTCGAGGAGGTGTGGCTCGCCCTCTCGGACCCCGTCCTGGTCGAGGAGTCGCTCCCCGGCTGTCAGTTCTTGGTCGAAGTCGACGACCCGGACCCCGACTTCGACGCCCTGCGCGAACGGACGGCCGACCGGGACGTCGAACTGACCGGCGACCCGGAGGTCATCGCCGGGCGAGCGTTCGAGGAGGGCAACCACTACGCCGCCCTGATGCAGATAAGCGTCGGTCCGGTGAACCCGACGTTCGAGACGGTGGTCACCATCGACGAGCGCGACTACCCGGAGATGTCCGCCGTCGGCGAGGGCTCCTCCAGCAACAGTTCCTTCGAGATGTCCTCCGGAATGACGCTCTCGGAGACCGAGGACGGAACCGCCGTCGACTGGGAGACGGAGGCCGACGTGTTCGGCAAGGTGGCGCAGATGGGCCAACGGGTCGTCAACCCCGTCGCCAACCGCGTCGTCAAGCGGTTCTTCTCGTCGGTCGAGGACAAATTGGACGAACAGCGGCTCTCGGACGTCGATACCGAGGGCGACGCGGCGGAGTCGGACGGGGCGGAGAGCGACCGCGGACTCGTCGACCGGGTGCTCGGTCGGTCGAGCGATTCGGACTAACCATGGCAGAACACGACATCACGCTGACGGTCAACGGGACAGAACACGAACTCGAAGTCGAGTCGCGGACGCTGCTCGTCCACGCCCTGCGGGACCAACTCGGCTACACCGGCGCGAACGTCGGTTGTGAGACCAGCACGTGCGGCGCGTGTACGGTCCACCTCGACGGCGACGCGGTCAAGTCGTGCACGCTCTTGGCCGTTCAGGCCGACGGCGCGACGCTGGACACCGTCGAGGGACTCGCGGACCACGGCGAGTTCCACCCTATCCAGACCGGCTTCCAACAGGAGCACGGCCTCCAGTGCGGCTACTGCACGCCCGGGATGATGATGACGGCGACGGACCTCCTCGAAGAGAATCCCGACCCCTCCCGCGAGGAGATTCGGGAGGGCCTCGAAGGCAACCTCTGCCGCTGCACGGGCTATCAGAACATCGTCAACGCCGTCGAGAACGCCGCCGAGACGATGGGTTCCGGCGCCGTCGCCGACGGCGGGTCCGTCGAGGAACGCGCGGAGGGCGACGCCGGATGCGCCTCGGGACCGAGTCCCGGCGCGGAGACGGCCGACCGCTGCGAGGTCCGCTGGCCCGACGAGGGTGAGAGCCGATGAGCATCGACTCGCTTGACCCCGACGACGTCGACGCCGCGGACATCCTCGGCTCGGCCATCGAACGCCGGGAGGACCCCTCGCTCCTCACGGGCGACGCGGAGTACACCGACGACATCCAACTGCCGGAGATGCTCCACATGGCGATTCTCCGGAGCCAGCACGGCCACGCGGAAATCGAGGACGTGGACGCGAGCGCCGCCGAGGAGATGGACGGCGTCGTCGCCGTCTACACCCACGACGACGTGGCCGACGAGGCGGTGTCGCGCGACGGGTCGCTGCTCATCCCGACGGGGTGGCTCCTCGAAAGCCTCCGGCAGGTCGACCATCCGGTGCTGGCGAAGGACCGCGTCCGCTATCAGGGCGACGCCATCGCCGTCGTCGTCGCCGAGGACCGCTACGTCGCCCACGACGCGACGAACGCCGTCGACGTGAGCTACGACCGCCTCGACGCCTCGGCCGACCCGGCGGCGGCGCTCGACGGCGAGGCGGGGCAACTCCACGACGACGCAGAGGGCAACGTCGCCTTCGACTGGGAGATCGGCGACGAGGAGCGAACGGCAGAAGCGTTCGACGACGCGGCCCACACCGTCTCGCTCGAACTGGAGAACCAACTGCTCATCGCCAACGCGATGGAACCCCGCGCCGCGGTGGCCGACTACCACCCCGGGTCCGACGAACTGGACGTGTTCATGACCTCGCAGAACCCCCACCTGCACCGCCTGCTCATGTCGGGGGTCATCGGTCACCCCGAGCACAAACTGCGGGTGAAGGCGCCCGACGTGGGCGGCGGGTTCGGCTGTAAGATACACCACTACGCCGACGAGGCCCTCGTCGCCCTCGTCGCGCGGGACCTCGAACGCCCCGTCAAGTGGACCTCGCGGCGGACGGAGGGGTACAAGACCGACGCCCCCGGCCGCGGCCACATCACGACGGCGGAGTTGGCGATGGACGACGACGCGAACATCACGGGCCTGCGCGTGGACACGAAGGCGAACCTCGGCGCGTACCTCTCGACGTTCGCGCCCGCCGTCCCGACGTATCTGTACGGGACGCTCCTCTCCGGGCAGTACGACATCCCGGCCATCCACGCTTCGGTGACGGGTGCGTACACGAACGTCCCGCCGGTCGACGCCTACCGCGGCGCCGGCCGCCCCGAGGCGTCGTTCCTCGTCGAGCGACTCGCCTCCTTGGGGGCGCGCGAGGCGGGGGTCGACCCTGCGGAGTTTAGACAGAAGAACTTCGTCCCCGACGACGCCTTCCCCTACCAGACGCAGGTGGCCGTCGAGTACGACAGCGGCGAGTACGGCAAGCCGATGGCGAAGGCCTTGGAGGCGGTGGACTACGACGCCTTCCGCGAACGGCAGAAGGAGGCCCGCGAGGAGGGCCGATATCTCGGTATCGGCTTCTCCTGTTACATCGAGGCGTGCGGCCTCGCCCCCTCGGAACTCGCCGGGCAACTCGGCGCGCAGGCCGGCCTCTGGGAGTCCAGTCTGGTCCGGTTCCACCCCTCCGGCACCGTCACCGCCTTCTGCGGGACGTCCGGGCACGGGCAGGGCCACGGGACGACCTACGCCCAAATCGTCGCCAACGAACTCGGCATCCCGTACGAGGACGTCGAAGTCGTCGAGGGCGACACCGACGAGATACCGCAGGGGATGGGCACCTACGGCTCTCGCTCCGCCGCGGTCGGCGGCAGCGCCCTCGTGAAGAGTTCGCAGAAACTGGTCGAGAAGGCCCGCGAGATAGCGGCTCACCAACTCGAGGCCGACCCGGCCGACGTGGAGTTCGCGGGCGGGGAGTTCGCCGTCTCCGGCACCGACCGCTCGCTCGGCATCAAGGAGATAGCCCAGCAGTCCTACCTCGCGCACGATATGCCCGACGACATGGAACCGGGGCTGGAGGCCACCTCCTTCTACGACCCGGACAACTTCGTCTTCCCGTTCGGCACGCACGTCGCAGTCGTGGAGGTCGACCCCGAGTCGGGCGAAATCGAGTTCGAGAACTACGTCGCCGTCGACGACGTGGGCAACCAGATCAACCCCAAAATCGTCGAGGGGCAGATTCACGGCGGCGTCGCGCAGGGCATCGGACAGGCGCTCTACGAGGGCGCCGTCTACGACGACAACGCGCAGTTGCTGACGGGGTCGATGCAGGACTACGCGGTGCCGAAGTCGCTGCACATCCCCGACATGGAGACCGAATCGACCGTCACGCCGTGCCCGCACAATCCTCTGGGCGTGAAAGGGGTCGGCGAGGCGGGCACCATCGCCGCGCCGCAGGCCGTCGTCAACGCCGTCACCGACGCCCTCGAACCGTTCGGCGTCGACACCGTCGAGATGCCGATGACCGCCGAACGCGTGTGGACGGCCGTCAACGAGCAGGCGACGGCGGACGGCGGCGACGGGGCGAGAGATGCCGACGCCGCGACCACCGAAGAGGGAGGTGAGAACTGATGTTCCCCGACGAGTTCGACTACTACGAGGCCGAGTCGGTCTCGGAGGCGGTCGACCTGCTCGAAGAGCACGCGATGGAAGAGACCGAACTGCTGGCGGGGGGACACAGCCTGCTCCCGGCGATGAAGACGGGGCTGTCCAGCCCCGACGTCCTGATAGACATCAGCGGCGTCGAGGAGTTGCGAGGGGTCTCCGGCGACGGGGACACGCTGACCATCGGGGCGATGACGCGCTACAGCGAGGTGCTCGACGCCGACGACGCGCACGAGCACGCGCCGGCGCTGACGGCGGCCATCGAGCAGTTGGGGGACAGACAGGTCCGGAACAGAGGAACAGTCGGCGGAAACCTCTCGCACGCCGACCCGGCGTCGGACCTGCCGGGGCCGGCGCTCGTCTCGGACGCGACGCTCGTCGTCCACGGTCCGGACGGCGAGCGCTCGGTCCCCGCCGAGGAGTTCTTCTTCGGCATGTACGCGACGGACCTCGGCCCGAGCGAACTGCTGGTGCGCGTGGAACTGCCGTCGGCGGACGGCGCCGTCGGGACGTACGCGAAGAAACCGAGTCCGGCGTCGGGCTACCCGATGGTCGGCGTCTCGGCGCTCGTCGCGACGGACGGCGACGCCGTCTCCTCCGTCAAGGTGGCCGCCAACGGCGTGATGGACCACGGCGTCCGACTCGAACCCGTCGAGGACGCCCTGACGGGCGAAACCCTCGGCGACGACGCCATCGAGGCGGCCGCGAGTCGCGCGGCGGACGACCTTGACGAGGCGATGATGATGGACGACCTGCAGGCCTCGGCGGCGTTCCGCGCCCAACTGCTGGAGGTGTACACGAAGCGGGCGTTGCAGGACGCGAGCGAACGCGTCTCGGCGTCCGCCGCGGCCGACTGAGCAGACGGACGGGACCCGGACCGTCGCGGGCGAAGGCGGGGACGCTCCCCCGAATCGCTCGCGGCCGCCGCGACGACTCACCTCTCGCGGGGAGCGCCGCCGCGGTTCGACCCCCGACTCGGACGCAGACTCAGACTCCGACGCGAACCGCGGACGAACGACCGACGAACCTACTATCACGCCACGACTATGACCACCCGACCGACGAGATGACGGACCGACCGACGACGGCGTTCGCCGACGTGACCGAGGCGGAGATACGCGCGGCGTTCGACGCGGAGGACTACGTCGCCGAGGACGACATCGTCACGACGGTGCTGTTGGCGCTCCGTCTCGGCAAACCCCTCCTCGTCGAGGGCGAACCCGGTGCGGGGAAGACGGAACTCGCCAAGGTGCTGGCCGCGCGCTTCGGCTCCGAACTGGTTCGACTCCAGTGCTACGAGGGACTCACGGCCGAACACGCCCTCTACGAGTGGAACTACGCGAAGCAGTTACTCGCGGTCCAGTCGGGCGGCAGTCCGGTCGACCGGGCTGACGGCGGTTCTCCCACGACGGACGCCGACGCCGACCCGCGGGACCCGTCCGTCTTCACCGAGGAGTATCTGCTCGAACGCCCCCTCTTGCGGGCGCTCCGCGCCGACGCCGACCGCCCGCCGGTGCTCCTCGTCGACGAGATAGACCGCGCGGACGACGAGTTCGAGGCGCTCCTCCTCGAAGTCCTCTCGGACTTTCAGGTGTCGGTGCCGGAACTCGGCACCGTCCGAGCGGAGCGCCCGCCCGTCGTCGTCGTCACCTCCAACCGCACCCGGGCGCTGAGCGACGCGCTCAAGCGCCGCTGTCTGTACCTGCACGTCTCGCCGCCGTCCTTCGAGAAGGAGACGGCCATCCTCGAACGGAAGGTGCCCGAACTGGACGGACTGGTGGCGAGCGAACTCGCGGCGATGGCCGCGCGACTCCGCGAGGAACCGCTCCGGAAGCCGCCGGGGGCGGCAGAGACCATCGACTGGGCGCGGGCCGTCGCCGCCCTCCGCGACGGAGGCGGGGACGGCGCCGTCGGTACCGCCGACGCCGGTTCCGCCGCGGACGCCGACGGACCCGGAACCGACGGCGAACTGGCCCCCGAGACGGTCCGCAACACGCTCGGCTGTCTGCTGAAGGAGGTCGAGGACGTCGAACGGGTGGACGACCGCCTCTTGGAGGAACTGCTGGCGGCGGCCGAGCGAGCGAGGTCGGAGGCGTGACCCGACCCGACGGCGGCCCCGACATCGACGCCGCCGGCGCGGACGGGAACGGTCGACTCGAAGACGCGGTGGCCGACCACCTCCGCGTCGAACTCGTCCGGTTCGTCAGGGCGCTTCGGCGCGCGGGGGCGTCCGTCCCGGCGAACGCGGCGACGACGGCGGGTCGCTCGCTGACCGTCGTCGGCCTCGGGGACCGCGACCGGGTCCGCTCGGCGCTCCGGGCGGGCCTCCTCGCCGACCGCGCGGACTTCGAGGCGTTCGACCGTCTGTTCGAGGAGTTCTGGCGGCGACTCGCCGCCGGCCCCGACGACGGGGCCTCGCCGCTCGACGACGTGGACGGGGCGCTCGCGCCGTTCGCCGACTCGGCCGACGAGGCGGGTGAATCCGACGACGCCGCGGACGGCGACGACGGCGGCGGCGCGGACGACTCCGCGCGCTCGCTGACCGAGTCGTTCGCCGCGGCGGTCACCGACGAGAGTTCCGACGACGGCGACGGGGACGAGAACGAGGAGGCGGCGGCGCGGTACAGTCCCGCCGGCGCGGCCGAGGCCGTCGCCGGCGGCTTCCCCCTCGGCTCGACCGACCTCGACGACGCGTTCGCCGACCTGACGCGCGCGCTGGCCGACGTGCAGGGGCGCCGGTTCGGCCCCGGCGACGACCACCCGAACGTCCGTCGCGCGCTCAGAACCAGCGTCGCCGCCGGCGGCGCCGTCCTCTCGATGCCGCGGCGGGAGCGACGCCGGACGGCGGTCAGGGCGCTGCTTCTGGTCGACGTGAGCCGGTCGGTGCTGGACGCCGTCGACCGGGGGTTCCTCGTCGAGTTCCTCCGCCGCGCCCGCGCGGCGTGGGGCGACAACCGGGTGTTCTTCTTCGACGAGGACCTCCGCGAGGTGACCGACGCGGTGGACGCCCCCACCGCCGCGGAAGCGACGGACGCCCTCGACGCGGCGGAGGCGAGGTGGGGCGGCGGCACGCGCATCGGCGACTCGCTCTCGCGCCTGCGCGAGACGGCCCCGGAGGCCGTCGACCGCAACACCGTCGTCTTCGTCGTCAGCGACGGCCTGGAGATGGGCGACGTGGCGGGCCTCGAACGCGAACTGTCGTGGCTGCGCCGCCGCGCCGACCGGCTGCTGTGGCTGAACCCGCTGGCGACGGCGGCGGCGTACGAACCGACCGCGCGGGGGATGGCCGCCGCCCTCCCGTTCGTCGACGGCCTGTTCGCGTTCGCCGGCCCGGACGACGTGCGCGAGATGGCGCGGCAACTGCGCCGGCAGGGCGCGGGCGGCCGCGTCGGCTACGAGTTCGACCCGAGACGGACGGAGACGCAGCGGCGGACGACCGAATCACCGGCACACACCACGAACGACCCATGAGCACGACCGACTGGAGCCTCCCGGAGACCGACGTTTTCGACCAGATACGCGCAGCGCTCGACGACGACGCGGACGCCGTTCTGTCGACCGTCATCGACGTCGAGGGGAGCGCCTACCGCAGACCGGGCGCGAAGATGATACTCAGACCCGACGGTAGCGGCGCGGGCAGCATCACCGCGGGCTGTCTGGAGGACGAGGTGCGCGCCCTCGCGGCGGACGTGCTGTCCGACGGCGACCCGCGCGTGGAGACGTGGGACCTCACCGGCGAGGACGACGTGTGGGGCCTCGGCGTCGGCTGCAACGGCGTGATAACCGTCCTGTTGGAACCGCTCGACGACTCCTATCGCCCCGTGGTCGAGGCCCGACTCGGCGGGGACCCAATCGGCGTCGCCACCGCCGTCGGCGGCGAGAGCGCGGGCCTCGAACCCGGCGCCCGCGCGTACTACGACGGGGAGGGCTTCTCGGACGCCGCCGACGGCGCCCTCTCGGACCCGGACGTCCTCGCCGAACTCGAACCCGCGATGGCGACGCTGTACGAGGGCGGCAAGGCCGAGACGGTCACCGCCGAGACGGACGGCGGGACCGTCGAGGTGTTTCTGGAGGGCGTCCGCCCGCCGCCGGAACTCGTCGTCTTCGGCTCCGGACCGGACGTCGCGCCCGTCGTGGAGTTGGCGAAACTCGTCGACTTCCGCGTGACCGTCGTCTCGTTCCGCGGCGGGAAGGCGGGCGGAGAGC
This sequence comes from Halogeometricum sp. S3BR5-2, assembly GCF_031624635.1. Lineage (NCBI taxonomy): Archaea > Methanobacteriati > Methanobacteriota > Halobacteria > Halobacteriales > Haloferacaceae > Halogeometricum > Halogeometricum luteum. The sequence continues at coordinate 54,065 of NZ_JAMQOQ010000006.1, read as the reverse complement.
GGTTCCCCCGCGCCGACGAGGTGGTCTCCGCCTCGCCGGCCGACGTGGGCGAGATGCGCGAGTGGGACGGGGACACCTACGCCGTCGTGATGACGCACAACTTCCTCGACGACCGCATCGCGCTCGAAGCGCTGTTGGAGACGCCCGTGCCCTACGTCGGCCTGATGGGTCCGCACGACCGCTTCGAGGAGATGCGCGAGGACCTGGCCGCGGACGGCCGGACGCTCACCGAGGCCGAACGCGAGCGAATCTACACGCCCATCGGGCTGAGCCTCGGCGGCGACTCGCCGTACCAGATCGGCTACAGCATCGTCGCCGAACTGCTGGCCGTCGCGAACGACCGGACGCCCCAGCATCTCAGTCGGCGCGCCGGTCCCATCCACGACCGAGTCGACGTGGACGCAGACGGAAGGACGGACTGAGGGCCGCGTCGCCCCGGCGCGACCGGGTCAGGGGGCGGCCGTGAACACCTTCGCCTCGCCGCTCTCGGTGAGGCCCATCTCGACGGCGGTGTCGAGGTGGTTCTGACTGGAGTGCCCTTCGAGCATCCCGTACAGGTGCGCGTACAGTTCCGGGCGGCAGTAGGCCACCTTGACGCCGGCGTCGTCACCGCGGGCGTACACCTCGTCCACGAGGGCGTCGAACGACGTCCCCGACGGGACGGTGAAGCGCACGGGCGCGCGGAGCGTCCGCACGAGTTCGAGCGTCCGGCGCGCCTTCTCGACGTTCGTCTCCGCGGCGCGTTCGACGGCGCTCACGTTCGCGTCCGTCGTCCCCAACCGCTCGGCCACCTCCTTCTGCGTGTACCCTTTCTCGCGGAGTTCGAGCACCTCTCGCTGGCGGTCGGTCAGTATCGTCGCCTCGGTCGCCACCATGCGGACTCAAACAGAACCGTTTGAGATAGTCTTATTGGTCGAACGACTCTCTTTGACCGCATGCCTGACGCTGACTCGTCGGTCCGTCGCCGGTCCGTCCTCGCCGGCGCGGCGGCGGCGATGGGCGGCCTCGCCGGGTGTGCCCGCGTTCTCGGCCACGCCGGCGACGGCGCGGGCGGCGCCGAAAGCGGGGACGCGACGGTCGGCGGAACGGGCGACGGCGGGTCGGCGACGGTGTCGATGCTCGCGGCCGGGAGTCTGAACAACGCCCTCGAACACGGGCTCAAACCCGCCGTCGACGCGAATCTGGAGGTGGAGGCGCACGGCTCCGCCCGCGTCGCCCGCCTCGTCGCCGAGGGGCAGAAGGACCCCGACCTCGTCTCCGTCGCGGACGTGGCGCTGTTCGACTCGCCGCTTCGCCCCGAGTGGTACGCCGAGTTCGCCACGAACTCCCTCGTCGTCGCCTACAACGCCGACACCGAGGGGGGCCGGCGCGTCGCGGACGCCGGCGCCGACGGCTGGTACCGGCCGCTTCTCTCCGAGGAGGTATCGCTCGGCCGGACCGACCCGGACCTCGACCCCCTCGGCTACCGGACGCTGTTCGCCCTCGAACTCGCCACCGACCACTACGGCACGGAGGCGGACCTCCGCGCGGCGATACCCGAGAGGAGACAGATATACCCGGAGACGCAACTCGTCAGCCAGTTCGAGACGGGGGCGATAGACGCCGCGTTCACCTACCGGAACATGGCCGTCGAGCGCGGGTACGACTACGTCGAACTCCCGCCCGAAATCGACCTGAGCGACCCCGACCGCACGGAGGCGTACGCGGCGGCCGACTACGAACTGCCGAGCGGCAAGGTGGTCGAAGGCGGCCTCATCAGCTACGGGTCGACGCTCCGGCGACCCTCGCCGGCGGCCCGCGCGGTGTTCGACGCGCACGTCGCCGGCGACTACTTGGCCGATTTCGGGTTCGTTATCCCCGACGAGTACCCGCGGTACACCGGAGATGTTCCCGACGCCGTCGCGGACTGACGCCGCCGGCCGGTTCGACTGGCTGTCAGCGACGCTCCTCCTCGGCGCGGTGCTCTTGTGCTACTACCTCGTCCCCCTGCTCTCGCTCTTCGTCGCCCAGTCGCCCGCGACGGTCCTCCGCCGCCTGTCCGACCCCGTCGTCGTCTCCGCGGCGACCACGTCTCTCGCCGCCTCGACGGTCAGCGCGGCCGTCGCCACCGTCTTCGGCCTCCCCCTCGCCTACTGGCTGGCGCGGGCCGAGGGGCGCGCCGCGACGCTCGTCACCGCCGTGGTGGTTCTCCCCCTCGTCCTCCCGCCCATCGTCAGCGGCATGGTGCTTCTCACCGTCGTCGGCCCCGGCACCGTCCTCGGAAGCCTCGGCGCGTCCGTCGGCGTTCCGCTCACCCGCTCGCTCGCCGGCGTCGTGCTGGCGCAGACGTTCGTGGCCTCGCCGTTCGTCGTCGTCACGGCGAAGTCGGCGTTCGAGGGGGTCGACCGGAGCCTCGAACACGCCTCGCGGTCGCTCGGAAAGAGTCGCCTGTCGACCGTTCGGCGCGTGACGCTCCCGATGGCCTGGCCGGGCGTCGTCGCGGGAATCACGCTCGCGTTCGCCCGCTCGATGGGCGAGTTCGGCGCCACCATCATGCTCGCGTACTACCCGCGGACGATGCCGGTCCAGATATGGGTCTCCTTCTCGACGCTCGGTCTGGAGAACGCCTTCCCCGTCGCCGTCGTCCTCCTCGGCGTCGCCGTCGCCACGCTCGTCGCGCTGAACGCCCTCGGCACCAATCCATTGGAGTGAGATGCTGGAACTGACCGGACTGCGGAAGTCCTACGCCGGGTTCGCGTTCGGACCGACGGACCTCTCCGTCGGCTCCGAGGTGCTCTGCGTGCTCGGCCCGTCCGGGAGCGGGAAGACGACGCTCCTCTCCCTCGTCGCCGGCATCCTCTCGCCCGACGCGGGGTGCGTCTCGCTCGACGGCAGGCGACTCGACGGCCTGCCGCCTGAGCGGCGCGGCGCGGGAATCGTATTTCAGGACGGCGCGCTGTTCCCCCACATGACCGCCCGCGAGAACGTCGCCTACGCGGCGGACGACGACGCCCGCGTCGAGGAACTTGCGGCCCGCTTCGAGATACGCGACGCGCTGGACCGCAAGCCGGCGGCGCTCTCGGGCGGGGAGCGACAGCGCGTCGCCCTCGCTCGCACCCTCGCCGCCGACCCGGACGCCCTCCTCTTGGACGAACCGCTGTCGAGCCTCGACGCCCCCATCCGCAACCGCCTCCGCGACGAACTCCGCGACCTGTTCGACTCGCTCGACATCCCCGTCGTCTACGTCACGCACGACCAGCGCACGGCGACGGCGCTCGGCGACCGAATCGCTGTCCTCCGCGACGGGACCGTCGAGCAGGTGGGGACGCCCGCGGACGTGCTCGACCGCCCGAAGAGCGAGTTCGTCGCCCGGTTCACCGGCACCGACAACCTGTTCGACGCGACGGTGGTCGGGGGCGCGAACGGCCGGACGGGCGACCCGAGCGACGGGGTCACACTCCGCGTCGGCGACCTCCGACTGCGAGCGGCGGTCCCGGCCGACGCGCCGGTCGCCGGCGACGTCACGGCGTGCGTCCGCCCGTCGCGGGTCCGACTTCGGTCACCGTCCGGGGCTCCCCCCGACGAGGCCCACCCCGGCGACGAGAACGTCCTCCGGGGGACCGTCCGCCGATGGCTGAACGAGGGCGACGGCTACCGGGTCGTCGTCGACGTCCGCGGCGCCCCCGCCTCGCTGACGGCGCGGGCGACGCCGCACCGCTTCGAGCAGGCGGAAATACGAGACGGCGCCGGCGTGGCGGCCGTCGTTCCGGCGGCGGCGATTCACTTGATTCGGTAAAACGCCCTCGTTCCCGTCCGCCCCGACCGGCTTCGGGCGAACAATTCTCGCTCAAGCGGCAACATTATCTCCAATACGTCTAACATCCTTTTTCTGACTGCCAGCAGGCTTTTGAATTAACAAATTATTATTATAGAGCATGTCTCGAACGACGGCGGACAAAAACCGGTGGCTCATCGCCCTCTCGGCGGTGGCGATTCACCTGTCCATCGGGAGTATCTACGCGTACAGTATCTACCAGATACCGCTGAACGAGACGCAGGGGTGGGGGACGTCGAGCGTCACGCTCGCGTTCTCCATCGCCATCTTCGTGCTCGGAATCACGGCCGCCTTCCTCGGCAAGTACGTCGAGGAGTACGGACCGCGGCTGGCCGGGTTGTCCGCGGCCGTCCTGTACGGTCTCGGGATGGTCGGGTCGGGCGTCAGCGTCCTCCTCGGAAGCCTCCCGCTGTTTCTCGCCACGTTCGGCGTCGTCGGCGGGATGGGACTCGGCCTCGGCTACATCTCCCCCATCGGAACGCTCGTCGAGTGGTTCCCCGACCGCCGCGGGATGGCGACGGGCCTCGCGGTCATGGGCTTCGGCGCCGGCGCCCTCCTGACCGGTCCGCTCGGGAACTTCCTTATCCAGAGCACCGACGTCGCGACGACGTTCTTCGCCCTCGGCGTGCTGTACTTCGTTCTGATGTCGCTCGGCGCGAGTTACCTCGCGAAGCCGCCGGAAGGGTGGCTTCCGGCGGGGATGGAGGACGAGGAGAACGCCCACGAGAAGGCCAAGAGCGCGCTGTCGGGACTGGACAACCTCACCGCGAAGCAGGCGCGGACGACGCCGCGCTTCTGGATGGTGTGGCTCATCGTCTTCATCAACGTCTCCGCGGGCATCATGCTGCTCGCGTTCGCCTCGCCCATGCTCCAGCAGGTCGGCGGCGCGACGGCGACGACGGCGGCGTTCATCACCGGCTACATCGGCATCTTCAACGGCGGCGGCCGCATCTTCTGGTCGACGCTCTCCGACTACGTCGGCCGGACGACCACGTACGGGGCGTTCATGGTCATCCAGATAGTCGCCTTCTTCGTGATGCCGGCGATAACGGCCGTCTGGACGCTCGCGGCGGTCATGTTCCTCGTCATCACCTGCTACGGCGGCGGGTTCGCCTGTCTCCCGGCGTACCTCAGCGACCTCTTCGGCACCGACGAGGTCAGCGCCATCCACGGCTACGCCCTCACCGCGTGGGGCGTCGCGGGCGTCGCCGGCCCGCAACTCGCCTCGTTCGTCCTCGAGGCGACGGGCAACTACACGAGCGCGCTGTACGTCATGAACGCGGCCCTCGTCCTCGGACTCGTCACGGTCCTCGTCCTCCGCTGGCGCATCGGACGCGTCCAGTCGTCGAATCGGACGAGCGAGACGGCCGCGAGCGACTGACTCGCCGAGCGAAAACGTTTTGATGTTTTAGGCTAGCCTAAAGAGTATGCTCGGCGAGGCGACGAACGGAGCGGAACCGACGCGGCGTTCCGACGCGGGGCGGAGGTAGCCGGATGGTCGGAACGACGCTGGTCGAGATACGCGAACACGTCGAAGCGCTGGCGGACGACGAGGGGGAGTTCGCCCTCGTCTGCGGGCGCACCGGCGAGCGGCCGGTTCCGGTCGCGGGCCGGCGTTTCGAGAGCCGCGCCGTCGCGCGGAACGCCGCGCGGGCGGCCGAACAGTACCGCACGGCGCTCCGCCGGTACGACCCGCAACTCCCCTTCTACGACCTCGTCGTCTGCCAGCGCGTCGGCGCACCCGGCCGTCCGCGAACCGACGCCGCGAACGGGAAGCGGACGCCGTTCGACGCCGCGGGTTCCGCCCCGCGGGAAGCGGCCGCGGGCGACGCCGTCCGGTCGCGGCGCGTCGAATTCTGTCACGGCGTCGCGGCGGCGGTGTTCGAGACGCTCTCCGACGCGGGGTACGGCGCCGTCGAGACGGCGGTGATGGACGCTTACTTCGAACTCGCCGAGTGCGTCCCCGACCCCGACGACCTCTGTCTGTGCCTCCTCGAGAGCATGGCGACGGAACTCGACGGACGGCTCTCGCCCGCCGAGCAGGCGGACGTGCTCGCGCGCGCCGCCGACCGACTCGCCCCCGACGTTCCGACCGACCGGGCCGGCGCCGCGGCGCCCGCGCCGGCGGAGGGGGACGAGACACGCGACGGAACCGACGCGTCGGTGACGGCGACGCTCGCCCGCCTCCGCGAGTTGGGCCTCGTCGGCGACTACAGCCGTCCGTCGGCGCCCCCGGCATCCGCGGCGTCGACCGACGGCGCGCGGACCGTGGTGGCGGACGTCTCCGGCTACGCGCTCTCGGCGCGGGACGGCCGACTCCCCGTGCTCCCGGTCGTCCTCGAACTCTCGCGTCGCCGGCCCGACCGCCCGCCGTCGGCGCTCCGCGTGACCGAGACGGACGAGGGCTGGCGGGTCGCGTTCGCGTTCTCCGCGACGGACGAACCGGCGGGGCTGACGTGCGCTCGGATTCGACCGGCGGGTGAGAGCCGATGACGAGCGACGCGCGGCGGACCCGCGGCGACGCGTGGGCGTGGGCGTTGCTCTCGCTGTTCGGGTTCTCCGCCGGGGGCGAGGCGACCGACGGCGGAGGCGACGACAGCGCCGACGGGGAGGAATCCGACACCGACCTCGACACCGGCACCGACACGGACGCTCGGTGACCGTCCTCTCGGCCCCGCCCATTCCCGCCGACTCGAACCGCTTCCTTTTTCACTTTAGGCCCGCCTAAACACTCGCGATGAGCGTCGAACGACGACTGTCAGAGGAGGGGACGACCGAGTCCGAATCGGCCGCTGCGCCCCAGGTATCCGTCTGCGAGAGCCGTCCCGGTCGGTCGGTGTTCCTCGAATCGGGGAACGCCGACGGCTGGATAGCCAGCGACCTCACGCTCGACGTGGGTGAAAAACGATGAGCGACGACCCCGAGACCGACTCCGAGCGGACCGTCATCCGGTCGGGACGCGACTTTGAACAGGAGTTCCGACTCGACGCCATCGAGGCGGGAGAGTTCCTCGTCGCACTCGGCGAACAACTCCGCGACGGCGACGAACTCACCCTCTCGACCGACGAGTGGGAGCTTCCCTTCGCGTTCGGCGAACCCGTCGAACTGGAGATAGACTTCGAGGGCGTCGGCGAACCGGAGCTCGAAATCGAGATAGAGCTGCCGGGTCGGACCGACGAAAAAGCGCCGAACGTCGACTGAGCCGACGCCGCTCAGCGGTCGCCGGCGTCGGCGTTCGGGTCGTACTGCGACGACGTCTGTAGGTGCAGTCTGAGTCCCGCGGCCCCGACGGCCGCGAGCAGTCCGGTCGCGCCGGCGACGGCGGCGACGCCCCGCGGCGTGAGCGTGTCCACCGGCCCCTCGCCGACGATGACGACGCCGCGCATCCCGCGGTCGGCGTACGTCGTGCACTCGTACTTCGAGAGGCCGTCGCCGTCGAACGCGAGGGCGAACTCGTGGCCCGTCCCGCGGACCCGTTCGCTCGCGTAGCCGAGTTCCTCGTCAACCACGTCGTAGGCGCCGGCGGTCCCCGTCCACGCCCAGACGACGGTCGTGCCCGGGTCGACGCGTATCGCCGCGGGTTCGAAGGCGAACTCGCCGCCGTTACCCATCGCGCCGACTTCGACGGTCACCTCCGACTCGCCGCGGCGGTCCGCGACGCCGTCGTAGTTGTCCGTGCCGTCCAACCAGCCGTCGAACGACGGTTTCTCCGCGTTACCGTCTCCGCCGCCAGCGCCGGCATCGGACCCGCTCTCCCCTCCGGCTCCGCCGGGAAGCGTCACCGCGGCGTCGCCGACGACGAGGGCTCCCCGCATCCCCATCGCCGAGTGGGGTACGCAAGCGTAAGGGACGACGCCCGACGAGGGGGCGTCCGCCGAGAACGTCGCGCCCGCTTCGGAGTGGTACGCCGACTCGAAGGACCCGTCCTCGGCGACGACGTTGTGGCTGCCGCCCGCCCCCGTCCACTCCCACGTCACGGTCGCGCCGGGGTCGACGCGGACGACGGGGGGCGAAAACCCGAAGTCGCCGCCGTTGCCGGGCGAGCCCACTTCTACCGCGACTTCGCTCTCGCCGGTAGCGTCGACGACGGCGTCGGCGCCGTCGGTCTTCGCGAACCACTCGGTCAGGTCCGTCTCCTCCGCGGCGCGGACCGGACGCGCGAGGAACGGTCCGCCGACGAGTCCCGCCCCGACCAGCGCGCCGGTGCCGGCGAGCACGTCCCGCCGCGTGCAGTCGGTCATGGCTACGCCTCGTACCCCGCGTACGCCATCACCCGCTTGAACAGGTCGGTGTCCATGACGGGCGTGTAGACGACGGCCGTGAGCATCCCGCCGGGGTACGACGACCCGTTGCGGACGTGGTCGACCTTGTGGCAGTGGACGAGGTAGATGCCGGGGTCGGCGTCCGCCTCGAACTCTATCGTGTAGCGCTCCGCGGGCGCGACGTTCACCACGTCCTGTTCGATCTGCATCGCTTCGGGGATGGGCGACCCGTCCTTCTCGACGACGCGGAAGCGGTGGTTGTGCAGATGCATCGGGTGCGCCTGGAAGCCGCCGTTCACCCAGTGGATGCGGACCGTGTCGCCGGGGTCGACGATGAGGGGCGACCCCGTCTCGGGGTGGAACGTCGCCGGCGCCGACTTCCCGTTGACGGTGAACGTGTCCATCTGTCGACCGGTGATGTCGTAGACGACGTCCTCGCCGCCGTACTGCCGCGAGAGGCGCGTGTCCCACTCCTTGACCGTCATGTAGTACTCCTTGTCGGCGCGCTCGTACCCCTCGGGTTCGACCCGCAGGACGCCGTACATCCCCATGTCCATGTGCCGCGGCGTCTGGTAGTGGCAGTGGTACAGGTGCGTCCCCGCCACGTTGGCCGTGAACTCGTAGGTGTGCTTCTGCCCGGGTTCGACGGTGACGCCCGTCGTCGTCGGCACGCCGTCGTTCTCCCACGTCTTCCGCAGGCCGTGGACGTGGAACGTGTGCGGCATGTCCATCCCCGTGTTGTCGAGGGTGACGCTGAACTCCTGTCCCTCCGTGACCCGGAGGATGGGTCCCGGCACCGACGGCGTCCCGTCGTCGGCCTGCCACGCCCACACGACGGGGAGTGTGATGGGTCCGTTCATCGTCTCGCCCGGGTGCACGTGGTGCACCGCGTTCACCGCTCTCAGCGTCACGTGGTTGCCCCGTTCTTCGAGGTCGACCACCTCCGGCCGTCCGGTCGTCGGGAGGTCGCTCGCGACCTGCGCCGCGGCCCCCGCCGGGTCCACCTTCGTGACCGTCGGCGTCGAACTGGTCAGACACCCGGCCGCGGCGGCCACGCCCGTCGACCCCGTCGCGGCGAGGAACTGTCGTCGCGAGATTCCGTCCCCGGGAGCACCGATTTCACCCTTCATCACTTCACCCTCGTCGCCGCCGCTACATATCGGATACCGGTAACTCCCGCCTGCCGAGAACGATGTGTGCGAATCACACGCACACTCCGAACAGAGACGCCGCTCGCGGGGCGTCGGTGCCGTAAAAATCGAATTCGTTCTTCGGCCGGACGCCGTCCGCGTCCTCACGCGCTCGCGTTCGTCGGCGCCTCGGTCTCGGACGGGGTCGACTCCGCGGCGGTCGCCGTCGCCGTCTCGTCGCTCTCCGTCTCGCTCTCGGTGACGGTTTCGGTTTCGACTGCCGTCTCGGTCGCGGTCTCGGTGGCGGTCTCGGTCTCGACCGCGGTCTCCGTCGTGGTCTCACTCGCCGTTTCGGTTTCGGTCGTCGATTCGACCTCGGGTTCCGTCTCGGTCTCTGTTTCCGTCTCCGTCACCGTCTCCTCGCTCGTCTCTTCGTCCGACTCGGGAAGACCGGCGAGCGGGTTCGGTTCGTAGAAGCGCCAGAGGCCGTTGTAACCCTGATACGCGTTCTGCTCTTCCTGCTCGAACTCGTCCTCCTTCGAGAACGGGTAGTCGGCGACTTGGGCGTAGCCGCGTTCGACCAAGTCGGCGTTGAGCGTAGCGGTGTCGCCGTCGTCGACGTACACCTGAAGGGTGCCGGAGTCGTCGCGGCGGTCCGCGACCGAGTCCACGTAGATGGTGACTTCTCGGCCCTCGACCTCGCGGGCGACGAATCCGGTCGCCTGTCCGCCCCAGTCGTTCAGCCACGCCTCGCCGCCCTCTTCGGTGGCCATGCCGCGGTAGTCGTCTTCGCTGTAGTCGCCGTCGGGGGCGTCGACGCCGACGAGGTCAACTTTCTCTAGGCGACCGTCGGGGAACTCCACGAGGAGACTGTCGCCCGTGGCGGCCATCGTGACCGTCACGGTCCACTCGGTCTGCGGTTCGGGTTCAGTTTCGGTCTCAGTCTCAGTCTCAGTCGGCGTTTCGGTCTCGGTCTCAGTCTCAGTCTCAGTCGGCGTTTCGGTCTCGGTCTCGTCGTCCGCGTCGGGGAGGCCCGCGAGGGGGTCCGACTCGTAGAAGCGCCAGAGGCCGTCGTAGCCGTGACGGGCGTTCTGCTCTTCCTGCTCGAACTCGGTCTTCTTCGAGAACTGGTAGTCGGCGACTTCCGCGTAACCGCGCTCTATCAGGTCGGCGTTTAGCGTGGCGGTGTCGCCATCGTCGACGTACACTTGGAGGGTGCCGGAGTCGTCGCGGCGGTCCGCGACCGAATCCACGTGGATTCGCACCTCTCGCCCGCCGATTTCGTCGCTCACGAAGCCGGTGGTCTTGCCGCCCCAGTCGTTCAGCCACGCTTCGCCGCCGTCCTTCGTCACCATCCCGTTGAAGTCGTCTTCGCTGTAGTCGCCGTCGGGGGCGTCGACGCCGACGAGGTCAACTTTCTCCAGGCGACCGTCGGGGAACTCCACGAGGAGGCTGTCGCCGTCGGCGACCGTCGTGACAGTCACGTTCCACTCGGTCCGCACTTCGGTCTCGGCTTCGAGGGCGCTCGCGGACGACGCAGCCGTCTCGTCGCCGGTAGTCGCCGTTTCACTCTCGGACGTGTCGTCGGTTTCGGCGTCAGCGTCCGACGTGCCGTCGGAGGTGGAGGAGTCCGACGCGCCGCCGTTCGACGCACTCGACTCGTCGTCGGAGGAGGACTCGTCGTCCGAGTCCGAGGAGGGGTCCTCGTTCGACTGCGACTGCGTCTGCGTCGTCGTCTCCGCGTCATCGCTCGCCGTCGTTTCGCCCGCGTCCGTCGCGGGAGCGGTCGCGGACCGAGCGTCCGTCGCCGTCGCGGAGGCCGCGGAGGCGGCGGCCTCCTCGCCCGCCGATTCGGCCGCCGTGCTGTCTACCGATTCGTTGCTCCTCACGATATCGCGGTCGGAGGATGCCGATTGCGTACCCGCAGCGGTGCAGCCCGCCGTGACGAGCAGGAGGGCGACCACGAGTGTTGCCAGCCGGGACATTCTGTCTGAAATCACTTCGTCACGGGACATATAATTCAGCATAATTCTCCGTGATATAATATCGTGTAAGACAGAGTTTCACTATTTACTACTATTTTAACCGCGGTTGTAAGCGGCTAACTCCGGGGAATACGGGCGTTAGGACGAAACTTCCCACCGAACCGACGGAACGGCTCCGGCCCGGTGTTCGCCCCGGTCGAGGGCCCTATCCGGTCAGCGATGTTTCAGATACGTTCTCTCGAGGGTCGGATTAACGGTTCGGACGTGGTACGGTTTCCGAGGCGTATCTCGCTCCCCGCCTCCGCTGAACGACCCCGCGAACCCCCGGTTACGAACCCCATTCCACGCTTGTTCCGTCAAATCTGTCCGTGCAGTAAGGTCAATATTCGCGTCGAAAAAAGGCCGCGCGCACCGTCGCGCGCGGAACCGTCGCGGAGGGCGAGAATCGGTAGTACGAGGCCCCAGAATCCCGTTCGTTCGCTTCGGTGTCGATTCGGACGCGACGGGGGCCTCGCGCGTGCGCACGCTCGAATCGAACAACGAGCGACGCGCCCGGAGAAGCCGAGGCAGTGGTTCCTCCGTCTCTCCCGGTCTTCCGTCGCTTCACTCGGGCGAGTCTCGGAACCGCTACGTCAGCGTGACCGGCGGCATGTCGAGGAACGCCGTCTCGTAACCCTCGTGTCGGGCCACCTGCGGCGGCACGTCGACCGCGATTTCGAGGGTCTCCGACCCCGTCAGACCGGGCGCCGGGGCGCCGTAGTGAAAGCCGACGTCGGGGTCCAACCCCGCCGTCAGCGACCCGGAGAACGACGCGCCGCCGTCGGCGGAGGCACTGAGCGCCATGCCCGGTATCACGAGTCGGTTGTACGGCGTCCGCGGCGAGACGGCGAGATAGGGGTCCTCTCCGAACCGTTCGTCCGTCACGACGGACGCGAGGAACACCGCGTCGCCCGTGCTCCCCCGCTCGAACGACGAACCCGGGAGTCGCTCCGGCGCCCGCCCGACCGGCATCGCCTCCATCTCCATCGGTTTCACGGCGGCGCGTTCGCCTTTTCGCTCGTCGAGCGTTCGGTAGCTGAGGTCGTTCAGCGCCCGCGAGGAGAACTCGAAGCGGACGGTTCCCTCCGCCGGGGAGCCGAACTTCCCCTCGTAGGCGCCGAACCGGTTCGCGTCGAGGCCGCCGACGCTCACCGACACGTCGTACGTCCCGTCGCCCGGCAGGGGGAAGTTCGCGCCGTAGTGAAAGCCCATCCGCTGGGAGAGCATCGGATAGACGACTTCCTGACTTACGAGCGCTCCGTCCCGCGAAATCTCTATGGACAGCCCGGTGTTCGGGACCACGCGGCCCGTCTCCGGGTCCCAGACCGAGGCCATGAGGTGGACGCTGTCCGCCTCGGTTATCGCCGTCTTCCGGGCGACGAACGCGTCGTCGTCGCCCTTCTCGACGACCCAGAAGCGGTGCGGGTAGGAGTACATCACCCCCACTTTCAGGTCGCCCACGTCCGCCGCGCCGGCCATCTCCGTCCCCTCGACGTGCGTCGGGACGTACACCGCGTCCGGGCGGTTCTCCACTAGCGGCGGTTCGCCGCCCGCCCCCGTGGCCGCCGGTCTCGTCTCGAACAGGTCCGACCCGCCGAGACAGCCGCTCACCCCGGCTACTCCGCAGACGCCCGCGGTTCTCGCGGCGGCGAGGAACCGTCGTCGTTCCATGTCCGAGAGAGCCGGCCGGCGCGGATACCAGTTCTGGTGTGCCCTGCGAACGCGCGTCGGATAGGCTCTTACCCGCGGAGCGCCGACCCGTCGCATGGACGAACTGGACGGGCCACCGCTGGATGCGGTCGTCGCGGGTGCGGGCCTCTCGCTGCTCCCCGTCGGCGTCGGCGCGGTGACGGGCGACCTCCTCTTGGGCGTCGGCGCGGCGTGCTGTCTCCTCCTCGCGTTCGGACTCGCGTACCCGTTCGCGAAGTTCGCCGCCGAGGCGGACTGACCGCGCGTCCTCCGGACGGTTCGCCGCTCTTCGCCGCTCTTCGCCGCCTTACGCCCCGTAATCCAGTCGCACTACCCGGCCGTCGCCGTACATCACGAACGCCTCCGCCCGCCCGTCGTCGTCCGCGTCGGCCAGCGTCGCGTGGGTGTAGATGGGCGACTCGCGCGCGTACGAACCCGCGACCGACCCGTCCTCGGCGTTCAGGAGCGTCACGCCGCCGTCGTTGCCGGCGACGACGAGTTCGAGTCCGTCGTCGCCGTCCACCTCGCCGAGGGTCGGCGGCGGCATCATCTGGACGCGTTCGGTGACCACGTCGGTGGTCCACTCCTCGGTCCCGGCGGCGGCGTCGAGGGCGCGGAATCGCCCGTCGCGCGTCGTCACGTACACCTCCGCGTCGCCGTCGCCGTCGCCGTCGCCGAGGGCGTGGACGGCGGCGAACTCGTCGTGGGAGTCCCGCCACTCCACCTCGCCGGACGCCCCGTCGACGGCGACGACGGCGCCGTCGACCGTGCTGAAGACGGCCTCCAGCGCGGGGTCCCCGTCGGTCTGCCCGGTCGCGCCCCACGTGATGGCGTCGTTCGTCACGACCTCCGAGCGCCACTCGACGGTCCCGTCCCCCGCGAACAGGACGGCGCCGCCGCTCCGACCGGCCGCCAGCAGTTCGGGTCGCCCGTCGCCGTCGAAGTCCGCGACGGCGGGTTGCGCCCACACCTCCTCGCCGAACTCGTGCGTCCAGAGCGTCTCGCCGTCGGCGGAGAAGACGAACGCGGTCCCCCTCACGTCGACCACGACGAGTTCGCGTCCGGGCGACGCCGCGAGGTCGGCGACGACGGGTTTCGTGTAGCCGTACGCCGAGAGGTCGTAACGGAACTCCTCCTCGCCGCCGGCGGCGTCGAAGCCGAGGACGACCCGCTCCGTGGAGGTGGCGACGACTTCGGTCGTCCCGTCGCCGTCGACGTCGGCCAGCGTCGGGTCGGCGACGGAGTGGAGCGTGCAGTTGGCCGCCGGGACGCCGTCGCTCCACAGGGTCGACCCGTCCGCGGCGTCGAGGGCCACCAGCGCGCAGTTCCCGCTCCGGTCCTCGCCGCTGATCGGCGCGTAGACGCTCCCCCCGCCGACCGCGACCGCGTGGTGGTTCGCGGCGATGTCGCGACCCGTGTCGCTCGTCCACGTCGCCGAGAACCCCTCGCCACCGAGGCCGTCGCCGAGCAGACCGTAGCCGACGACGCCGAGGAGGGCGGCCGCGACGGCGAGAATCACCAGCACCGTCGCCGTTCTCATCGCTCGCAGTTTCCGACCCCGTCGAGATAAGCCGTCCGTTCCGCGCGCGGGTTCGACGCGCGCTCGGTTCGGTTCTTCGGGGACGGACTCCCCCGACCCGCTCAGGTCGCGACCGGCAGCGAGACGACCCACAGCGACAGGACGGTGTAGCCGACCATGAGGAGGACCAGCGGCGCGTGCGACGCCAGCGCCCACCGCCGCGTCGGCGTCCGCCGCCGGGCGACGGCCTCCGCGGCGACGACGGCGACGACGTGCCCGAGGACGACGAGGAGGACCTGCGTCCCCCAGTACGTCGGCGTCGACAGCCACCAGAGCGGGTCGACGCTCGGCCACCCGACGACGGTCGGCAGTCGCCCCAGCGTCGTCGCCACGTACGCGAGGTTGTGCGCGACTTCGTAGCCCGCGGCGATGGGCACCAGCGTCGCGGCGAACGCGAGCGTCCCCGGCGTCGTCGGAGCGCTCCCGTCTCCGGTACACCCCGACTCCGCTCCGCCGTCCGTCTCCGCCGGCGAGGGGCGCCCCGCCGTTCCGACGCGTCTCCGTCCCGCCGCCGCGACGCGTTCCGCGACGGCGACGACGGCGGCGTACCCGAGGAGGAACCCGAGCAGGCCCGCCTCGTAGAGGACGACGCTCACCGACGCGCCGACGCCGAACGCCTCCCGAACGCCGAAGTAGGCGTCCCAGTACGGCGGCGACTCGGCGAACCCGTCGAACGTCACCGTGTACACCGCCGCCACGACGAACGCGGCGGCGGTCCGGGTCGGCACCGGCGCCGAGCACGCCGACCACGGCGCGCGCAGGCGGACGACCCACCGCCCCGCCTCGCTCCGAGTCGCCGAGAGCGGCGCCGCGCGACCCAACAGGTCGTAGAGAACGTGGAAGGCGTCGCCTCGCTCGAACCACTCCCGGCCGAAGAGGAGGGCGCCGACCAGCATCGAGAGGGCGTAGCCGGCGACGAGGACGGCCGTCGCCCGCGGGAGCGTCGGCACGCGCGTGAGATTCTCCGCGACGCCGACGAGGAGGAGGAAGCCGACGAGGGCGGGCCAGTGGCCGAGGGCGGCGGGGTACGCCCGGAGGCGAATCTCCCCGCCCTCCACACGACAGAGCGCGTCGTACAGCGTCCGCCACGGCGACAGCGTCCGCCAGGGGCTGCCGGCGACGACGCTGACGAGGGCGAGGCCCTTCAGCCACGGCGACCACGCGAACAGGGTGGCGAAGTTCTCCGCGGGGGCGCGCGGACCGCTCACGCCGTCGGCGAGGACGGCGACGAACGCGAGGAGGAAGCCGACGCGGGCGACGGCGGCGAGGGCGTCGCCGGCGGCCGCCGGAACGGAACCCAGTCGGCGGTCGACGGCCGGTATCTCGGGCGCCCGCGCGAGGAGGAGCGCCGTCGCCGCCACCGTCGCGCCCGCGCCGGCGAAGAGCAAGGAGAGGGGGACGGGCGAGTCGAACCGGGAGGTGAACTGGTGGGCGGCCGCGGGACGGGCCGCGAGGGCGAGAACCGCACAGGGGACGGACGCGGCGAGGAGCGTCCGTCGGACGCTCGGCCGCGCGGGGGTCGCTCCCGGACGCATACCCGTCGGTTCGCGCGACGGCACAAAACGGAGTCGGAACGACCGCCGGGTTCGACGCGCGACTACCCGAGCACCACGTCGAGCGTCAGCATGACGATGGCGCCGGCCATCATCCCGAGCGTCGCGAGTCGCTCGTGGCCGTGCATGTGCGTCTCGGGGATTATCTCGTCGCCGATGACGTACAGCATCCCGCCGGCGGCGAACCCCATCGCGTAAGGGAGGACGGGGGCGGCGACGACGACGGCCCACGCGCCGACGAACGCCAGCGGAATCTCGACGGCACCCGCGCGGATGCCGGCGACAGCGGCGTAGTAGCGCCGACCCATTCCGGCGTTGACGGCGGCCACGGAGACGGCCAACCCCTCCGGGATGTTCTGGATGCCGATTGCGAGCATGAGGGCGATGGCGTTGCTCACGTCGCCCGACCCGAACCCGACGCCGACGGCCAGCCCCTCCGGCATGTTGTGGAGCGTGATGGCGACGGTAAAGAGGAGGACGCCGAGGACGCGCGAGTCGGCGTCGCGCGCCATCTCCTCGGCCCGCTTTATGCCGCCGTCCGTCTCGGCGCGCTCGGACAACCGCCCGCTGACGAGGGGGCCGACGTACCGAACCCAGTGTTCGGCCTGGTCGAGGAGGGCGACGCCGAGGACGAACCCGACGAGCACCGGGACGATGCCGGCGAACTCGAATCCGCCGAGAGAGAAGGGACGGTAGGAGGGGTCGGAGGCGAACTCGATGCCGGGCAGAAGGAGGCTCGTGAAACTCGCCGACAGCATCACGCCCGCGGCGACGCCCAGCGCGCCGTCCAACGCGCGCTCGGTCGGGTTCCGCCACACCAGCACCAACACCGCCCCGAGCAGGTTCATCCCGGCGATGACGACGCCGCCCGCGAGGCCCTGCACCACCGGGTCGGTTCCCACCAACTCGACGAACGTCTGCTCTACGGACGCCACGCCCGATATCCTCCGGAGGCGACGAAAGTCGACATACCCTCTCTGTGGCCGAGCGGAACGTAAAACTATAGCGGGTGTACCGGCGATTCCGGTCGAGCCCGCCGGATTCGGGCGGTTCGGCCCTCCGAACGACCCCGCAAGAGTTATCCTGACCGAACGTTCACGTTTCCGTATGGAGCGGAACTCGCGGAAGCGGCCGTGGCTCGCGGCCCTCTTCGGACTCATCACGGGCGGCGGCCACCTCTATCTCCGCCGGTGGAAACGGGCGGTGGGATGGATCGGTCTCTCGTTCGCCACGTCGCTGCTGGTCGTCGACCCCGCCGCGCTACGGGCGTTCTACGAGGGGACGGGCCCCATCGAACCCGTCCTGCCGGTGCTCATCGTCGGGTTCGCCAGCCTGTTCGACGCCTACTTCCTCGCGCGCGCGCAGAACGAGGCGGCGCGTCGCGCCGTCGGCGCGGACGGCACCGTCACGCACTGTCCGCACTGCGGGAAGGAACTCGACGGCGACATCGACTTCTGTCCGTGGTGTACGACCGAACTCGACGGGTTCCGGGTCGCCTCGCCCTCCGCCGCCGACGGCACCGATTCCGACCGCGCCGACGCGCGCGAGTAACTCTCACTTTCTTCTCTTTTCTCTT
Source organism: Halogeometricum sp. S3BR5-2 (assembly GCF_031624635.1). Lineage (NCBI taxonomy): Archaea > Methanobacteriati > Methanobacteriota > Halobacteria > Halobacteriales > Haloferacaceae > Halogeometricum > Halogeometricum luteum. The sequence goes on along the minus strand of NZ_JAMQOQ010000006.1, from coordinate 36,438 downwards.
CGCTTCCCTCCGATTCGACCGTCCGACGGCCGTTCTTCCGCGCGTCACTCCCCGCCGCCGAGTCCGGCGTCGGCGGCGGCGCTCTCGGGGTCCTGCAGTTCCTCGGCCAACTCGTCACGTCGACGCGCGAGTTCCCGATAGGCGTCGAGGCTCGTGTCGCCGTTGAACGCCGCGGTCTTCGCGAGCGTCGAGAGATATCGACGGACCGTCTCCTCGCGGGGGGTCAACAGGTCCTCGACCGTCTCCGTCAACCCCGTCGCCGTCACCGGCTTCCGGAGGTAGCGGTCGAACGGGACGGTCAGCGCCGCCTCGTCCAGTCGGTCCGACGCGAGCAGCACCACGCGGACCGACGGGTACTCCTCGGCGATGCGGCGGGCGACCCGTTCTCCGGCGACTTCCGGCATCTTCCGGTCGAGGAGGACCACGTCCACGGTGTCGTCGACCATCGCCAACCCCTCGCTCCCGTCGTTGGCCGCGCGGACCTCGTACCCCTCCAGCATCGACGCGTAGAGTTCGGTCAGGCGCGCGTCGTCGTCGACGACCAACACGACGGGCGCGCCCTCCGCGCGGTAGCGCTCGGACCACCGGCCGAGGTCCGACAGCACCTCGGCCAGAGAGCGTCCGGCCTCCGTCGGGGCGTACTCGACGCGGAGCGGTCGCTCCTGTAGTTCGCGTCGTTCGACCACGCCGGACTCGGTGAGGTCGGCGAGAGTTTCGTTGAGCACCTTCGAGGACACGTCCAGTCGCCGTTCGAGTTCGGAGAACCCCGCCGGCCCCTCGGCCACCAGCGAGTAGACGACGGCCGGATGCCACTTCTTCCCGACGACGGTCGCTCCGTCGAGGACGGCGCGAAGCGGCGGTTCTCGGTCGCTCATCGTCGGCACATCTGCCAGCCCGACTGATAACGATTTCTCTCGTCGGTCGTAGCGTCGGGAAAAGCGCCGCGCGGCGGAACGTGGCGGAGGGGGGATGGATGGGGGTGCGCCGGTGAAGGCGCGTCGCCGTCGCAGCCACCGAAAGGGGGGGAGACACCGCGCGAACGCGGTGTCGGATGACCGGTGGATGCGAGTCCCGCCGTGTCGAACGCTTCGTGTGCCGGACGACACAGTGACGCTTCGCAGTGGGGGTCCGTTCGACGGGACCCGGTCGCCCTGGCGACTACCGCTACTCTCGGCAGATAAAAGACTCTTAGCTAACCCTCCGGTCTGCGTCCCACTTACCTCTAGGTTAGTCCAGCGCGCGGAGTTCGACGACGAACGCGCCGTCGTCGGCTTTCACCGTCCCACCGTAGGCGCCCACGAGTCGTTCGACGAGGTACCGGTGGACGTCGGCGTCGGAGCGTTCGAGGTCGGTTCCCCTCCCGAACGGCGGTTCCGCGCGGACGCCCGCGCCGTCCGGGTCCGCGTCCGCCACCCGGACGCGGACGGTTTCGCCGTCGCGTTCGGCCGAGACGCGGAGCGACGGGACGTCGCCGCGGTAGTCCGACACCGCCTCGTTCAACAGGCTCCGAAACACCGCCCCGAGGAGGTGATTGGCGGCGACGCGGCACCCCGGCACCGCGCCGAGTTCGATGCTCGCCTCGGGGAACGCCTCGCGCCGCGACTGCACCGCCTCCCGAAGCGCCTCGCCGAGGTCGGTCGGTTCGACGGCGGTCGCCGCCTCGTCGGTGACCGTCGCCGCCGCGTCCCCCGCGGCGTCGGTCAGTTCCAGCGTCTCCCGGCCGTTGTCGAGGATTCTGTCGAGGATGTCCTCCCCCTCCTCGGTGACATGGTCGCGGAGGACGTCCGCCCACCCGACGATGACGGCCATGTCGTTGCGGATGTCGTGCCGGAAGAGGCGGTCGAGCGCCGCCAACTCCGCCACCCGTTCGGTCGGCGTGAGTTCCCCGACGACCCGGTCGGCCTCCGAGACGGCCGCGCGGACGCGGCTTTCGAGCGTCGCCGCCTCTCGCTCCGCGACCGCTTCCGGGTCCGCCTCGCCCGATTCCTCGGTCTCGTCGTCGGACCGGCCGTCGGTCCCGCGGGCGACGACGTAGTCCGCCGCGCCGGCGCGGAGGGCCGCCCGCGCCGTTCGCTCGTCGCCGACGGCCGTGTACAGCACCACCGGCACCCGCGGCGCCGCGGCGCCGACCGCTCGCACCACCTCGACGCCGTCGCCGTCGCTCAGCGCGTGGTTCGTGACGACGCAGTCGTACGCCTCGGCGTCGCGTCCGGCGGCCGCCCACTCCGCGACCCGTTCCACCTCGATTCCGTCCCGGCCCGCGAACCGCGCCGCCGACACCGGCGTCGGATCGCCGTCACCCTCGACGAACAGCACCCGCACCCGTCTCTCCATATGTCATAGATGGTGAAGGAGTACAAAAGTCCTCGCGCCGTTCGCTCGCGGCGGGCGGCGGTCCGGGATATCGAAGCGAGTGTCGACGCCGCCGTCGCCTCCGAGCACGTGGCGTCCGTACCGCGCGAGGTCTCGTGCTCGTTTTTGTGCGCTTACTGCCATTATCTGTCACACACTCGAACAGATAGGTTCGTTTCCGCTCGTCCTCCCGGAATCTAACGCGGAACTAAGTCCCGCGGGGGCGAACCGCCGGGCGATGACCTACCAAGTCGTCGCCAGCGACTACCACACGGTTCGCCCGGACGTCCTGCGCGAGACGCTCGACGGCGTCGCCGACGTGACCCTCGCCGAACTCGGGTCGACGGAGCGTCTCGTCGACGCCTGTCGGGAGGCCGACGCGGACGCCCTCATCACCGACATCGCCACGCCCGTCACCGGCGAGGCCCTCGACGAACTCGACCTGTCGGTCGTCGCCCGCGCCGCCGTCGGGTTCGACAACGTCGACGTGGCCGCCGCCGAGGAACGCGGCGTCGTCGTCACGAACGTCCCCGGCTACTGCACCGACGAGGTGGCGACGCACACCGTCGCGCTCCTGTTGTCGGCGGTCCGCGCCGTCCCCGAGGTGGACGACCGAATCGGCGCGGGCGAGTGGCCGACCGCCGACTCGGTCGCCCACGAGGTGCATCGATTGGCGGGGCGGACGATAGGCTTCGTCTCCTTCGGCGCTATCGCCCGCCGGACCGCCGAGATGGTCTCCGGGTTCGGCCTCGACGCGGTGGCCTACGACCCCTACCTCGAACCCGAGGACTTCGACGACTCGGACCCGGACCTCGTCGACTTCGAGACGCTCTTAGAGCGCTCTCACTACGTCGTCGTCAACGCCCCCGCAACCGAGGAGACACGCGGGATGTTCGACGCCGCGGCGTTCGAGCGGATGCGCGAGGAGGCCGCCCTCGTGAACACCGGCCGCGGGGCCGTCGTCGACGAGGATGCCCTCCTCGAAGCGCTCGACGACGGCGAGATAGACTGCGCCGCCCTCGACGTGTTCGAGTCGGAACCCCTTCCTCCCGAATCGCCGCTCCGAGACCGCGCGAACGTCGTCGTCACCTCGCACACGGCGTGGTACTCCGAGGAATCGAGCGCCGAGGTGAACGAGACGGCCGCCGCGGACGTGCGCCGCGTCCTGACGGGCGAGACGCCGGCGCACCCCGTCGACCCCGACTGGGAGTGACTCAGTCGCGGACGTAGGTGTCCCGAACCGTCGTCGCCAACATCCCCTCCCGGTCGAAGACGATGTAGACGGCGAGAAACGGTTCGTCCGCCGGTCGCAGCACGAACACCTCGCGGGCCTGCTCGGACTCCGGCGGTACCTCCACCTCCCCCTCGCCCACGTCGACGCGGCGGACCAGCGGTTCCAGCGGCGTGACGCCGTCGCGGAACTCCTCGAAGAGGTCGCGAGCGCCCGACTGCTTGGCGAAGACGTACAGCGCGCCGTTCGGGTCGCCGTCGGTGTTGCGGGTGACGCGGGCGTTCATCCCCTCGTTCTCCGCCTCCGCGACCATCCACGTCTGCTTGGCCGCCTCGAACATCCCGGTGACGCCGTCGGCGAAGGTGAACGTCGTCTCCGCGACGACGGAGACGTCCGCGAACCGCGGGTCGCCGTCGCGCCACGTCAGGTCGGCGTCGACGACGTTGCCCGCGGCCAGCGAGTCGACCGCCGCGGCGAGGTCGCCCTCGTAGCCCGTCGCGTCGACGTACGTCGGGTCGTAGGACTCGTCGGGCGGGGTACCGCCGTCCGAGTCCGAGGCGTCCGCGGACAGTTCCACGAGGAGGAGTTCGTCGGGGTCGCGAGGGCGTCCGAGGACGCGGTAGCGACCCTCGGTCGTCAGGTCCATGCTACCGTTTTCGACCGAATCGAGAAAAGGCGGGCGGTTTGCCGGCATCGGTCGCCCCGGTCCGGGCCCGGGAACACGACGCCGTTGCCGTCGGGTTCGAGCGCCCGCGCCACCGCCGAGAACGAGAGCGGCGTCGCGGGCGATAGAGGGGTCTTCGACGCCGCTCAGTCGTCGCCGAGCGACTCGACGGCGCCCTTGAGGCCCGCCGTCGTCTCCTCGGACTGCTTCGTGATGCGCCACCCGGTCACGCCCATGAAGACGAGGATGGCCGGAGAGAGGAAGCCGAGGAAGTAGTACGGCGCGTACTGAAGCGTCGGCACGCCGAGCACCGTCGCCATGTAGACGCCGCCCGCGTTCCACGGGACGAGCGCGCTCGTCGTCGTCCCCGCCGCCTCGACCGCTCTGGAGAGGTTTCTGCTGTCCAGGTCGAACTCGTCGTAGAGGCCGCGGAGGCTCATGCCGGGGACGACGATGCTCATGTACTGCTCGGCGGCGAGGACGTTCATCCCGAACGCCGAGAGCGCCGTCCCGGCGGTCAGACCGCCGACGCCGCGGATGGACTGCCCGAGGCGGTGGGCGACGACGGCGAGGACGCCCGTGCGTTCGAGGATGCCGCCCAAGGAGAGGGCGGCGACGACGACGGTGATGGTCCACGCGGACCCGACGAGGCCGCCCGAGGAGAGCAGGCCGTTCACGAGTTCGACGCCCGTCTCGGCCGTCGTCCCCGACTGCGCAACCTCCATCGCGGCGACGACGCCCTCGACGGAGCGCGGTCCCTGCACGAGAATCTGCGTCGCCACGCCCGCGAACACGCCCGAGGTGATGGCCGGCAGGGCGGGGTAGCCCCGAATCGCCAGCGCGAACGTCAGCGCGAGGGGGGCGAACGTCAGCGGCGAGACGACGTACGCCCCCGAGATGGCCGACTGAATCTCGGCGATGCGGCCCGGCGGGATGGCCCCCGTCGCCGCGAACCCGAGGTAGGTGTACAGGCCGAGCGAGATGAGCATCGCGATGCCCGTGCCGACGCGCATCGTCCGCACGTGCGTCATCAGGTCGGTGTTCGTCACGGCCGCCGCGAGGTTCGTCGTGTCCGACAGCGGCGACACCTTGTCGCCGGTGTACGCGCCGGTCAGGACGGCGCCGGCGGTCATCGGTTCGGGGACGCCGAGGCCCGCGCCGATGCCGATGAACGCGACGCCGAGGGTCCCGGCGGTGGTCCACGACGACCCGATGGCGAACGCGACGACGGCGGCGAGCAGCGTCGCCACCGGCAGGAACACCCGCGGCGTCAGGAGTTCGAGTCCGTAGTAGATGAGCGAGGGAATCGTCCCCGCGCCCGTCCACGTCGAGATGAGCATGTAGATGACGAAGATGATGAGTATCGCCTGCATGCCCATCCGGAGGCCGTCGACGATGCCCTCGTACATCGTCTCCCAGGAGACGCCGTACCAGTACCGACCAACGAGGCCGGTGAAGGCGATACCGAACAGCAGCGGTATCTGAGGGTCGAGACCCAGGGCGATGGCGCCGACGCTGAGGAAGACGAGCATCCCCACGATGGGGACGAGCGCCTGTCCGAGAGAGGGGCGCACCTCCGCCGGGATGTCCTCGTACGTCAGCGGTTCGAACGATAGTGTCGCCATTACGACGCCGGATATGCAACTAGAGCATTTGTAGCCGTCGCATCTATGCGCCATAGGCATCCGTTCTCGTGGGTTCCCGTCACACGCGACCGAGACGCGTGCGACCCGACCGACCGCTTCGCCGCGGCGCGCGTCGGTTCCCTTACTCCAGTCGCTCCGCGGCGAGTCGGAGGAGTCCGTCGAGTATCTCCGGCGTCGTCGGGTGGTACGCCCGGTCGGGCACCTCGCGCACGTCCATCCCGCGTTCGACGACCACCTGCATCGTCTTCGCCATCGCGTCGGCGTGGAGGTGCAGGCCCTGATAGCCGAGGACGGTGCCGTCGGCGCCGACGACGAGCGTCGCCCGCCCGCGAGGGGCCAGTTTCGTCTTGAACACGCCGTCGCGGGCCGCCTCGCGGCGGACGGTGACGTGGTCGAGACCCGCCTCCTCGGCCGACGCCTCGGAGTGGCCGACCCGCGCGTACGGGTAGACGGCCGCCCCGGAGAAGACGACGTGGTGGTGGACGTTCTCGTAGACCTCGGGCGACTCGTCCCGTTCGGCGGCGAGGATATTATCGGCCGCCACCTGTCCCTGCTCTTTGGCCACGTGCAGAATCGGCTCCTTCCCGTTCGCGTCGCCGACGACGGACACCCGGTCGTTCCCCCGCGTCCGCATCGTGTCCTCGACCCACTCATCCTCCCCGGCGTCGATGCCCGCCTCCGCCAGTCCGAGGCCGTCTAACGCGGGGCGACGCCCGGTGAAGAGGAACAGCGACTCGGCGTCGAGGGCGTCCGGGCCGTCCGGCCCGTCGACGTGCACCCTGACCCCGTCGTCGGTCTTCTCTATCCGCTCTTCGGTCGTCTCCGTGCGAATCTCCACGTCGAACTCCTCGCGGTACAGCGAGAGTACGTCGTCGCCGAACGCGGGGTCGGCCTCGTCCAACGGCCGTTCGTCGTGTTCGACCACGGTGAGGTCCACGCCCGCCTCCGCGAGGTAGGGGACGAGTTCGAGGCCGACGTAGCCGAACCCCATCACGACGCCGGAGTCCGGCAGGTCGGTCGCGTCCAACACGTCGGCGCTGGTGAGATAGTCGACCGAGTCGAGACCGGACACGTCGGGCACGTTCGGCGTCGACCCCGTGGCGACGACGACGTGGTCGGCCTCCACCTCCTCGCCGCCGACGCGGAGCGTCCGGTCGCCGACGAACCGCGCCGTCTCGTGGCGGAATTCGACGCCGTCGCGACTCGCCATCTCGCGGACCGCCTCGCGGCGGTGCGCCGCGAAGTTCGAGACGTGTTCGTCTTTCGTCCTCACGACCGCGTCGAGGTCTATCTCCGGCGGGTCGCCGCGCAGGCGGTGGTCGTGGCGGGCCCGGTAGCGGTGCTCGGCGGCCGACAGCACCTCCTTGGAGGGCATACAGCCCCGGAGGATGCAGAGGCCGCCGCCGGGTTCGCCGTCGTCGACGAGCGTCAATCGGTCTATCTCGGAGCCGACGGCGTCGAGGAGTCCCTCGGCGGCGGCGACGCCCGCACTTCCGTAGGCGCCGACGATGACCACGTGCGTCATATCCGATAGGAGGACTGCGGAGGAATAGTCGTTCGGGCGTCGGCCGGCGCGGTCGGTCCGACCCGTCGCTACCGCGAGATGCCGCCCGCGTCCTCCTCGACGACGGCGTCGACTTCCGCGGCCGTGACGACGGCCAGGTCGCCGTCGACGGTCCGCTTCAGCGACGCCGCCGCCGCGCCGTAGGCCAGCGACTCGGGCACCTCGCCGCCGTCGAGTCGCTTCGCGAGGAAGCCGCCGACGAACGCGTCGCCGGTGCCGATGGCGTCGAACGTCTCGGACTCGTAGACGCCCTGTTCGTGCAGTTCCCCGTCGTGGTACGCGAGCGACCCCTCGGAACTCAGCGTCACGACCACCGTCTCGAAGCCGTACTCCTCCGCCAGGTCACGCGCGACGTCCGCCGGGTCGCCCTCGCGGCCGAGGCAGGTGGCGATGTCGCGTTCGGCCCCCACCAGCACGTCCACGTCCGGGAGCAGCGACCGGTACGTCTCGCCGGCCTCCTCGGGCGTCCACAGCTTCGACCGGTAGTTCAGGTCGAACGCCGTCGTCGTGTCGGCCGCCGTCGCCGTCTCCAGCAGCGACGCCGTCGTCTCGGCCAGCGTCGGGGAGAGTGCGGGCGTGATTCCGCTGGTGTAGAACAGGTCGGCGTTCCGCACCGCGCCGCCCGGCAGTTCCGAGGGCGTCGCCGTCGTCACGGCGGCGTCCGAGCGGTCGTAGACGACGTTCGTCCCGCGCGGCGCCCCGCCGTGTTCGACGTAGTACGTCCCCATCCGGGTCGCCTCGGGGTCCGCCCACGCGACGCCCGTGCGCACGCCGTGGCTCCGCAGTTCCGAGACGACGCGGCGGCCCAGCGGCGAGTCCGGAAGCTTCGAGAGCCAGACGGCGTCGGCGCCCAGTCGGGACGCCGTGACGGCGACGTTGCTCTCCGCGCCGCCCGGGTGGACGTCCAGCGTTCGCGTCCGTTCCAACCGTTCCCCGCGGGGCGGCGAGAGGCGTAGCATCGTCTCCCCGAAGGTTACGATGTCGGTCATGCCTCCCCGTTCTGCGAGACGGTACATAAGTTCGGTCGGTCCGCTCGCGACGACGGCGGGACCCGCGACGACGGCGTCCGCTCACTCCGCCCGTCGCCCGCCGTGACCCGGGTAGTCCCGCTCGAACCGGTCGGCTATCTCCTCGTCGCCCAGTTCGATAAGAACCGGCCGGCCGTGCGGGCAGGCGTAGGGGTTCTCGCAGTCGTCCAGCGCCGAGAGCAGGTCCACGACCGACCCCTCGGTCAGCGACGTGTTGCCCGTCACCGACGGGTAGCACGCGAGGTCCGCGAGCAGTTCGTCCGCGACGGCGTCCACCGTCTCGCGGCCGCCCGACTCCCCCTCGCTGACGCACGCCGTGAGCGCGTCCCGGAGGAGTTCGGGTCGGAGCGCCTCCGCGAACACGGCCGGGACGCTCCGCACCTCGACGGTCCGCTCGTCGGTTCGTTCCGCCCGAAACCCCGTCTCCGAGAGCGCCTCGCGGTACTCCTCGAATAGCGCCGCCTCGCGCGCCGTGAGTTCTACTTCGACGGGGTCGGCCAGCGCCTGCGTCGCCACGTCGCCGGCGAGCTTTGCCTGCAGACGCTCGTAGTTCACCCGCTCGTCGGCCGCGTGCTGGTCGACGAGCACCATCCCGTCGGTCGTCTCCGCGACGACGTAGGTGTCGTGCAGTTGGCCGAGCACGCGCATCGACGGCAGCGAGTCGAACTCGGGTTCCAGCGCCGCCGCATCGCCCGACAGGTCGCGCTGGACCGTCGGCGCGCCGAGTCGCCGCGAGCGGTCGCTCCCGTCTCGGGCGTCGTCGATGCCCGTCGCTTCCTCGCCTCCCGCACCGCTCGACGCGCCGTCCAGCGACGACTGCGTCGCCTCGGCCGCCGTCGGTGACAAATCGGCTCCGGACGCCGGCGACGACTCGCTCGCCGTCTCGGAAGCCGTCGATTCGCCTCCGACGGACGCGCTCGGCGTCCCCGGCGCGCGCTCGGGCCGCGAGCGGGTCCGGCCGGCCGAGACGGACCACGCCTCGTCGTCGGTCACGTCGGTTCCGTCCCCGTCGGGGAGGCTCGATTCGTTTTCGCCGTCGGAGTCGGCCGCCGAGTCGACCGATTTCGGTACTTCGGCAGATTCGGCAGATTCGCCCGCGCCCGACTCCGACGCCTCGGCTTCGACCCCTCCGGCGTCGTCTCCGTCGCCGCGGCCGGCCGCCTCCGTCTTCGATTCCGACCGGTCCGGCGGGGCGTCCGACGACGACGGTGGCTGGGGACTGTGCCCCTTCCCGCCGCGGGCCTCCGTCTCCGGCGCCTCCGGCGCGGGTTCCACCTCGTCGGGCGCGGAGCGACCCCGCGGCGCCGAGGAGCGAATCAGCCCCTCGCCCAGGAGCGCGGACTCGACGGCCGACTCGACGGCGCGCTTGACGCCGGACTCGTCGTCGAACCGCACCTCCATTTTGCGGGGGTGGACGTTCACGTCCACCGTCTCCCGCGGCACGTCGGCGAACAGGACGGCGAACGGGTAGCGGTCGGGGGCGAGTTGCCCGCCGTAGGCGTCTAAGACGGCCTCACGGAGCGGTCGGGCGGTCACGTAGCGACCGTTGACGAACGTCGAGAGGTAGTCGCGCGCGCTCCGGGTCGTCTCGGGGTGGCTGACGAGGCCCGTCACCGAGTCGACGGGGCCGGCGTCGGGTTCGGCGTCGACGCGGACCATCGACTCCGCCACCTCCCGCCCGTACACCGAGAGCACCGTCGACGCCAGACTGCCGCGGCCCTCGGTGGCGAACACCTCGCGGTCGTCGTGTTCCAAGGAGAGCGCCACGTCCGGGTTGGCGAGGGCGTACTGCGTCGCCACGGTGTTGACGTGGTCGAACTCCGTCGCCGTCGTCTTCAGGAACTTCCGACGCGCGGGCGTGTTGTAGAAGAGGTCCTCGACCTCGACGACGGTGCCCTCCGGACACCCCGCGGGGCGCACGTCGGCCACCTCGCCGCCCTCGACGCGGAGTTCCGTCCCGGCGCCGTCGCCGCCGCGCGGTTTCGACCGGACGGTGAGGCGGGAGACGGCGCCGATGGTGTGCAGCGCCTCCCCCCGGAAGCCGAGCGTCCCGACGCCGGATTCGAGGTCGTCGACGTCGGATATCTTGCTCGTGGTGTGCTCCTCGACGGCCATCTCGACGTCGTCGCGGTCCATCCCGACGCCGTCGTCGCGGACGCGGACGCCCTCCGTCCCGCCGGCGTTGACGGCGATGGAGATGCGAGTCGCGTCGGCGTCGAGGCTGTTCTCGACGAGTTCCTTGACGACCGACGCGGGTCGTTCGACCACCTCCCCGGCGGCTATCTGGCGGACGGTCCGGTCGTCGAGGGCGCGTATCGCCGGGCGGCCCTCGCCCCCGTCGCTCACTCGTCGTGCACCTCCCGGGCGTTGCTCACGGCGTCTCCCTGCGGACCGCTCAGTCGGCGCTCGGCCTTCCGCGGCGAGAGCCACTCGTAGCCGACGTGCTCGTGGCTCAGAGACACCGTCCGCTCGGTGACGGTGGCGTAGTAGTAGACGCCGAACCGCCCGTTGTCGTCGTCGTTCCGCCACGCGAGGGCGTGCACTGGTTGCCCGAGATTCACGTCCAGTCCCGTCTCCTCGACGATTTCGCGCTTCACGCCCTCGTTCGCGTCCTCCTGCGCCCCGAGGCGGCCGCCCGGCAGTTCCCATCCCTCGTCGCTCGTCCGCTGAACGACGAGAACGTCGCCGTCAGGAGCGAACAGCACTCCTCGAAGACTCACCGTCGCCCGGAGTGGTCTCTCAGTCATTGTAACACAGTCGGCGCTCCCGCCCTTGTAGTTTCGCCATGGTATCAGGCGCTGGGGGTGTCCGCACGACCGGAACAGCGTCCTCCTCCCCCTCGTTTTTCCCCACCTACTGACGACGCCGACTCCGCATTTGTTGGCGAGTATATATCGATACGGTGATGACTATATAGGAAATTCACTACGCTTATCAGTCGGACCCCGCTATCTCAGGTCGATGAGCGTCGAAGAACTCGCCGAACGACCGCAGTTCGCGGAAGACGATGCCGCCTCGGCGGCGGCGTTGCGTGCGTTCGCCGCCTCGGAGCGTCCGCTCGCACGCTTCGACCGGCCGCGAGCCGCGACCCCGACGAGAGTCGCCGTCGTCTCGGACCCGCACGTCTCCGTCGACGCGGAGGGAACGTGGAAGGTGTTTCACCGGACGCAAGAGCTGTTTCGAGAGACGCTGGCCGACGCCGAGCGCCGGGGAGCGGACGCCATCGTCGTCTCCGGCGATCTGACGAAGGACGGCGAGGAACGCGACATCGCGTGCGTGCGTTCGATTCTCGACGACGTCGGCGTCCCGGTTCTCGTCGTTCCGGGCAACCACGACGTCAAGGAGCGACGCGTCGCGCGCTTCGAACGACTGTTCACCGACGGCGGGTTCCCGGTGCGCCTCTCACTCGGCGGACTGGACGTCGTCGGCCTCAACAGCGCGACGGCGCTCGGCCCCGACGGGGAGGAGGCGGCGACCGTCTCCGACGCGCAACTCGAACGCCTCGACGGGATGCTCGCCGACTCGGCGGAGGCAATCGTCGTCAGCCACCACAATCTCCCCGGACTCGCGGCCCACGTCGGCGACGACTGGGCGCCCCACCCGCCGGTCGAGAACGCGGACGCGCTGCTCGACGTGCTCTCGCGGCACGACGTCCCGCTTCACCTCTCCGGGCACGTCCACCTCCTCTCGCTGGTCCGCGAGCGCGGCGTCCGCGGACTCGTCTCCCCCGGACTGTGCTCGTTCCCGCAGTCGTACCTCCTGCTCGACGTCGACGAGACGGGGACGACGGTCCGCTCTCGGACCGCGGCGACCCGCGAGCAGGTCGCGGCGGCCTACGAGGCGTCGCAGTCTCACTCCGCCCGCAGTTCCGTCATCTCCGGGCTGAACGCCGAACAGTTGAGCAACCTCCCGCTCGTCGACGAGCGGGCCGACCCGACGGGCGAGATACGCCCGATTCGCTCGGACTGACCGGAACTGCCGACCGGCCCGCCCCGCGGGCCGTACGAATCGCCGGTCAGCCGACTCCGCTGGCCGTCCGGAGCAGTTCCTCGTAGACGTCGACGCCGTCCTCGACGCCGTCGAGGCTCACCACCGGGTTGATATCGATGATGTAGTAGTTCTTATGAACGAGTATGTCGAGCTCGAACAGCCGCAGGTCGAACAGCGCGGCGACGTCGGCGGCGAGTTCGGCGAACCGGCCGGCGACGTCGACCTGCTCCCACTCGCTGTCTTCCGACACCCGTTCGGTCGCCCGGACGTTCTCGCCGACGTTGAACACCTTGAAGCTCCGCGCGGGGACGACGTACCGCTCGACCATCCGCTCGCCATCGAACTCTATCGGACCGGTGAACACGCGGTGGAAGTCGTGCCCGTCGTCGTCGAGTTCGTGGCGGGCCTTGACCAACACCGGCGGGTCCAGCGTTATCTCCGCCGCGGTCCCGTACTCGAAGTCGACGAACGGGAGGCCGGCGTCGACGCAGGCCCGGGCGGAGGCGAGTCGGTCCTCGGTGGCCCGCGCCCCCTCGTAGGAGTTGACGGTCGGGACGCCGGCGTCGCGGGCCGACTCGAAGTCCGCGTACGCCGACGGCGACCAGCGGGCCATGTGGTAGAGGTCGAGCCCCATCTCCGGTAGGTCCGGATGCCGGTGCTCCGACTTCAGCAGTATCAGGTCCGCCCACGTCCGCACCCGCTCGAACAGGCGGAGCTTCACCGGGTTGCCGCCGCTCGCGGCGTACGAGATTCCGATCGTCGGCCTGGCGTCACGTGTCATCGTCTTCGTTCGTCGCCCCGCCGCCGACGCCGCGCGTCGGGGTCCGTGGGTCGGACCGCCGTCTCGTTTCGGGGGGGCGATGCGGTGCTCCCGTGGACGCTCCGCTCCGACAAATAGTCGCGCCCGATTCTCAGCCGGCGGAGACGGCGCCTACGACTCTTCGTCCAACCGCGACTGCCACTCCTGCACCCGTTGCATCAGCTCCAGCGGCGACGTCCCGTTCACGTCCGTCTCGCGCAGTTCCGCGACGACGGCGTCGCGTTCGGGGTCCGCGGCCTCGCCGCCGTCGGCATCGGTATCGGCGTCGGCGTCGGTGCCGCCTCCCGACCCGGCGTTCGACGCCGGCCGCGACCGCTGGACGGCGGCCGCCTCGTTGTTCTCTCCGCCGCCGTTCGTCTCGCCGCCGTTTCCGCCCCCGCCGAACTGCCCCGACGAGAGGTCGAACACCGCCTGCACGGGTTCGTTCGTCCCGCCGCCCTTCGCTTCGATGGCCTTCTCGGCGCGGAGTCGCCCCAACACGTCGTCGGCGCGGGAGACGACGGGTTCGGGCACGCCCGCCAAGTCGGCGACGTGGATGCCGTAGGAGCGGTCGGTCGGTCCCTCCTGCACCGTTCGAAGAAAGGTCACGTCGCCGTCGCGTTCCTCCGCCGCGACGTGGACGTTCGCCACTCGGTCGAGGTGGTCCGCGAGCGACGTGAGTTCGTGGTAGTGCGTCGCGAACAGCGTCTTCGCCTTCACCTCGTTGTGGAGATACTCCGTGGCGGCCCACGCGATGGAGATGCCGTCGTACGTCGCCGTCCCGCGGCCCACCTCGTCGAGAATGACGAGCGAATCCTCCGTCGCCGAGTGGAGGATGTTCGATAGCTCCTGCATCTCCACCATGAACGTCGAGCGCCCCTGCGCGAGTTCGTCCAGCGCGCCGACGCGGGTGTAGATGCCGTCGACGACGCCTATCTCGGCCGAGCGCGCGGGGACGAAGCTTCCCACTTGGGCCAAGAGAACGATGAGCGCCGCCTGCCGCATGTACGTCGACTTCCCGCTCATGTTCGGCCCGGTGACGATGAGGAAGCCGCGCTCTCGGTCCATGTGGAGGTCGTTCGGGACGAACTCGGTCGTGCGCTCGACGACGGGGTGCCGCCCGGCGTCGATGCGGAGCGGTCCCGACTCGGTCAGCGTCGGGCGCACCCAGTCGTTGCCGGCGGCGTGCGTCGCCAGCGACGCCAGTACGTCCACCTCCGCGAGGGCGCGCCCCACGTCCTGCAGGAGTTCGGCCGCCTCCGCCACGCGTTCGCGCAGGTCGCAGAACAGGTCGTACTCTAACTCCCCGCGGGACTCCTCCAGTCGGAGGATGTCGCGCTCTCTCTCCTCCAACTCGTCGGTGACGAACCGCTTGGAGTTCTTCAGCGTCTTTATCTCGCGGTAGTGTTCGGGCACCCCGTCGGCGACGGACTTGCCGACCTGAATGTAGTAGCCGTCGGTCTTGTTCCGGTCGACGGTGACGTGCGAGAGGCCGTGCTCGCGTTTCTCGCGGTCGGCCAGCGCGTCTATCCAGCGCTCGGCCTCCTCGTGGCCTTCGATGAGTTCGTCGAGTTCGTCGTCGTAGCCTCTTTTAAATAGGCCGCCCTGCCGCACCGTCTTTGGCGGGTCCTCCGCGAGGGCACCGGCGAGTTCCTCGCGCAGGGCCGCCGCCGCCTCGCGGTCCGGCCGCGCCACCACGTCCGCGAGGGGGGAGTCCGCCAGCGGTCCGTCCTCTATCGCCTCGGCGACGGCGGGGAGGACGGCGAGGGTGTCGCGCACCGACAGCAGGTCGTTCGCGCCGGCGCTTCCGGAGGCGGCGCGCGCGGCGAGGCGTTCGAGGTCGTACGCGTCCCCCAACTCCTCGCGCACGCGTTCACGCGCGAGTGCCTCCCGCGCCAGCGCCGAGACGGCGTCGAGTCGGCGTTCGAGTTCCCCCCTGTCCCGGTGCGGGCGGGTGACCCACTCGCGGAGGAGGCGGCCGCCCGGACTCGTCACCGTATGATCGATGGCGTCCACGAGCGACCCCTCCGTCCCCCCGTGCATCGTCTCCGTCAGTTCGAGGTTGCGCTGGGTCGTCGCGTCGAGTTCGAGGTGGTCGCGCGTCTCGTACGTCTGCAGGCGGGTCATCGACCGGCGGACGCCCGTGCCCGTCTCCTCGACGTACCCGAGGAGGGCGCCCGCGGCGCGGACGGCCAACTCGGAGTCCAGTCCGACGCTCGACAGCGTCTCGCGGCCGAACTGCTCGCGGACGACGTGTTTCGCCCGGCCGGGCGCGAAGGCGTCCGCCTCGAACAGCGACAGCGAGGCGTCCGTCTCCTCGCGGAGGCGGCGCAGGAACTCGTCGTCGCCTCTGACGACGGGACCGGGGAGGAGTTCGACGGGCGCGAAGCGGTAGAGTTCCGAGTGGGCCGCGTCGGCGTCGGCCGTCTCGGTGACGAAGAACTGCCCCGTCGTCACGTCGGCGAACGCGAGTCCCACCCGGTCGCCGCCCTCCTCGGCGACGACGGCGGCGATGTAGCGCGCCTCGGCGCCCGACGTCTCCAACAGCGTCCCCGGCGTGACGACGCGCGTCACCTCGCGGTAGTGGCCGCCGTCGTCGCCGTCGAACTGGTCGGCCACGGCCACCCGGTAGCCGCGTTCGACGAGCACCTTCAGGTACGGCGTGAGGTCGTCCACCGGCACGCCGGCCATCGGGTACGACGACCCGTGCGAGGACTTCTTCGACACCTTCAGGTCCAACTCCTCGGCCACCAACTCCGCGTCGTCGGCGAAAAATTCATAAAAATCGCCGCACTGCATCGTCAGAACATCCGCCTCCGTGTCGGACTTCAAAGAGAGAAACTCCTCGACGATTCCCTGCGAGGTCATACCTCCTCTCCGCGTCGCGGCCGATAAAACGCTGCGGTCTGCGGGACTCGCCGTCGGCTCTCGACCGAACGTTCACATCCGATGACGAGACCACGCCCGTCGTGACCTGAGAGTCGCCGCGGACGGGCGCGCGGAGCGCGGCACACCCGTTCGCGGACGCGTCGGTGCCGCCGTGTTCGCCACACTCCTCAGAGCGGTCCGCCCCGCGGTACTGACGAGTCGTCCCGTGCCTCCCACTCTCGTTCGACTCCGTCCCGGCCCCTCTCGTTCGACCGACGGTGGCTATTATCAACCGTGGAAATCAGCTAGAAAGAATTATCAACTATCTGTTGAAATGGGTGACGATGTCGAATTCGTTGCTCACCCGCCTCTCGAACGCGCTTTCGAGCGGTGGTGGCGCCCGTCCCGACGGCGGGACCGTCGCCGACGCCTCGGAGACGGTCACCGGCGTCGCGCGTTCGCTGACCAGCACTCAACTGCTCGAAGGCGTCGGCGCGCCGGCGTTCGTGCTCGACGCCGAGGGAACGGTCGTCGCGTGGAACCGGCAGATAGCGGCGCTCACCGCGGTCCCCTCGTCGGACGCCCTCGGGTCCCGGCACGCCAGCGAGGCGTTCTACCCCGACGGCCGACGGGCCAAGACCTTAGCGGACAAAGTGCTCGAAGCGCCCGCCGACGCCGACGAGGCGTTCGGCGTGGCGGCCACGGGCGACGGCGGCTTCGAGGACCGGAGCACGATGGTGACCGGCGACGGCGTCGAACGCCACATCCGGTTCGTCGCCCGCCCCGTCTTCGAGGGAGGGGAACTCGTCGCGGTGATAGAGACCATCTACGACCGCACCGACGTGGTCGCCCGCGAACGCGCGTCGACGCGACTCGTCGAGGAACTGCTCGACACGGTCGGCGCACTCGCGGACGGCGACCTGTCGGCGCGCATCGAATTCGAGGACGACGGTGGCCACCTCCCCGAGACGACGCTCCGCGTCGTGCCGGAGTTCAACGCGATGGCCGGGCGCTTCGAGCGACTGGCCGACGAAGTCGACGAGACCGCAGTCCATCTCGGCGAGGCCATCGAACGCGCCGCCGACGCCGCGACGCGCATCGACTCCCACGTCGCCGAGCAGGCCGAACTGCTCGACACGGGCGCCGCCGAGATGGAGGACCTCTCGGCCAGCATGGAGGAGATAGCCGCCACCTCCGACGAGGTCGCCGCCTCCGCCGCGCAGGCGCAGACGGCCGCCGAGGACGCCCGCGGGGCCGGCGAGTCCGTCCGCACGGCGACCGACAACGTCGTCGAAATCTCCGAGGATCTCCTGGAGACGGTCTCGGAACTCCACGAACGGATGGAGGCAATCGAAGAGGTCGTCGAGGTCATCGCCGAGGTGGCCGACCGGACGAACCTGCTCGCCCTCAACGCCAACATCGAGGCCGCGCGGGCCGGCGAGGCCGGGTCGGGGTTCGCCGTCGTCGCCGACGAGGTGAAGCAACTCGCCAACCAGACGCACGAGCACACCGAGGAAATCGCCGGGAGCATCGCCGAGATACGCGAACAGGCCGACGAGACCGTCGACGCCTCCGCGCAGTCCCACGAGCAGATTCGGGTCGCCTCGGGGGAGATATCGGACGTGCTGACCGCCCTCGACGAGATAGCCGAGGCGACCGGGACGGGCGCCGACGGCATCGCGGAAGTCGCCCGCGCGACGGACGGACAGGCGGAGAACATCGAGCAGGTGACGACGACCATCCAGAGCGCCCAGTCGCGCGCTTTCGACGCCCGGGACGCCTCGACCGAGATAACCGACGCCACGGCCGACCAGACGGTGACGCTCGGCGAACTGACCGACCGGGTCGCGCGCCTCTGCGGCGGCGACGTGTCGGCCTCGTTCGACGTCGACGCCTCCGTCTCCGAAACGTCCGACACCGACGCGCGCGGGAGCGGCGGGTCCGACTCCGCCGCGGCCCCGCGCCCCGAGTCGGCCCGACCGACCGGCGGAGAGTAGGAGCGACGGCGACCGCACGGGCGGCCGCGGAGCCGACCTACTCGACGGACACCGCGCAGGCGTCGGTGTACTCGACGCCGTCGAGGGAGTCGATGGGGTCCTCGCCGCACACCGGGCAGTCGGGGTTCCGTCGGTAGGGAACCGTCTCGAACGTCATCTCCATCGCGTCGTAGAACAGGAGGCGGCCCGCGAGCGGTTCTCCCGCTTCCAGAACGAGTTTCACCGCCTCGGTCGCCTGGATACAGCCGAGAGTGCCCGGGAGGACGCCGAGGACGCCCGTCGTCGCGCAGTCGGGGACGGTGCCGGGTTCGGGCGCCTCGGGGAACAGACACCGATAGCAGGGGCCGCCGGGGACGAGCGTCGTCGCCTGCCCCTCGAACCGATAGATGGCGCCGTGGGCCACGGGGATGTCGCGAATCCGGCAGAAGTCGTTGACGAGGAATCGCGTCGGGAAGTTGTCCGACGCGTCGACGACCACGTCGTACTCCCCGAGGATGCCGACGTTCCCCTTCTCCAACCGCGTCTCGTGGGCGTCGACGTCCACGTCGGGGTTGAGGCCGCGGACGTAGTCGGCGGCGCTGTCGACTTTGGGTCGTCCCACGTCGTCGTCGCCGTGCACTACCTGTCGCTGGAGGTTGCTCCGCTCGACGGCGTCATCGTCGACGATTCCGAGGCGGCCGACGCCCGCGGCGGCGAGGTACTCGACGACGGGCGACCCGAGGCCGCCGGCGCCGACGACGAGCACCGAGGCGTCGAGCAGTCGTTCCTGTCCCGGCGGCCCCACCTCGTCCATGATGATGTGTCTGGAGTACCGGTCCAGTTGGGTGGCGTCGAGAGAGAGGGTCACACCGGACGTTGGGGGCTGCCGCGAATAAATCCGCGCCCGCCGGAAAGACGGCCGGCGGGCGCGCGGCGTCCCTCACGATTCGTCGTGAGGAGTAGTCGGAACCGAAGAGGGTTTGCCGCGCGCGACGAAGTCCCGGATATGGTGACGGAGACGACGCCGGAGACGCTCGTGGCGAGACTCGAAGACGCGGACGCGGACACCACCGTCGTGGACATCCGCGACCCGTCGTCGTTCGCCGCCGAACATATCGAGGGGTCGGTGAACCTCCCGACCGACCGCCTCTCGCTGGCGAACGTCGACCCCGAGTGGGGCGACGACATCGTCGTCGCCTGCTACATCGGACAGAGTTCCCGTCGGGTCGCCTCGATGCTCGACTCCCATCTCGACGCCGACGTGACCAGCCTCCGCGGCGGTTTCGACGCCTGGGACGGTCCCGTCGCGTCCGGACACGACGCCTGAGGTTCGGTCGTCGAACCGCGCTCGCCGCACGCCCGTTCTCTCGTTCTCCTGCCCGACTCCGACGGTGAGCGGACGCGCCGCTCTCCGTCCGTCACGTTCGTCGCTCAGTATTCGAAAGAAGAAATCGAGAATCGAATCTCGTCGGTCGCGGTCGGCCGAGGCTTACTTGCCGCGGCGCCGACCGCTACCGATGCTGGGGCGCGTGTGCTCGGCGCCCTTGCCGCGGGCGTTGAGACCGCGGTTGGACGTGCCGGCGTTCGTCAGACCGCGGAAGGCGCGGCCCTTGTGGTCGTCGCTGCAGATCCAGTTGAGTTCGTCGTCGTTCTGGATGGCCGGGTGCTCGGGGTCGACCATGATCACCTCGTGCCACTTCTGGGAGCCGTCCTCGCCGACCCAGTAGGAGTTGAGCACGCGCAGGTTCGGGTGCTTGCGCGAGGCTCGCTCCTCGGCGATGCGCTGGATGCTCTTGCGGCGACCGATGCGGTTGACGCCCTGCCGCTTCGAGCGTCGTCCGGCCTTGTGTCGCTGTTTGCGCGCGCCGCCCTTGCGGACGGAGACGCGGGCCACGACGATGCCCTGCTTGGCCTTGTAGCCGAGTTCGCGCGCCTTGTCGAGGCGCGTCGGGCGGTCGATGCGGACGATGGCGCCCTGGTCGCGCCACTCCTGCTTTCGCTGCCACTGCAGTTCGGCGAGTTTGCCGTCGCCGGGGTTCTTCCACGCGTCCTTGATGTGGGAATAGAAGCTTCGTGCCATAGTTTCACCACGGGCGCTTGCGATTCGGAGGCGCTCTGTCGTCGACCGCACTCCACATGTCGTCCCGAGTGTTCGGGTGCCCGCTGGCGTCCCGTCCGACCAGCGAGTTGCCGAACCTACCGCCGGTTCGCCTTTAACGACTTCGAATCGGTCGACGCTGTGCCGGACGGTGACAGGGTCGAACGCGGCGTCAGGCGTCGAACGGCGACGGGCCGAGAATCTCCACGTCCGACGCCGCGACGAACGCGTCGAGGCGGTTCAGTTCGTCGCCGTCCGGGCCGTCGGCGGGCACCGTCGCTTCCGCGACGCGCGTCCCCACCTCGCGGAACATCGTCTCTCCCGGCGAGACGAACAGCAGTACTCGGGTATCGTCGGCCGCGATGCGGAAGGCGTGCGGGACGTTTCGCGGGGCGAAGACGGTGTCGCCCGGCCCCGCCGACAGCAGGTCCCCGGCCGCGAACAGTTCCACCGCGCCGTCGAGGACGTACCAGAGTTCGTCCGTCGACCGGTGGACGTGCAGGGGCGTCATCACCCGATTCTCGTCGCCGCGGCGCTCGACCAGTTCGAAGGCTCCGCCCGTCTCCCCGCTCGTCGCCTTCCGCAGCGCCAACGCGCCCAGCGCGTGGTACGCCTCGCCTTCGTCCCGCCGGCGGACGAACGGCCGCGGTCCGTTGGCTTCGTCTCCGTCTTCCGTGTCTGTCACTCTCTCGCAGTATGCGGTCGAAGGCTAAAGCGTGGCCGGGTTCCCGTGCGCGTGCGGGAGAGACAGAACGCGGAGCGAAGGAACCGAGGCCGAGCGGTCGGACCGGGACCAAGCGGGGACCCGACCGAGAACCGCGAAACGGCCGCCGGACGGCGGAACGACGCCGCTCGGCGGCGTAGCCCACAGTATAAGTGACCGTGTTCTGCATGTATCCGCATGGACGACGCGGCCCTCGTGGACCTACTCAAGCGGTTCGGCTTCTCCGACAAGGAGATCGACACCTATCTCACCATCCTCGAACTCGGCGAGGCGAAGGCGAGCACCATCGCGGACGAGGCGGACGTCTCGAAGCGCTACGTCTACAGCATCGCCGAGAAACTCGAGGCCCGCGGGTTCGTCGAGGTGAACGACCACGCCGTGCCGACGACCATCCGCGCCCGTCCCCCGGCCGACGTGATCGACTCGCTGTCCTCCGATTTGGACGACATGGGACCGGCCCTCGAAGCGCGCTTCTCCCGCGCGGCCCCGCGCTCCGAGCGGTTCGAGGTAGTGAAGTCGCGGGTGACCGTCATCAAGCGCGTCTCCGAACTCGTCGCCCGCGCGGAGACGGAGGTGACGCTCGGGATGCCGTACTCGCTGGTCGACGAGGTGGCCGACGAACTCCGCGCGGCGGTCGACCGCGGCGTCCTCGTCCTCCTCATCGTCACGGGCGTCGGCCCGACGGACGAACTCGACCTCTCGGGGCTGGCATCGGTCGCCCGCGCGTGGGAGGCGCCGATGCCGACGATGCTCACCGTCGACCAGGGCGCCGGCCTCGTCGCGCCGACGGAGATGGTGACGCGGTCGAACACGGGCGCGCAGGCCATCGTCTTCGCGCAGGAGCAACTCGGCCCGGTGCTCGTCGGGTCGTTTCTCGGCAACTACTGGCCGATGGCCGCCGAGACGTACACCTGCGACCCCGACGCCCTCCCGGCGACGTACGACGACTTCCGTCACGCGGCGCTGCAGGCGACCATGCACGTCCGGGCGGGCCGCGAGGTGGCCGCCCGCGCCGTCGGACGGTCGATGCACATCGAGGACGGCCGGACCGAACTGGCGGGAGTCGTCGTCGACATCCGGCAGGGCCTCCTCGAACCGTCGAACAACTCCTTTCCCGTCGAGAACGCGCTCATCGTCGAAACCGAAGACGGGACGTTCAGCGTCGGCGGAAGCGGGGCGTTCATCGAGGACTTCGAGGCCGAGACGGTCGAACTCCGGGCGGTCGAATAGCTTCTTCGGGCCGCCCGAAGAGGCGGCCAGACCGTCGGACAAACCGGGGTAAAAGTGGTTCCCGACCCTCCTTCCGCGTGATGCGAGCCTACGAAGTCACCGCAGAGGACGCCGACTACGACGGTGTCGAACTGGTGGACCGGGACCGACCGACGCCCGACGACGACGAGGTGCTGGTACGCGTCCGCGCCTGTTCGCTCAACTACCGGGACCTGGCCATCGCGAGCGACGAACTCGCCTACCCCGGCTCGGACCTCCCCGTGATTCCGCTCTCGGACGGCGCGGGCGACGTGGTCGAAACCGGCGACGACGTGGACCGACTGGCCGAGGGCGACCGCGTGGCGACGCCGTTCGCGCCCGACTGGGTGGACGGGCCGGGGACGCCCGAGAAGACGGCGCGGACCACCGGCGGCAACTTCCCCGGCGTGCTGGCCGAGTACGCCGCCTTCCCGGCCGACGCCGTCCCCCGCCTCCCCGATAGCCTCTCCTACAAGCAGGGGGCATCGTTCTCCTGCGCGGGGCTGACCGCCTGGCGCGCCCTCGTCGAGGACGGCGGACTGCACGCCGGCGAGACGGTGCTGGCGCTCGGAACCGGCGGCGTCTCGACGTTCGCGCTTCAGTTCGCGGCCATGCACGGCGCGCGACCCGTGGTCACCTCCTCCAGCGACGAGAAACTCGAACGCGCCGAAGCCCTCGGCGCGGCGGAGACGCTCAACTACGAGTCGACGCCCGACTGGGGCGAGGCGATTCGGGCGCGCACCGGCGGCGTCGACCACGTCGTCGAAGTCGGCGGCCCGGGGACGCTCGAACGCTCCCTGACCGCGGCGGGCGCGAACGGACACGTCCACCTCATCGGCGTCCTCGCGGGACAGGCGGGCGAAGTCGACCCCGGACCGGTCCTCGCGAAGTCGCTGAACGTCGAGGGCGTGATGGGCGTCGGGAGTCGCGCGATGTTCGACCGGATGCTCGACGCCGTGGAGACGACCGGGATGGAACCGGTCGTCGACCGCGTCTTCGACTTCGAGGACGCCCGCGAGGCCTACCGGTACGTCGACCGCGGCGAGCATCAGGGGAAAGTCGTCGTCGCGGTCGAGTGAGCGGTCCGCGAGGCCGGATTCTCACCGGCCGCACTGCCGGGGCAGTGCGGGTCTGAGTACGCGGACGTTGTACTAACAGCCATAGTTTTTTTCAGCAGAGAACTTGATTATTGGAGTGCATCTTTAAGGCGGTGCGAACGACTGCGCCGTCGGTGCCATCGATTCGGCCGACGCGGACGCGCGGAAACCTCGGACTCCGGACGGAGATACGACAGTGACCAGGACACGACGCGCCTTTCTGAAGCGCGGTGGTGCAGCCGCCGGGATAGCCGCGACCGCCGGCTGCACGAGCGTGCTCGGTATCGAGTCGACGAACACGGTGCAGGTGAGTTCGATGCGCTTCACCGAGGACATCATCCTCGGGTACATGGCGCTCGAATCGCTGCGCGAGAACACCGACCTCAGCGTCCTCGACGAGACGGGACTCGGGGGCGTCACCATGAACTTCCGCGCCGTGAAGAACGGCGAGGTGACGCTGTACTGGCTGTACTCGGGCGGCGCGTGGGCGACCATCCCGCCGAAACACGACCGGGTCATCCCCGACGCCGAAGAGCTGTATCAGGCGGTGAAGCGGGAGTTCGAGCGCGTGTACGACCTCGAGTACCTGAACCGTGCGCCGTTCAACAACACGTACGTCCTCATCGCGGACCCCGCGTGGGCCGAGCGGACGGGCGTGCAGACGATGAGCGACTTCGCGAGCTACGTCGCCGAGGGCAACACCGACTTCACGGTCGTGATGGGGCCCGAGTTCCAGCAGCGAGCGGACGGCTGGCCGGGGCTGGCGAAGCACTACGGCTTCGACCAGATGCGCGGGAACCTGAACGTCCGCAACGTCGGCTCCTCGCTCACCTATCAGATCGTCGGCGAGGGGGGCGCCGAGGTCGGAATGGGGTTCAGCACCAACCCGAAGATCCGGCAGTACGGGCTGACGACGCTCGAAGACGACGAGCGGTTCTTCCCCATCTACAACCCCGCGCCCCTGGTGAACGGCGAGGCGCTGGAGGCGATGCCGGAGATGCGCGAACCGCTGAACGCCATCGGGCCGACGCTCGACACCGAGACCATCCTCCGGCTCAACGGACTCGTCTCGCTGCAGGGTCGGGACCCGCAGAACGTCGCGCGCGAGTACCTCCGGTCGGAGGGGTTGATCTGACGTGATTCCCGCCGCCTCGTTCCTCGGCGAACTCCTCTCGTTCGCCGCGGAGAACGCCGGTCGCCTCGCGCGACTGTCGTACGAACACGTCGCCATCACCCTCTGGACGCTGGCCATCGCGCTCCCCGTCGCCGTCTCGCTCGGCGTGGTCATCAGCTACCACGAACGCGCCGCGACGGTCGTCCTCTGGGTCGCGGGGGTGTTGATGACGATTCCGGCCATCGCCTTCTTCGGCGTCCTCGTCCCCGTGCTCGGCATCGGCAACCCGCCGACCATCGCCGCGCTGGTCGCCTACGCCCAGTTACCGGTCATCCGGAACACCTACATCGGGCTCACCCGGGCCGACGACGCCGCCATCGAGGCCGGGACGGGACTCGGGATGAGCCGGCTCGAACGCCTCCGGCGCGTTCGACTCCCGGTCGCGCTGCCCGTGGTGATGGCCGGAATCAGGAACGCGGTCGTCATCCTCGTCGGCCTCGCCGCCATCGGCGCGTTCATCGGCGCCGGCGGCCTCGGCGACTTCATCTTCTACGGTATCAGCGCCGGCGACACGGCGATGATAGTCGTCACCACGGTCGTCCTCTCGGCGCTGGCGCTCGCGTTCGACTACGCCTTCGGGGTGCTCGAACAGTGGCTCAGGCTCCGCAACGGCGAGGAGGTCGACCGGGCGGCCCTGACTCGAACGCTCGCTGCGGTTCACGCACGACTCTCATGATCAGATTCGACGACGTCCACAAGAAGTACAGCGACGGAACGCACGCGGTGCGAGGCCTCGACTTCGAGGTCGAAGCGGGAACGACGACCGTTCTCGTCGGCCCCTCCGGCTGCGGGAAGACGACGACGATGAAGCTCGTCAACCGGCTTGAGGAGCCGACCGACGGCACCGTCTACTACGACGGCACGGACGTGAGCGAGCTCGAAGCGACCGAGCTCCGCCGGCAGATCGGCTACGTCATCCAGGACATCGGGCTGTTCGACCACATGACCGTCGGCGAGAACGTCGCCACCGTGCCCGAACTGAAGGGATGGGACGAGGAGCGAACCGACGAGCGAGTGGACGAACTGCTCGACCTGATGGGGCTCCCGCCCGCGGAGTACCGGGACCGACACCCCTCGGACCTCTCCGGCGGCCAGCGTCAGCGCGTCGGCGTCGCCCGGGCGCTCGCGGCCGGCCCCGACGTGATGCTGATGGACGAACCGTTCGGCGCGCTCGACCCCATCACCCGTGAGGAACTGCAGGACGAGTTCATCGACATCCAGCGGGAGATAGAGACGACCATCATCTTCGTCACGCACGACATCAACGAGGCGCTGAAGATGGGCGACCGAATCGCCATCCTGCGAGAGGGCCAACTCGTCCAGTACGACACGCCGACGGCGCTGCTGAACGAACCGAAGACGAAGTTCGTCGAGGAGTTCGTCGGCCCCGACCGGACGCTGAAACGGCTCCGCGTGCTCCGCGTCGAGGAGGTCATGCAACCCGAGGTGCCCGACGAACACGCCGACATCGTCGACGCCTTCCGCGGTGACGACGCCGTGATGGCCGACGGGGGCGAAATCGTTCCGGTGTCCCCCACCGACAGCGCGCAGGTCGCGCTCTCGCGGTGCATCCAGGCCGGCGTGGAGGCGCTACCGGTCGTCGAGGACGCGGAGGTGGTCGGCGTCATCACCGAGTCGGCCATCCGACGGTCGGAGGGCGCATGACGGGACTCCTCGGACTGCTCGCGGAGACGTGGGCGTACCTCCTCGCGAACTCCGACCGCTTTCTCGAACTGTTCCGCGAGCACCTCCTGTTGGTGTTCGTCTCCGAGGCGCTGGCGGTGGCCGTCGCGATTCCGCTCGGGATACTCGCGACGCGGAACGACCGGGCGAAAGGCGTCGTCGAGACCGTCGGTAACGTCGCCCAGACGATTCCGACCCTCGCCATCATCGCGCTCATGTTCCCCCTCTTGGGGCTGGGTTTCCTCCCCGCCCTCGTGGGCCTGTTCGTCTACGCGCTGTTGCCCGTACTGACGAACACCATCGTCGGCCTCGAGGACGTCGACGACGGTACCGTCGAGGCGGCGCGCGGGATGGGGATGTCGGAGTGGACGGTGCTGCGGAAGATTCGACTGCCGCTCGCGCTGCCCGTCATCTTCGCCGGTATCCGCACCAGCACGGTGCTCAACGTCGGCACCGCCTACCTCGCGTTCTTCATCGGCGGCGGGGGCCTCGGCGTGTGGGTCATCGGCGGGATTCAGCTGTTCAACACGCCCCAACTCCTCGCCGGGGCCGTCAGCGGCGCGCTGCTCGCCGTCACGCTCGACGGTCTGCTCGCGCTGGCGGAGCGACGGCTCGGAACCGGGACGAGCAGCGGTCAGGCCGCGGCGAGCTAACCGGTCGAATCGCGGCCGACGGACCGACGCGCTCTTTTCGGACGCGAAAAACTCGATGCGGTCTCCCGTCAACGAGTACGAGGACGAGCACTAGGCGAACCAATCGAGCGACGGGTTCGGTTTTATTTCGCGCTCCGCTGCGACGCGTCCGGTCTCGGTCGCCCTCTCGTCGAGTTGCGCCCGATTGGTGTCTGGATGGAGCCGTCGCTCACTCTTCGCTGGCGATCTCCGCGTGACTTTCGACCCGACGACCGACGTCGAGGTGGTAGTTCTTCAGCACGTCTCGCCCGAGCAGAAGGGAGTGCGTCATGTGGGTTCGGTCCTCGATATTCGCGGCGACGGTGTACTGTTCACCGCCGATTCCGATGACGAGGTCGACGACCGGTCGCGTCTTGGACTGCTTGGAACTCCCCGACCGCACCCGTGAGACGGTGTGAATCGGCCCCGCTCCGATGTCCGCGGCGAGTCGCAGGTCGATACTCGTTCTGGCGGCGCCGGAATCGGACTTTGCGACCACGGTCTTCGTTCCGCTGGTCCCGCTGACGACGACCTGCTCGGTGAATCCGATCGTAATCGCCTCCTCCGACCCGACCGGCTTCGGAGCCGGTTTGCAGCGGGGGACCGAGTCGTCGAGGGTCGATGCGAGCCCCTCAACTCGGTCCGCATCGACCGACCCGCCCGCGTACTCGATGGCCTGCTGGGCGATGTACGGGGCCGGACTCCGCCCCGTCGCCTGATAGAGACCCCTGAACCCGGCCGTCGGGTTCACCTCCAAGATGTACCACTCGCCGTCGCCCTCGATGAGGTCGACACCGGCGTAGTCGAGTCCGAGCGTCGCCGCCGCGCGGCGAGCGAGGTCGAGCACCGCTTTCGGTGTGGAATCCGTTACGTCTTCGACGCTGCCGCCGCGGGCGACGTTCGTCCGCCAATCTCCCTCGGCGGCGTGTCGGTGCATCGCCCCGATCACCCGATCACCGACGACGTACACGCGGAGGTCCCGCGGCGTCTCTCCGTCGCATCCGATCAACTCCTGGAGGAACGCGCGGCGTTTCCCGACGCGGGCCGTGAGCGGGTCGGTCGTCAACACCTTCCACGCTCCGCCCCCGTGCGTCCCGATCGCGGTCTTGTACACCGCCTCGCTCCCGAACTCCTCGCGGACGTGTTTGAGTTGGTCGTTGCTGAGCGCGAGAGCGGTCTTCGGGACGGGGAGCCCCTCGTTGACCAGCGCGATCGCTGCGGCGGTCTTGTGCGCGGCCCGTGCCGTCGCATCCGGTGTGTTTAGCATCGGGCGAATACCCTCCAGCGTTCGGGCCAATCCCAGTTCTTCGGCCGGTTGGTCCGTATTCGACAGGAGCAGTCGATTGGCGATCACGTCGACGTCGGGGCTGAGTTCGGCGTCCCTCTCGCGGATGCGGACGACCGTATTCTCCGCTCGCAGCCACTCCGGTTCGTGACCGAGCGCCTCCACTGCATTCAGGATCGCCTTCGTCTCCTTGCTGTTGTGGAGGCTCAAGACGCCGACACGAACGGGAGACTCACTTCTCGGTTGACTGGAACGTTGATCGGTTCGAGTCATACATCACACGGAGGTAAGGCACGGACGGATATGACTCGTGCTATCGTTCCACATATCAGACACTCTCTGTACTCCTCTGGATTAGCGAAAACCAGACGTTGATTCCCTCTACTCACCGGCGACCCGCAGAACCGTCGCGAGTCGTGGGAACCCGGTCTCGTCCGGATTTCGTATCGCGGAATCTGGTTTATCGGTGTGTCCCGGACGAGCAGGTAGAAGTGCCGAACCCAGCGGTAAGAGATTCGAGAACGGTCGATTCAGAAGCGCACGGCGACCTAACGAACGATAACGGGACTCACACCGCAAACGCGCGGAGTGTCTCGAACTCGTCGGCGGCAACCGCGTCGCACAGCGACGAGGAGTCCACCTCCTCGGGCATCGCGGCGGGGTACTTGCGGCGGAAGTAGTCGAGGAGGTTCTTCACGTCGCGTTCGAGCAGTTCGCGCGCGTTGTCGTGTTCGGTGGCGACCGCCTGCGGCCAGTCGAAGACCGTCACCCCCTCCTCGCCGACGGCGACGTTGTACTCGCTCATGTCGGCGTGGACGTACCCCGCCTCGTAGGCGCCGGCGACTTCCCGGACCACGAGGTCGAAGACGCCGACCACCTGCTCGGACTCCAGTTTCGCCCGGTCGAGTTCGACGCCGGCGAGTTTGTCCATCACGATAGCGTGGCGGTTCTGGTCGATTGGCCGCGGCACCGCGACGTCGGGGTAGAGGTCTTCGAGCACCTCGTACTCCCGTTCGGCCGCCTTCCGGGCGGTGTAGAGCCACGAGACGTGCTGGTTCTCGGAGGTGTACTCGCGTTCGCGCATCACCTCGCGGAAGTTCGTGTACCCCTCACGGTGGAACTTCAGCGCCAACGGTTTGTACGACTGCACCTCGAACACGTCGCTCTCCTTGCCGACGCCGAGGGGGGCGCCGACCCCCTGAATCGTATCCCGCTTCGAGAACGTGCGGAGTGCGAGGGCGTCGTAGCCCTCGACGGCGAGTTTGTACCCCTCGTACTGGATGGTCTTGCGTTCGACCAGGTCGCGGCGCATACAGCGGTTCAGTCGGTACTCCACGTTCTCGGCCGTCAGACCCGAGAGTTCGGGGAGTTTGCCGCGGTTCACCCACTCGCCGAAGCGCATCCCCTGTTCGACGCCCGACAGGAGGTAGAAGTCCTCGGCTTCGAGTTCCGCCATCACGCCCGCGACGTTCCGCACCATACCCGACCGACGCCCGCGACGCCTAAAAGGGCCGCGAGTCGAGGCAGTAAATTGAATAACGCTATATCGAATTCCGGCGCTCGGTCATTTCGGCTATGCTCACGCCACGACGCGGGCGTCGCCGCGAGTTGCCCTCTCCCATCGAATCGCCGTTCTGTGGCGGCGTATCGGCCGCACGCGTCGCCGCCGCACCACCAAGCATTTACGAATGTCACTGAACGTTGATGATACGATGCCCTCCACGCGCAGACGATTTCTCCTCGGTGCGGCCGCGACTCTCCTTTCCGGCCTCGCCGGGTGCAACGGCGAGTCGTACGGATCCTCGACGGCGGTCGAGAGGTCGAACCGCTCCGACCCCGGCCCCGTCCCCGACCACTACGTACTCAGGAACGCCGGCAACGAACCGCCGGCGTGGTTCGTCGACCCCGACGAGGAGACGACGACGGAACGAGGAACGGTGCCGGACCGGATGCGCGAGACGCGCGGGTTCGTCGCCAGCGAGACGACGGCCGACCGCCTCCGGTTCGCGGACGTCGACGGCGCCGACGCGGCCCGGGAGTTCGTCGCCGCGACCGACTTCGAGAGCGAGACGGTGTACGTCGAGACCGAATCGGTCTCGGAGTGTCGCACGCTGTCGCTGTGCGGGGTCTCGTGGACCGGTTCGAGCATCCACACCGACTACGGAAGCACCTACCGCGACGCCGACGTCGCCTGCGAGGCCGACGCGAGGGACGGCGTCTCGACGTTGATTCGCATCCCCGAGGCGCTCGATCCCGACACCGTCAACAGCTACGGTTCCGGGTGGAGCAGCAGGGGATGTCGTCTCCGACGGCCGCCGGAAGAGGAGCGGACGACCGAGCCGCCGAACTTCGGTCCGGCGACGGCCGACGACGGGGGGTCGGCGGGGACCACAGAGACGCTGAATCGAACGGCGAACCAGACGACGGAGGTCGACCGATGAGCGACGGGGGCCGACCGAAGAACGACGACGCGCGGAACGGACCGAGTCGCTCGCGCCGCGGCCTCCTCGCTCTCGCGGGGAGCGCGGCGCTCGCGGGTCTCGCCGGGTGTACCGGTCTGGACGACCTGAATCCGCTCGGGGCTGACGAACCGCCGACGATAGACGGCTCGGCGCTCGAAGCGGCGCTCTCGGGGGAGACGCCGACGGTGACCGAACCGCTCCCGGTGGACGTGGAGGCCGCCTACGTCGACCGGCGGGTCGGCGCGCTTCGGGAGGCGCTCTCGTCGGTCCCCGCACCGTTCGACGCCGAGGCGGTTCCGAACGGGATGGTAAGAGAGGAGTTCGGAAGGCTGTACGACCGGGCGACCGAGGCGCTCGGGCGGGTGTCGGAGGCGGGGTCGCCGGCCGACGCGCTCGAACCGCTCAGGTACGCCCGCCGCTCGGTCCGGGAGGTCAAGGCCGCGTGGGCGGCGGTCGATTCGGGGCTCACCGTCGCCGCCGTCGAGTCGTCGGTTCCGACCGTCCGACGGGCGTACGAGTCGTTTCGCGAGCGGTGGCGGTACGTTGGTGAGGACCCCGTCCGGGCCGCGTTGGTTCACGCGAAACTGGAGGAACTGGTCGCGGACGCTGGGCGGCGGCTGAACCGGGCACCCGGCCGGACGCGCCACCCCCGCGAGAGCGCACTCGGCGTCGGCGAGTTCGCGGCCGACCTCGAAGCGGCGCGCGCGGCGGTGGAACAGGCGGCGTACCTCTTCGGGCGTTTCGAGTCGTCGCTGAGGAGTCCGCGCTCGGTTCGGGACGAACTGACCGCCGCGGGGGAGCAACTGTCGTCGATGCTCGCGGACCGGCGCGGCGCGCTCTCGGCCCCCGGTCCGGGGTCGGAGGCCTCCGCGTACGTCGAGGGGGACGCCGACCTGAAGCCCGTCGCTCACGCGGCCGCGGACCTCCGGCGAAGCATCGAGTACGCCGACGACATCGACGACGAGCGGAAAACGGGTCAGCGAGCGCGCGTCGTCGTCTCCGCGCTCCGTACGCTAACTCGCGTCCGGGCGTTCGAATCGCTCCGCGAACGCGTCGAGAACGGAGCGTACGTGACCGTCGAGAGCGCCGCGGACGTCCGCGCGATTCGCGAGGCGGCGGTCGAGGCGGTCGGCAACGCTCTCGACTCCGAGACGAACCCGCTTCTCGTCCGAAGCGCCCTCGGGACGGTGGGGTTCGAGTACGTCGCGGACCGACTACACAGATACGAGGGGCAAGAAGAAGTGTCCGTCACGTGGTTAGCGGACGGGCTGAGCGGGTACGTGGTCGTCGAGGCGACGGCGCTGGCGACGCCGGAGACGACGGCCGAGGTGGCCGAAGTGCTCCGCCCGAACCGCTGACCTCGGAAGGTCTCTACTCCACGTCGATGACGACGGGGCCGTCGCCGTCGTCGTCCTCGGGGAAGTCGCCGGGTCCGCCGCCGCCGAAGTCGTCGTCGAAGTCGAACTGGTCCTGCAGGTCCGACATCGCCATCTCGAAGTTCCACTGGTTCGCCTTCCACACCGCGTCGAACAGCGTGCCGACGTACGGAACTGCGCCGCCGGCGGTGTCGATGGCGACGTTGGCGAGCATGGCGACGAGCGTCTTGTACGAGACGCCGAGGCGCGCCGACTCCGCGACGATGTACAGCGAGAACGCCGCGCTGGCGAGGTCACCGACGACGGGGACGACGCCGAGTATCGGGTCGAGACCGATACTGCTGTTGGTCCCGGGAACGTCTATCAGGTCGTCGAAGGCGTGCGCGACGGTTCGCATCCGCTCGACGGCCGCCTCGTCTACTCCCTCGGGAATCTCTCCGTCGTAGCCGTCGAACTCGTCTGCGAAGTCGTCTCGTTCCATACGCACGCGTAGGGAGCGAACACTCAAAAAGACGGTGGCGGACCGTCTCGCAACCGTTTCCCTCCGTTCGGACGGACTGTCCGGACGCCTGGACAGCCGTCGGCGGACGGCGAGAGGTCGACGCACCGACTCCCGCCCGAACCGCGGCGACGGAGCTACGCTTATCACTGTTCGAGAATATCTCCAGATGATGGTGGACGGAATCGAGATACCCGACGAGAAGCTTCGGGCGAAGGTAAAGGGGGAACGAGCGGGGGCGGACGTCGGCGGGATGCAGTACATCGGCTACGAGGTCGGACTGACGACGAACAGCCTCCACGTCTACGGGAAACACTGCAACGCCGACATCGCCGACGAGGACTTCCGCTACGTGGTGGTCCCCCTCGACAGCGTCCGGGCGGTCAAACTCGCGGACCTGAAAGACCGGGGTCGGTCCGTCGAGATTCACCTCGGCGAGTCGGACGACATCGTCCTCTACAGCGAGAACCAGAAGACGCTCGGAACGAACCTTCGGCGCCTCTTCCTCCTCGTCTCCCGCCTGCTCTCCTGAGTCGGCGCGCGCGCGGCCGCGGGCGACGAAACCGCTTTCCCGGACTCCCGCGTAGCCCGCGACATGAGCGACCCCGACTCCGACTCTGACGCCGAACTCGGGCCGGACGAGGCGCGCGGTCCGTTGGCCGACCGCGAGTGGCGACTCGTCCGCGAGGAGGCGCGGGACGGCCCGATGCAGATGGCGCTGGACGAGATAGCCGCCGAGACGGCCGCCGCGGGCGGCCCGCGGACCGTCCGCGTCTATCGGTGGCAACCGAGCACGCTCTCTCTGGGCTACCATCAAGACCCGGAGACGGTCGACTGGGCGCACTGCGAACGCGAGGGCGTCACCGTCACCCGCCGGCAGACCGGCGGCGGCGGCATCTACCACGATTCCGAGGGGGACATCTCCTACTCCATCGTCGCGCCGAAGGCGGAACTGCCGGGCGACCTGATGGAGAGCTACCACCTGCTCTGCGCGCCCGTTCTCGACGCCTTCGCCCGCCTCGGCGTCGACGCCGACTTCGTCGACGAGTCGGTGCCGGAGATATGGCACCCCGCGTGCTACCTGCGCGAACTCCACCCCGCACACGACGTCGTCGCCGGCGGCAAGAAGGTGAGCGGCAACGCCCAGTACCGCCGGAACGACTCGGTCGTCCAGCACGGGTCGCTGACTTACTCGGTCCGGGCGGCCGAGCATCTCGCCGTCTTCGACGGCCACGACGTGACCCCCGACGCGTTCGCGGACAGGGTGGGCGGCGTCGACGAGTTCTCCGACGCCTCCAGCGCCGAGGCCGTCTCGGCCGTCGAGTCTGCCCTCGAATCATGGGCCGACGCCGACGAGGGCGGGTGGACCGACGACGAACTCGCTCGCGCGCGCGAGCGCGCGGAGGAGAAGTACGCCGACGACGAGTGGGTCCGGCGCGACCCGCGGGAGCGGGCGTCCCGAAGCTAAAACTAGAACCCGAACGTCTCGACGTCGTCGGCGTCCAGTTCACGGACGACGGCGTCGTGAATCTCGCCGACCGGCGGCGTGTCGCGCGTCGGGTCCAACCAGTGCTCGCCGACCCACTTGTAGCGGACGCGCATCTCCCCGTCGACGAGGAAACAGGAGCGGTGCGCGCGGTGGGAGACGCCGAACGCCCGGTAGCGCACGTCGAACGCGTCGGCGAGTGCGAGGCGCGTGTCCGCGAACAGCGGGAATCCGAGGCTGAACTGGCTGATGAACTTGCGGTGGAGTCGCTCGCCGGACTTGCTCGCGCCGACGACCTGTACGGTATCGCCCGTGGCGAACCAATCGAAGTCGCGGAACTCGCACCACTCGGAGACGCAGTCGGGGCTGAAATCCATCGTGTAGAAGTTCAACAACACCGGTCGTTCGGCCGTGAGTTCCGACAGCGCGACGTCCGCCGTCTCCCCGTTCGACCGGACGATTCGCTCGCGCACGTCCGGCACCGTCTCCCCCACTGCGAGTCCCACCTCGGACATATACCGTAGACACACGCTCCAATTACATAGACTTTCTTGAACGAATGGTAACCCGGACTGCCTCCGGACGACGACCGTCGTCCGAAGTCACTATACGCCCCTGCCTCCTGCGGTCTGCCATGCGCGTCGGAGCACACGTCTCGATGGCCAGTTCGAAAGTCTCCTCGGACGAGGAGACGCCGCCGCACGGCAACGTCGCCAACGCGGTTCACCGGCAGGTCGCCTTCGGCGGCAACTGCGGGCAGATATTCACCACCTCGCCGCAGGTGTGGCGCGACCCCGAGATAAGCGACGAGGAGGCGGAACTCTTCCGAAAAGAGACGGCGGAGAAACTCGACGGTCCGTGGGTCATCCACTCGTCGTACCTCGTGAACCTCTGCACGCCGAAGGAGGACCTCCGGCGGAAGTCGCTCGAATCGATGCAGACGGAGGTGGACATGGCGGAGAAACTCGACATCCCCTACGTGAACGTCCACCTCGGCGCACACACCGGGGCGGGCGAGGAGCAGGGACTCGACAACGCCGTCTCGGTGCTGGACGACCTCGCCATCCCCGACGGCGTCACCGTCCTCGTCGAGTCCGACGCCGGAAGCGGAACGAAGATGGGCGACGAGTTCGAGCACCTCGCCTACGTCATCGAGGAGTCCGAACAGGACCTCGATATGTGTCTCGACACCGCCCACGCGTTCGCCGCGGGGTACGACCTCTCGACCGAGGAGGGGGTGTACGACACCGTCGCGGAACTCGACGACGTGGTCGGTCTCGAACACCTCGCGTGCGTCCACCTGAACGACTCCAAGCACGAGTGCGGGACGAACAAGGACGAACACGCCCTCATCGGCGAGGGTCTCATCGGCGAGGAGGGGATGTCCGCGTTCGTCAACCACCCGGACCTCGCGGACGTCCCCCTCGTCCTCGAGACGCCCACCGAGGACGGCAAGGGGTTCGCGTGGAACATCGCGCGCGTGAAGGAACTCCGCGAGGGCGAGTAACGCAATCGGTCCGACCGTCGCCTCTCTTCTCTCTCACCTCCCTGTCAGGTAGGAAGATTGATATCCGGGAGGCCGCTACCCGGCGACGATGACCCACCGCGACCGGACCGCCCTCTCTCGTCGCTCCGCCCTCCGCGCCGGCGCCGGTGCCGCCGTCGGACTCGGACTCGCCGCTCCGACCGTCGCCCGCCCCGCCGCCGCCCGCGCGGACGACGACACCGTGGCCGCCGCGGCCGACGCGGCGGGGGCGACCGAACTCACCGTCGCCACGCGCAACCTCGGCCTCGGCGCGAACCTGTTCGCCCTCTTTCTCGTCGAGTCCGTGCAGGGCCTCGCGCGCACCGTCGGCGACCTGTACGCCGACATCGAGCGGAGCGCACCGACCGAGCGAATGACCGCGATAGCGGGCGAACTCGTCCGGACGCGACCCGACGTGGTCGGCGTGCAGGAGGCCGCACTCGTCCGGACCGACGACGCGGGCGACGGCGGCGCCGGCGACCCCGACGCCGAGACGGTCGCCTTCGACTTCCTCGCGGACCTCACCACCGCCCTCGACGCCGCGGGCGAACCGTACGAGGTGGCGGGGGTGACGACGAACGCCGACGCGGAGTTCCCCGGACTCGTCGACGGCAAGGAACTCGACGTGCGCCTCACCGACCGCGACGCCGTCCTCGTCCGGGCCGGCGCCGACGTCGAGGTGACGGGGACGTCGTCCGCGACGTTCGAGGAGGCCCTGACGGTACCCGTCGGCGACGACCGGACGTTCCGCGTCGACCGCGGGTACGGCGTCGTGGACGCGACGGTTCGGGGCGCCGCGGTGACCGTCGTCAACACTCACTTAGAGTCGTCCTCCGAGAGCGTCCGCGGCGCGCAGGCCGAGGAACTATAGTAGACACTAGAAGTAATTGCTCACTTTAGGGACGGAGAGTTTGTCGAGAGCGGTGTCGATCGCTGTTGTTAGCTCGTCGAGTGAGTCAAAGAATCGGTTGCTCAGTGCCTTTTGCAGCTGT